>JAILCI010000038.1 GCA_024686335.1 Bacteroidales bacterium | reverse complement strand
CGTGTATTTTCCCTTTTGCTACATGCTGCATTTTTGTTCCCGTTTGCCGCCGATGTCAGAGGGCGGACAGAGCGGGCGGCATTCATGTCGGCTTGATCTTTTGGCAACTTTTCTATCAAGAGAAAAGTTGAAGAATTATATTTATGGGAGTTGCATGCCACTAAGCCCTTATCTCCCTCAAAAAACGTCTATTAGCAACATAATTGGGCACACGAGGTGCCATCAGGGATATAGCCCCCTTTTTTTCTTTCCGCATTTATTATCTTTTTCTTTCTTTCAGACTAATTATTTTGGCTACAAAGATAGATAATGCTTAACGAGAATCACTACACTTTGCTTAATTTTGTATTTTTGCCACGACAAAATATACTTTATGGATAGTAGAATACAACAAAAAGCCGCCAAAGATTTCTCACAATTATGGAAAGACAGAGGTTACGAGAAAGGTGAAAGCCAACCCTTCTGGTTAGGTCTTCTTAGGGATGTTTTTGCTATCGATAAGCCTGAATTGTATATTCGGTTCGAAAGCCAAGTCAAGTTAGATCATACAAGCTTCATAGATGGCTATATTCGGGCAACACATGTGTTAATCGAGCAAAAGAGCATCGATAAAGATTTACGAGCACCAATCAAGCAAAGTGACGGCACCCTGCTAAATCCATTTCAACAAGCCAAGCGCTATTCGGCAGACCTTCCCTATAGTGAAAGACCCCGATGGATTGTCACCTGTAATTTCAAGTCATTCCTGATTTATGATATGGAGCAACCCAACAGCGAGCCCGAAGAAGTTCTGTTGGAAAATCTAGAAAAGGAATACTATAGATTGTCTTTTTTAGTGGATAGTGAAAACATCCATATCAAGAAAGAGATGGAGGTTTCATTAAAAGCAGGAGAAATCATCGGTAAGATTTATGATGAATTACTCAAGCAGTATATTGACAAAGACGAGCACTCTCTCAGAAGTTTGAACATTTTGTGTGTCCGTCTGGTGTTCTGTCTATATGCTGAGGACGCTGGCATTTTCAGTAGCCATAATATCTTTCATGATTACCTCTCTCGTTTCGAGCCTGGGCACGGTGACATGCGGGAGGCGCTAATCAAGTTGTTTGAGGTGTTGGATACGCCATTGGACAAACGGGACAAGTATATGCGTCCAGAACTGAAAGCATTTCCTTATTGCAATGGAGGCCTTTTCAGTGAAAAAGATATTGAGATTCCCTTTTTTAACGATAGAATAGCTCAGTTGCTCCTTGACAATGCAAGCAGTGACTTTGATTGGAGTGAGATATCACCGACCATCTTCGGAAGTGTGTTTGAAAGCACATTGAACCAGGAAACACGTAGAAAAGGAGGTATGCACTATACCTCTATAGAAAACATCCATAAAGTCATAGACCCTTTATTCTTGGATGATTTGAAACAGGAGCTGGACCAAATACGAGATATTCCCATAGAGAAACAACGTATGTCGGCTCTGACCAAATATCAAGACAAACTGGCCTCTTTGACATTTCTTGATCCTGCCTGTGGGAGCGGTAACTTTTTAACGGAATCATATCTTTCGTTACGCAGATTGGAGAACAAGGCCATTGCAGAGTTACATAAAGGTCAAATCACATTGGGCTTTGACGACGAGCACACACCTGTAAAAGTTGGCATTCACCAATTTTACGGTATCGAAATCAATGATTTTGCCGTGGATGTGGCTACAACTGCCTTATGGATAGCCGAAAGCCAGATGCTCAAAGAGACACAGGGGATTATCAAGAGAGAATTGGATATGTTACCATTAAAAACGTATCGTAACATACTCCGTGGAAATGCCCTAAGAATGAACTGGGAAGAGATTATTCCAAAAGAAAAGTTGAATTACATAGTTGGAAACCCTCCCTTTATTGGAGCACGCTGGATGGACGGAGAACAGAAAGAAGACGTCATTGATACCTTCGGTAAGAATTGGCAAGGTGTGGGTGATTTGGATTATGTTTGTTGCTGGTTCAAAAAAGCAACTGATTATATAATTAATACAGATGTGAAATGTGCATTTGTTTCAACTAATTCCATCACTCAGGGAGGATCTGTTGCGAATTTATGGAAACCTTTATTTGAGAATAACATTCTAATAAATTTCGCCTGGCGGACATTCCGTTGGAATTCGGAGAGTTCGGGAAAGGCTCATGTTCATTGTGTGATTGTCGGTTTTAGCACAACGAAAAATAATAAGGCTAAAGTTATATTCTTGAATGACAAACAAATTATAGAAGCTAGTAACATCAACGGTTATCTGTTTGACGCTCCCAATGTTTTTATAGAAAAAAGAATGCTTCCCTTAAGTAATGTTCCGCAAATATGCTTGGGGGGACAACCTATTGATGACGGAAATCTTATACTCACGGAAGAAGAAAAAAATGAACTTCTTGAAAAAGAGCCCATTGCCGTACAATTTATCCGCCATTACATGATGGGAAAAGATTTTATAGAGAGGAAACCTCGTTATTGTTTGTGGCTTCAAGGTGCAGCTCCTTCTGAAATTAAAAAATGTCCTGAGATAATCAGAAGGATTGAAAGAGTTCGTGAGTTTCGCCTTGCAAGTAAAAGGACAAGCACACTTCGAGCTGCAGACAATCCTACTCTTTTTGGGGCTCCATTTGAATGTACTAGTGATTATGTTGCAATTCCAAAGGTGTCTTCTGAAAATCGGCGCTATATTCCTATAGATTATCTTTCAAAGGAAATTATCCCAGGAGATAAGTTGTTTGTAATGCAACAGATAACCCAATATCATTTTGGTGTACTCACGTCAAATGTTCACATGTGTTGGATGCGTGCCGTATGTGGAAGATTGAAGTCTGACTACAGTTACAGCAACACCATTGTTTACAACAACTTCCCTTGGCCAGAGCCCACAGAAACACAGAAAAATAAAATTGAAGAAACAGCTCAAGCCATATTAGACGCTCGGAATCTTTACCCCAACAGCAGTTTGGCTGATTTGTATGATGAGGTGCTAATGCCTCCTGAATTAAGAAAAGCCCATCAAGAAAACGATAAGGCTGTAATGGCAGCTTATGGTTTTTCAATCCACATGTCAGAAAGTGAATGCGTGGCAGAACTAATGAAGATGTATCAGAAATTAACCAACAATAAATAACCAACAATAAATAACTTTAGTATCTTATTGTTGACTTGCACGTAAAATAATATTGATTTGCTGCTGTTTTTTTTATTCTGAAAAATGAAAAGTGACTAATCCATTTTCTCCTTTTCGACTTTCTTATTCACAAAATGGCGGACAATCAGCGAAGTGATGCCCAACAAGGCTACAGTGATAATAACAGAACACAAGATCCGATAATCTGGATTAGGAAGTGATTTTTCCAGAAATTTACCGACAAAGCCACTCACTCCACCCAAGAAGGGAAAGATTAAGAAGATCATACCTGTCAAATCATAAGAGCGTTCTTTTACACCTTTACGCTTTGCAAACATATATCGGTACATGAAATAAACAATTCCCAGAAAAGAGACTAGAATAATTACAATGCCAACTACAAAAAATGCCATGATGATTGGAGTTTGTGTGGTGCAAAGATAGGTGTTTTAATTGAAAATTGAAAGTTGAAAATTATAGGACAAGGGATTATTTTGGGGGACTATATACCTGATGGCACCTTGTATGCCCAAGTATGTTGCTAATAGATGTTTTCTTGAGGTAGGCAAGGGCTTTATGGCAAACAACTTCCATAAATATAATTCTTCAACTTTTCCCTTGATGGAAAAGTTGCCAAAAGATCAAGCCGACATGAATCCCGCCCGCTCTGTCCGCCCTCTGACATCGGCGGCAAACGGGAACAAAAATGCAGCATGTAGCAAATGGGAATATACACGGAAAGCATGCATTTTTGTAAACGCAAGCGCCTTTGCACGCCGCTGTTGGAGGCCGGCCATTCACACCGCGTCCGCACCGCATGTCGGCCTGCCCGCCCGCGTGCTCTATGGGCAGGTGCCTCAGTAAATCATGTTGAAGTTGAAATGCATTTTTTTGACTTTGCACTCATATTTGTTGTGCCATCATGTATATAACTCCCTTATTTTTTTGCACCCGGTTCAATTTGATTGTCTGTCTTTGCGCTCTTTGAACCTTTGCGTTAAAACATCTATGAGCAAAGCGAATAAGATCCGCCAGGATCTAAAAAAAACAATCTGCGTTCATCTGCGAGATCTGCGTAATCTGCGGGAGAAAAACATCACACGAATTTCTTCTTGATTATGTTCACTATAAAGTCCGGGGCGATGATGCTCAGGGCTACAAATACGCGACTCCATGCCCCTGGAATGCGCCGTTTCCACCCGCGGAACAGAGCACGGACACCCTTCTTGGCCACCTGGTTCGGTTTCAGCATCAGCCCAAAACGGCAGAGCCATTTGCGGGTATTTACGGGCAGGTTATAGAGGTCGGTGTCCACAGCGCCGGGACAGACACAGCAGACGTTCACGCCATGATGTTTCAATTCCATCGAGAGTGCATAGCTGAAAGACATCAGAGCCGTTTTGGTACTCTCGTAGACCGCAATGGTAGGGAATTTCATAAAAGCAGTTATAGAGCTGGCGTTGAGAATATAGCCATGTCCGCGGTCTTTCATCGCCTTACCAAAAAGGATAGAAAGTGCCATGGGCGTGTGCACATGCAGGTTCAACATCTTCTCAGACAGGGTGACAGGTTTCTCAACAGCTGCACCAAAATAGAACATGCCAGCATTGTTAACGAGAACCTCCACATCAAGTTGCTGCTCCTTACAATAGTCGAAGAGTTGTTGAGCTGCCTCTTGAACGGCCAAATCCATCATCAAAGTCTTAATTTCAAGATTGGGATAAAGAGATTGCAGATGTTGCTGGGCGGTGAGGTTGAGATCTTCACGATTACTGACAATCAATATATTGTAATTTCGAGCGGCCAGTTCCTCCGCGTAGGCAAGTCCAATTCCGGAGCTTCCGCCGGTGACAATTGCGTAGTTCATAGTTCTGATTTTTACGATAGCATTGTTTGTGCTTTGATAACGGCCTTCACGAGCAGGTCGGCATCCTCTTTGGTGTTGTAGAGGGCAAAAGAGGCACGCACAGTGCCGGGAATTCCGTAGTGGTCCATGACAGGCTGGGCACAGTGGTGTCCTGTGCGCACAGCAACTCCCTGATGGTCAAGCAATACGCCCACATCGTAAGGATGGCTATTGCCAATCAAGAAAGAGATGACTGCTGCTTTGCGCGGGGCAGTGCCGATAAAGCGCATACCCGGAACTGCTGCCAATGCCTCGGTGGTGTAATGAAGGAGTTCTTCCTCGTGAGCTCGAATCTTCTCAATGCCGATGCCCTGCATATATTCGATTGCTTTGCGCAGACCAATAACGTCTCCGACAGAAGGAGTACCGGCCTCAAATTTGAAAGGCAACTCATTGTAGGTAGTCTTTGCAAAGGTGACATTACTAATCATCTCGCCACCGCCCTGATAGGGTTTCATCTCATTAAGCCAGCGTTCTTTGCCATACATCACGCCCACGCCCATAGGGGCGTACATCTTATGGCCAGAGAAACAGTAAAAGTCGCAATCGAGGGCTTGCACATCCACGGGCTCGTGGGCCACCGCCTGAGCACCGTCGAGCATGACTGGGACCTGATGAGCATGAGCAATCTCAGTAAGTTTACCCACTTCATTGATGGTTCCTAAAGCATTGGAGATATGTGCCACAGCTACTATCTTAGTTTTGGCAGTGAACAACTTCTCGTAGGCTTCCATATCTAACACACCATCATCATTCATCGGAATAACCTTCAACACAGCTCCGCGATCTTCGCATAGAAACTGCCAAGGAACGATGTTGGAGTGGTGCTCCATCTCCGAAACGATAATCTCATCACCCGCTTGGATGTAGGTCCTGCCAAAAGAGGCCGCCACGAGATTGATAGCTTCAGTTGCACCTCGCGTAAAGATAATCTCATAATCATGAGCAGCATTGATAAACTGTTGCACACAACGCCGGGCAACCTCAAACTCATTGGTGGCTATTTGACTGAGATAGTGCACACCACGGTGAATATTGCTGTTAATAGTCTCGTAATAGCCACTAAGGGCATCGATGACCACCTGCGGCTTTTGGGTGGTAGCCGCATTGTCCAAATATACCATCGGTCTATTATAGACCTGTTGTTTCAATATCGGAAAGTCTTCTCTATTCATTTTTCTGCAGATATTGGCTTCAATTAACGCCAAGCAAAAATAATTTTTTTATCTCTAACTATCTACTAAACCTCATTCTCTTCTTATTGAGGTGTTTCTACATCATCTTGCTGGGATTCATCCGACTCTTTTAATGGTTTCATAAAACGCAAGTGCATTGCATATATGGCTATCAGGAAGACTACAGTTATGATAGCCGTGAAATCCAAAGCCATCTTGCCGCCGATGACAAAGTTCGTGATGACAATGTTGAGGATTTGTCCTACAGCATAGAGGTGGAAACCAATCTGGTTGAGTTTCCAGATCATCAGCAGCACACCGACGAACATCAACACTTCCACGGCTATCAGCATAATCCACTGGGGTGTCGTGACGGCAGCAATAGACTCCATCAGCAGATCGACACTCTCCTTACTCATGCCCATCGTAGCACCCATTTTGGGCATCACTTCAGCAATTCGATCCGGCATAAAAATGAAAAACAGGTATGAGAAAATATTGCTGACCGCATCTACCATAGAGCAGATACTCATAAACCACAAAATAAAGGTTCTCTGAGGTTGTACAGGTTGAATCTCAGGCATTTTAGGTATTTCCATAATCTTTTATGATTTTTGAAGATGAAAAAAAGACAAATCTTTGATTGAAATGGTATAGAATTCTATATCTGTCGGAATGAGTTTAAAACGCTCGTCACTACGATAACCTATCACCCATGCAATATGATTGTGAATACAGAACAAAATCACCTCATCCTTTTCTCTCCTATTGAATTTTTGATCTGTAAAAAAATCACTGAGTTTCTTCCGCCCTGCAGCTCCGAAAGGATAGAAAAAATCGCCCTCTTTCCAATGGCGTAAAGTTATAGGAAACTGAAGTTTAGAGGGAGCAACAACAAGAGTATCTCTATCTTTTGGGAAACTACTCGTCCCATCTATCACAAGTCTTTCCACATCAAAAAATTGTCGCAACTCATCAAGATCATGACAAACAATTTCAACTTCTTCTGGCTTTTCAATGGGATAAACAAGATACTCTTCACGATCAACCAGCAAGACATATTGCGGTGCGTAGAACATACGACCTGGTTGTTCTGCTTTCAAGATACATTGCACGGCAGCTTCTGTAAAGTGATAAGTCTTTAGGATCTCGAAAAGCAACGTCTCTTTATAGGGATGATTATCAAGAAACGCTCTACGAATGTGCAATGTATCACCTTTGCGAGTTGTGCATTCGTCCATAAATTTCTTGACGGCATCCTGATAAATGCCATATTGCTGCTGAAGAATTCTACTAGTATGACACATGGTCGGAACTAACTGCGGATTCATGGATTCAAGGGCTGGAATCACAGTATGGCGGATTTTGTTGCGACGAATCTGTTCATCAGCATTGGTCACATCAATCACATATTCAATATTTTGATCCTTCGCATATTGTCTAATCTCATCTGCTGTAAATGAGAGTAGTGGGCGCAACAACTTGTCCGACTTCTCAGTGATGCCTGTTAATCCTTTGAGACCAGTACCACGAGTCAAGTTTAGGAACATGGTCTCTGCCTGATCATCAGCCTGATGTGCCGTGACTACGTAGTCGTAGTCTTTACCAACCTCTTCAAACCACTGATAGCGAAGGCGGCGGGCTGTCATTTCAACAGATTCTCCAGATGCCTCGGTTTCGGCAAGGGTATCGAACTCCTTGACGAAGCATACAACATTCTGTTTTTCAGACCATTGTTGTACAAATCTCATATCTCGATCAGAGTCTTCACCACGCAGATGAAAGTTACAGTGTGCAATGGCAAAGTGGTAGCCAGACTCCACAAACAGGTCGGCCATTACCATAGAGTCTGCACCTCCGCTGACGGCAAGCAGGTAGCGATACTCTGTTGGAGTGCCTGTCAAGCGGATCATCTGCTGCTGAAAACGGGATTTCATATCGCCGGAGTACTTCCGTGAGAGTCTAATTGAAAGTAACGGTTTATCACCATCTGCATATATTCAAAGCTGCCGAATGGGATCATCTTAGGTTCCTGCCCTTTGCATAAAAGCACCAGACCGGTTTCCAAAGACTCAGTATATGGAGAAATATCAGTCTCTAATGAGAAACTCATATCGTAGTTGTGGAGTATCACACGATTATAGTCCTGATAAACTTCTTCATAAAGGATACCGTTTTCTTCGCAATAGGACTGAAGCATCTCAACATACTCATCCCAAAACTCGGGCTTGTCATTGTGATTATAGAAAAAGACCACAGCCTTGTAGTCTGGGAGAGTATCAACCTCAACGGCCTCAAAATGACCCATATCATTGATGATATATTGCTCGGTATAGGTGTGAAGACGGTGATACTTCTCCGGATTCTCAAGAACCTGATGTTTAGTGGCTCCTGTGACCGAACGCGTCCAGTCATAAGTTTTGATAATACGGAACGCGCCATCTGGCTGACGATAAGTGGCCCATTTCTCCGTTTCCAGGATATCTTCTTCTTGTTTAGCCAAATTGACGGCCACGGGCATCAAGTCAAGGATACGTTGGGTCCCAAAACCTGAGGTTATCAGAAGGTATTTCCACTCGCGGTTGGCAGACTGTACCAACATCAGCTCACGCCCCTCAGGAAGACGTTCTACACACAAAACGCCCCACTCTTCTGGAAAAGTAGTCTTCATCGTCAACTTCTGTCCCTGATAACTATTACTCTGGCGCAGGAAGTTTTCAAAAAGAGTCTCCTCGATGGGATAGAGTTTTGTTTCGTCCGTGATGCTCGTCTTGATAGTATCAGAAATGATGGCAACGGGATATTCGTAATCTATCTCCTCTATCACCGGCTCAGTCTTCTTGCTATGACAGGCTGTCAGAAGCAGACAAAGAGAGCAAAGCAGCAAAAATCCATTTCTTTTTATCATCATAGGTTTGGTTTTGTAGATTTTTTATGATTCTTCAGAAAAATTATCCACCTCCTCGCGAAGATTTTCCATAATGAAGTTCTGGCGCTCCTGAGTGTTCAGGCCCATATAGAATTCCATGATTTTATCAATGTTGCAGTTGGGATTCAGCACTACAGGTTCGAGGCGGATTGACTTGCCGATAAATCCTTTGAACTCCTTGGGGTCGATCTCGCCAAGACCTTTGAATCGTGTAATCTCAGGTTTGCTGCCCAATTTTCGAATAGCGTTTACCTTCTCCTGCTCAGAATAGCAATAGATGGTATCTTTCTTGTTGCGAACTCGGAAAAGCGGTGTCTGCAGCACATAGACGTGACCTGAACGAACCACATCCGGAAAATGTTTAAGGAAGAACGCAAGCAGCAGCAAACGAATATGCATGCCGTCTACATCGGCATCCGTTGCGATAACGATATTGTTATAGCGCAAACCGTCGATTCCGTCTTCCAAGTTTAGAGCAGCCTGCAACAAACCCAACTCCTCGTTGTTATACATGGCATTCTTGGTCTTGATGACATTGGCAGGTTTACCCATCAAACTAAAGACGGCCTGGGTGTTGGCATCACGTGATTGGGTGATGGAACCGGATGCGGAGTCACCCTCCGTGATGAAAATCATTGTCTCCAGACCTCGAGGGTCATTCGTATTGAAGTGATAACGGCAGTCACGCAGTTTGCTGTTGTGTAAACTGACCTTCTTCTGAATCTCCTTAGACTGCTTCTTGAGATTAGCGATGGCCGTACGCTCCTTCTCAGCCTCCTGGATTTTCTTAAGAATCACATCAGCAACTTCCAAATTCTTGTGTAGATAGTTGTCGAGTAGACGACCAATCATATCGTTCACATAGTTACGGATGGTCTGGCCGCCTGGTTCCATGTGCTCAGAGCCCAGCTTTGTCTTGGTTTGGGAGTCAAAGATAGGATCCTTGACCTTGATGGACATATTAGCTGCAATAGAGTTACGGACATCGGAAGGCTCAAAGTTCTTCTTAAAAAAGTCTCTGAAAGTTTTGACGATAGCCTCGCGCATAGCCTGCTGATGCGTGCCACCATGCTCGGTATATTGACTGTTGACGAAAGTGTAATACTCCTCGCCATATTTACGGTCGGTGTGAACCATGGTGAATTCAAAGTTATCATCTTTCAAATAAATGGGTTCATATAACTTACTATCACCCACCTTTTTATTCAGGAGATCCAGCAAACCGTTTTTGGAATATATACGTTTGCCGTTAAAGTTGATCGTCAGTCCACGGTTAAGGTAAACATAGTTCCAGAGCAGATTCTCGATATATTCGGTGTACCACTCAAAGTTCTCGAAAATGGTGTCATCGGGCAAGAACGAGGCCATAGTGCCATTTTTCTCCTCGGTTGGTTCTATAGGGTAGTCTTTGATAAGTAGACCTGCGGAGAACTCAGCCTTCTTGACTTGACCATCGCGAACGCTTTGGACCAAAAGATGTTTGGAAAGAGCGTTGACGGCCTTTACACCCACGCCATTCATACCGATAGAGGCAAAGTCGCCTTTAAAGTTACGGCCCGTATTCATCTTGGAGTAGCAATCCACCACCTTATTCAATGGGATACCGCGACCATAATCGCGAATGGTCACACGTCCCTCGCGGATGGTGACATCTATAGACTTGCCATAGCCATTCATGAACTCATCGATAGCGTTATCCATCACCTCCTTGAGGAGCACATAGATACCGTCATCATGAGATGAACCGTCGCCTTTCTTACCGATGTACATACCTGGTCTCGTGCGGATATGCTCGTACCAGTTCAGGGTTATAATGTTGTCGTCTTTGTATTCAGACATAGTAGGTTAATAGTTTTTACAATGGTGCGCAAAAATACAAAAAAATCGGGAAAATGCGGCACAGCATTGCTATCACTCTGTACATTTTAAATATGCTGTGAACACAGCTTGAGGAAGTTTAGAGTCGCAATGATTGCATCTCTAAATTACCGCCACTCCGCAAAGCAGGAGAAGCCGTACCATGTCTCGATATTGCCATCGGGTAGAAAAAAGTAGAGTGTTTTCAAATCCGCCGGCATCATTCCCTTCTTAACACTGAAGTAGTTCTCAGGCGTTTGGTTGGAGTCATATTCCAGCCTTCCCAGACTAACGAGCATTTGCTCAGCCACTCGGTCGGTGCGCCACTCACAGTATGCGCGAGCCTGAGTCGGAGAAACGCCCAACACGGGTGAATATCTATATGCAGGGTGATTCGCATAGACTTCGGCGAGACTGTCGGGGAGCAGTTGCCGGAGTGCCTGTTTGTCGGGCAGCGCGGAACGGTACTCGTCCGATTCCTTCCCGTATATTTGCTCCAACCAATCGAGATACTCCAACCAATCGACATTGGCAATCTGATCTTTGTCGCTATAGAGCTCAGTCGTGATTGCAGTCAGGCCTGGATGTACTTTCTTCTGATAATTCTTAAGAGTGATATGTTGCGCGGTCATGCTGGTCGCGCAAAAACAAAAAATAACGAATAAAAGTCGGTATTTCATAATCTTACATTTTTAAGGATGGTGCTATTATAAAAACGTAAGATTGGGGAGAAATCTTGGATAAATGTAAGGGCAAATTATCAGCTCAACATGAGCCGATAATTCGTGAAAAAATAGTGCTTTTGCACCGATTTGTATGAGTTGCGGGGATTTCTATCTAAAACAAATTCTCCACTTGGATTTGGAAAAACTCCTCAAAAGGGATGCCATCGGTGCCAACAACAAGAGCCCGTTTAGGGTGAAATTGTTCACAGAACTTAGGAATTCCGCTATTCATGCCACGACGACCGCTCTTCACCTCCAAAGCGATTGATTCTCCTTGCCTAACAACAACATAATCCACTTCGTCAGAACGCTCACGCCAATAATAAATCTGATATTCCCCTTCATCAGCACCACTCAGTAGGTGTGCACCCACCGCCGACTCCACCCAACGTCCCCATAGTTTCGGGTCAATCCGATCTTTATCATATGCAGTTCCTTGGTATGCAGTCAATAAAGCATTATTGTAAACCTGGAATTTGGGCACTGACTTATAACGACGCGCTTTGTCTGCAGCATGTTTCTGCAAACCAGTCAGCAAGTTACATTCGTTCAAGATGTTAAGATAAGAGGAAAGAGTAGTCACGTTGCCTACATCCTGTAACTGGCCTAATACTTTAGTAAGGGAAAGCAATTCAGCAGAATAAGAACATCCAATTTCGAACAGTTGCTTCATCAATGCCGGTTTGTATATGTTGGATGTCATGATGACATCTTTCTCGATGGCGGGTGCCACTAGAGATTCTTTCACATACTTTTTCCAACGGCGCATGTCTTTGATGAGTTCTGCTGTGCCGGGATATCCTCCGAAATAGATCCATTCGTCCAACGTCCATCCAAAAGCATCATGCATTTCCTGAAAACTCCAATGCCCCAGTCGAATCATTTCGAAACGACCAGCAAGCGACTCTTTCAGTCCTTTGCGTAACATCAACCTTGATGAGCCGAGCAGAAAGACCTTCAGATTCCGATGAGCTCGGGTGTCTGCATCCCACTCGCGTTTCACTGTTTCGCTCCATCGTTTTATTTTCTGAATTTCATCAATGACGAGCACTGCATCTGTTTGATTTTTGATGTCCATCTGTGAACGGACGCTTTCCCATACCCTGCGTATCCAATCTGAATCGTCTTCATCCACACCATCCGCATTGAATAAGTACCAGGAAAAATGACATTCTGACAGCACCTGGTCCATTAACGTTGACTTGCCCACTTGTCGTGGCCCAGCAATCACTTGGATGAACTTTCTTGATTCGTTTAGCCTATCGTAAACCTCTGAAAATTGCGGTCTTCGGTATTCCATAATACTCAATTCTTCGTTACAAAATGTTCAAAACTATTCTACAAAATGTTCAAATTACAGCGCAAAAATATAAAAAAATATAATACCCTCCGCGCTGCAGTACGGTTACGAACACGACTGTCTTCCCTCAGACCAGTCCACCATACGCTTTTACGGAACACGGGGCGGTAATGCTCGCTTCTGAGCTTCGCAGTCCGAGTGCCGTACAGATGAGCGTGATGGTTACGAGAGCGTTCAGGACAACATCAACCAATTGCAGTCGCAATTCAACAACGAGCTTGCCCTACAAATTGAGGTGATTAACGACGTGCTGGATCAGCTACGCGAGATAAAAGAGGAACCAATCAACCCAATAGGATTCAGGGTTCAGTAATGTCAAGAGGCCAATATTTAAGCTGATAGAATGACTTTACGAACATGCTCCAACACACGGCCGTGCGTCTCTACAATATCCCGTTATTGTTTCTCTATCCGAACGTTGACCTTCACATCGTCCAAATCCAACTCGGTAGCATTTTCTACCTTATCGGCAATGGTCAATGCGGAACAGAGGGTTTCGTTACAAATATATGACTCAAAAGCTTTCAGCGCAGGAGTCACGGCAGCATTATCCTCCACGGAGATGCCGATATGGTCAAGCATATCGAAGTTATTCTCCTTACGGTAGGTCTGCACTTGCTTAACAAATTCGCGGGCGACACCTTCGTTTTTGAGCTCCTCGCTCACCTCAATGTCAAGGGCAACGGTCAAAGCGTCGAAGTTGGCGACAACCCAACCCGGGATGTCCTGAGCTTGGATCTCCACGTCATCAGTGGTAATCTCCACGGGTTGACCCTCAATTTCGAACTTCATCATGCCCTCTTTTTCGAGCTGCGCAATCTCTGCCTGTGAAAATCCGGTAATCTTGGCAGCCACCAGCTTCATGATCTTGCCGTATTTCGGACCCAATTTCTTGAAATCGGGTTTAATACGCTTCACGAAGACGCCATCCTCGTTGCTTACATAAACCAGCTCTTTCACATTGACCTCGTGCAAGATGAGATCCTTGACCATGTCAAGCTGGTTCTGGAACTCAGGGTTGAGCACCGGAATCATAATCTTAGCCAACGGCTGACGCACCTTGATGTTCGTCTTCTTTCTCAAAGAGAGCACCATGGATGAGAACTGTTGTGCGAGCTGCATTCTCTCTTCCAGTTTCTTATCGATAGCTGACTCGTCAACTTTCGGGAATTCAGAGAGATGGATAGACTCGTACGGCTCCTTACCGGTAATTCCGTTCAGGTCAAGATAGAGCTTGTCCATGAAGAACGGCGCAATAGGAGATGCCAGCTTGGCGATGGTGACCATACAGGTATAGAGGGTCTGATAAGCTGAGATCTTGTCTTCTGAATAGTCGCCTTTCCAGAAACGGCGGCGGCAAAGACGCACGTACCAGTTGCTGAGGTAGGCATCCACAAAGTCTTGGATCTCACGGCCGGCCTTGGTAGGCTCGTAGTCGGCATAGTTCTCGTCGCAATGTTGTACCAATGTGTTGAGTTCAGAGAGAATCCAGCGGTCGATCTCGGGTCTGCGCTCCATCGGAATGTCAGCCTCTTTGTAAGTGAAACCGTCGAGGTTAGCATAGAGTGCGAAGAAGTTGTAAGTGTTATATAACGTGCCGAAGAACTTGCGTTGTACCTCACCGATACCAGCCTCATCGAATTTGAGGTTGTCCCACGGGGAAGCATTGGTAATCATATACCAACGGGTAGCGTCAGGACCATATTTCTTCAAAGTATCAAACGGGTTAACGGCATTGCCCAGACGCTTGGACATCTTATTACCATTCTTGTCAAGAACCAAACCATTAGAGATGACAGACTTGAAGGCCACGCTGTCGAAGAGCATCGTAGCGATGGCGTGCAAGGTGAAGAACCAACCACGTGTCTGATCCACGCCCTCGGCGATGAAGTCAGCCGGGAAGTTCTGTTTGAGGAACTCTTTGTTCTCAAACGGGTAGTGGAGCTGACTGTACGGCATGGAACCGGAATCAAACCAAACGTCAATAAGATCACTTTCGCGGTACATCTTCTGACCTGTCGGGGAAACCAAGACGATAGTGTCGACGTAGGGCTTATGGAGATCGATGTTGTTGTCGTAGTTCTCCTGCGACATATCATTGACTTTGAAGTTCTTGTACGGGTTCTCGGTCATGAAACCAGCCTTGATAGACTTGTCGATTTCAACCATCAATTGTTCGATGGAACCGATGCAGATCTGCTCTTTCTTGTCTTCGGTTGTCCAGATTGGCAACGGAACACCCCAGTAACGAGAACGAGAGAGGTTCCAGTCGACGAGGTTTTCGAGCCAGTTGCCGAAACGGCCGGAACCAGTGGCTGCAGGTTTCCAATAGATGGTATTATTCAACTCCATCATGCGCTCCTTGTAAGCGGTCGTCTTGATGAACCAGGAGTCAAGCGGATAATAGAGCACCGGCTTGTCGGTACGCCAGCAGTGCGGATAGTTGTGGGTATGCTTTTCGCTCTTGAAGAGCTTAGCCTGTTCCTTCAGCATAACGACGATGTCAACATCCAATGATTTGTCCTTCTCGGTTTTGGTAGGATCGTATGCATTTTTCACAAACTGACCTGCGTATGGGCGATAAGCCTCCACATCCATATTGTTTTTAACAAATTCCGGATCGAGGTCTTCGATGCGATAGAACTTACCAGTTCTGTCAACCATAGGCTGCATGATACCGTCCTTGTCCATCATGGCAAGTGGTGGGATGCCAGCGGCAGCGGCCACGCGTTTATCATCAGCACCGAAAGTCGGGGCGATGTGGACGATGCCCGTACCGTCTTCGGTAGTCACATAGTCGCCAGGGATGATGCGGAATGCGCCCTCACCGGGGTTCACCCAAGGGATGAGCTGCTCGTAAGAAATGCCCACGAGGTCTTTGCCCTTGTACTCTTTCACGATTTCCGGAGCCTCTTTGAACATAGTGCCCACAAGAGCCTTGGCCATCAAGATATAGCAAGGCTGCTCGTTGTAAGGATGTACAGTCTTCAAGAGGACATAGTCGATATTCGGACCCACGCACAAAGCGGTGTTGCTCGGCAAGGTCCACGGTGTGGTCGTCCATGCTATAGCGTAGTTTGGCAACTCCTCGTCAACGCCCAACTCTTTGCTGCTCACTTTCAACTTGAAGAGAGCCACACAAGTTAAGTCTTTCACATCGCGGTAGCAGCCTGGCAAGTTGAGCTCGTGGGAGCTAAGGCCTGTACCGGCAGCTGGTGAGTAGGGTTGGATGGAATAGCCTTTGTAGAGCAGGCCCTTCTTGTACAGCTCAGAGAGCAGATACCATACTGTCTCGATATATTTGTTGTCGAAGGTGATATACGGGTGCTCCAGGTCGACCCAATAACCCATCTGGCGGGTCAGGTCGTCCCAAAGATCTTTGAACTTCATCACCTCGCGGCGACATGCTTTGTTATAATCCTCGATGGAGATCTTTTTGCCGATATCCTCTTTCGTGATACCGAGCGTCTTCTCCACACCGAGCTCTACGGGAAGGCCGTGCGTGTCCCAACCACCTTTACGACCCACATACTTGCCTTTCAAAGTCTGATAACGGCAGATGAGGTCCTTAATGGTACGGGCCATAACGTGATGAATACCAGGCTGTCCGTTAGCAGAAGGAGGTCCTTCAAAGAATATAAAACGAGGATTGCCTTCTCTGGTGGTCAAACTCTTTGCAAAAACATCATGCTCTTCCCAATATTGTCGAATCTCATCACCAATTTCCGGAAGATTAAGCCTTTTGTATTCAGTATATTTCATAATTTAGAGGTTATAAAATGTTCAATATAGTTATAATCTGCGAGGACGCAGATTACTCCAAAAAAATGCAGCCGCAAAAATACACAAAAAATCAACACGGAAATTAGGGGTTTACGTCATGCTTCATGAAGACTTAATAACAAGAAATTAACACATTGTGAACGGGTTATGAACGAGTCTGGCATGTGTACTGTTGATAATTATTCGGATTGAAGATTATCAGTACTGGACATCAAGTTCGATAGATTCCAGCAACAATCCACTAGGCACGATGACACTGCAAGGCATCTCGAAAAGGTCCTCTTCAGGCGGATTGACCATAAGATTGAAAGCTTTCTTCGTATCATCGGCGGCTGTCATCTGGCGAAAGTCGCGATAGGTAACAGGCTTGATTCGGACATCACGGACTAGCGTCATCTTGCCGTTATGAACATCAACACGATAGGCTGTCTGAACATCCTTATTGTTAGCAAGTGTGGTGATGATATAGGCGTGATCATAGCCGGCTGCACGGGCAGCATCGCGTAAACGCTTCATCAGCTTTGTGCGGTTCATCTTGGTCTTGCAACTCATCTCCACAACACCCGGACCGCAACATGGTTCAATACGGTTCTGGAAAACGGCAAAACGTTGATGACCATTGCTGTAGGCTATCTTCTCTGTTGGGGTGCGATTGGAAAGTAGGGTCACTAACTCACCACGGTTCACCAGTTCTACTTTCTTCTCCACCTCCACACCTTCAGCATCCACCTCATAGCTGCCGACAAGAGGTAGCCCATTATACTCTTGCACACGGTCGGTAGCCGTAATGGAGATACCCGGATGCACAATGCGCTGCTCTATCAAACGAGAAAGGGGCGTCCCCTGTCCTATCAGCTTTTCATTATAGTAATCATCCAGTGGTTTTCTATAAGCTATGAGACTCTCGCGACCTGTAAAGAATGTATTTGCAAACAACTGTGCTGCAGCATCTTCCACGAACAGGACAGGACCATAATAAATCTCATCCATCGAAGGAGCCTGAGCACGTTCATCCAAAAACACACATAATTGCTTCATCACCGTCACCAGACTGTCATGATGTTGCTCCAACTCATTTATATCTTTGAAATACAACTTCTTAACAACTGCATCATTATCGATAACCATAATCTCTAAAAAGGTTATCGGCTGCACATATTGCAATCCTTGAGCGTCGGCATAGTGGAAGTTAGCTTGATAATATTCGATATCGACACTCGTCAATGGATGTTTCTCACCCAAAATCTGGGAAAACTCGCAGGCAAAATTTTGCATCTGCGGGAGGCACTCCTGCTGAAGGGGCCGTGTATTGTCAACACTCTTCGTAATCGCCATCGAACGGTCGGGAAGTACCGTCACTCCCTTCTCCTTCAAAGTTACGACCTTATCTTCTTTCAACTGAAAAGTCCTAACGGCATCCGAATATGAACTTGCGGCGCTACGCCACAAAAGCTTGTAAAGATTGCCTCGATGATTGTCCAATGGAACAAAGTGAGAGCGATCATCCGAGGACATCGCTCCTACAAAGTTGTGCTGATTGCGAACATCGCTGCCGACACCCACATCGGTCACGAGGAAGCGATAATCATTTTCGTTCTCGGAAATAGACAATCCCATGCTGGCCTTAATAGAGGCCTTATGGGCATCCGTAATCTCATAAATCACATCGTATGGGGTTGCCTCGTCTCCTATCTTCAAAGAATCTTGCGCTAATCGGATCATCTCCCGCATCACCTCGGTCATTGAGAAATGCTCATCAACAGTATCAGTAAGCGCCTCTCTCCACCAATCATTATAGACAAGGGAATCTACGGCATTCATCTTTTCGAAGTAAGATTTCTCCTCACTATAGAGATCCCACAGTTCTTTTTTCAGTTGTTCCTCTTCGAGAATGTCATCCGGATTCTCAAAATGGAAATCCTTTTCTTTCATAAGGACTTCCCCATCATCGGAAACCATCGTAATTGTGAGGGAGAAGTTGGTATTCACATAGTTATTCACACGATATACCAGATTGCTGACCCAATGGTTTCTGTTCACCTTATAGTAAACAACAGCTCTGCAATTCAGGACCTGCGGCACCTCCTCCATCAGACGAGTGCATTTTTTCAGTTTGTCAATCAACTGCTGCTGACTGAAGGCAGTATTGGTAAGCGGAGGTTCATAGGAGCTTTCCTGAAATTCATCGAAAGATTTGCCGTTATTTTTTTTCAGAGTGGTGTTTACTCGAGATTTATATACCGCCCTGTCATAGGCATCCCGAGACTGGGCACTCAAAATGCGATGAATCGAAGTTGCATCGTTAGACAAAGGAATTGAGCTGCTAAGAAGACAGTCTCCCGTCCATTCGGATTGCCCTACTGTCATACGGGTTTCGGCAGAGCGCTGACGGGAGTGGATATTTTTTTCCAGACTCCCATCCACAACGCTTATGTAATAAAACTCGTCATCTGCAATATTGTAAGAGACCTCCCGGATGGGAAAAGCGCGCGTGGAGAGACTATCCATAGAGATGCTGACCTCCTTCTGAAGAATACGGAGGAGCTCGTCATGCTGCATCTCAGGTTGTGCCTGTCCGACAGGAAAGGAGAACAGACAGGCTATCAGAAGCAGGATGACAAGGCGCAGCGGTTTCATGGCCTTTAGTCTCTGAAGATGGTAGCGGTACGGTCGGGGCCGACGGAGACGATAGAGATTTTAGTACCAGTGAACTCTTCGATATAGCGGATATAGTCTTTGAAGACTTGCGGCAGCTCCGCATAGGACTGGCATTTGCTGATATCCTCTTTCCAGCCAGGAAGTTCAGTAAAGACTGGCTCTATCTTGACATCGTTCTCGGTAGGCATACGGTTGGTAAGTTCGCCGTTGACTTTATAGGCGGTGCAGACCTTGATAGTTTCGAAGTCGGACATGACATCGGCCTTGGTGAGGGCGATATCGGTGACGCCGTCGATCATAAGGGCGTACTTGAGGGCTACGAGGTCGAGCCATCCGCAGCGGCGCGGGCGGCCGGTGGTGGCGCCGAACTCATTGCCGATGGTGCGCAGACGCTCGCCGGTCTCGTCGAAGAGCTCTGTCGGGAAGGGACCGCTACCTACGCGGGTGCAGTAGGCCTTCACAATGCCGATGACCTTGCCGGCGAAGTGCGGGTCAAGACCAAGTCCAGTAAAAGCGCCGGCAGCGATGGTGTTGGAGGAGGTGACGAACGGATAGGCGCCGAACTCGAGGTCGAGCAGGGTTCCTTGTGCACCTTCAGCCAAGATACGACGACCCTCTTGCAGGTACTCGTACAGCACATATTCGCTGTCTATGGCTTTGAACTTGCGCAGGGTCACCAGCGACTGTTTCCAACGAGTCTCCAGTTCTGGCAGGGTCTCGCTGTAGTCGTATTGATATTGGCGCAGCGTCTCCTTATGAAGTTCGAGGAGGTGCTGGTATTTCTCTTCAAAATTGTCGGAATAGAGGTCGCAGACACGCAGGCCTGAACGGGCAGTCTTGTCGGTATAGGTCGGTCCTATACCCTTAAGGGTGGAACCGATCTTGCCAGCGCCCTTCTTAGCCTCTTGAGCAGCGTCTAACAGTTTGTGAGTCGGCATTATGAGATGAGCCTTCTTGGAGATGAGCAGGTTGTCGGTAGGAGTAAGTCCCATCTTGACCAATGCATTGATCTCCTCTTCAAAGGTAATCGGGTCAATGACTACACCATTGCCGATAATGTTAGTCTTCTCCTTATGGAAAATGCCCGACGGGATAATATGCAAGACGTGACGAATGCCGTTGAACTCCAAAGAGTGACCCGCATTAGGACCGCCTTGGAAACGAGCTACCACATCATAATCCGGAGTGACGACGTCTACAATCTTTCCTTTTCCTTCATCACCCCATTGCAAACCGAGCAAAATATCTATTTTCATTATCAAAAAATTATTGAATATCTAAATTAAAAACTTGCAAAAATACACGCGCTGTTCAACGACAGCTGGAATTAGCAGTTGCAAAAATAGCAAAAAGATGCCTATCTTATCTGACGGATTCTAGTTCTTCTGATTATCCTTCAGCTCGTCAGCCTTCTGCTTAATCTCCTCCTTCAAAGCATTGATCTCTTCAATCTGCTTATCGCGTTTTTTACGCAATTTTGAGACCTCTTTCTCAGCACGAGTACGGGTCCATCGGAAAGAGATCAGATAATGGAAGATGACGATAATGAGCCATATCAAAGAGACGCAGATGCAGATCTTGAACAGACCACTGGAAAATTCTTCTTTGATAATGCTACTGAGAAAATACCAGAGCACCCAAACTAAGGCAATGACTAGAATGAAGATGCTCAGATGGATGAAGAAGACACGCCGGGTATTAGCAGTTTTGGCAATTTGCACCTCTTCTTCGGTAGATACGGGTTCTTTTTTAATATCAGTATTCTCTTCCATAATATTATTTGATTAAAGTACCTATTGGTTCCTGGTGTATGACCTTCAGCAGGTTGCCAGGAATATTTGCATTATAGACATAGATGGGCATCTGATTCTCCTTGCACAGAGTGAAGGCAGTGAGGTCCATGATATGAAGATTTTTGGAGTAGGCCTCGTCGAAGGTGACGGAGGTATATTTTGTAGCGGTAGGATCTTTCTCCGGGTCGGCTGTGTAGACACCATCCACGCGGGTACCTTTGAGAAGGATGTCAGCCTTGATCTCCACGGCGCGAAGAGCGGCAGCGGAATCAGTGGTAAAGAACGGGTTTCCAGTACCGCCACCGAGGATGACGACGTACCCTGCGTCAAGCAATTCTATAGCCTTGCGCCAGGAGATCTTCTCGCTCACGCCCTCAACGGCAGCAGCAGTGAGGACTTTGGACTTAACACCAACTTCGGCAAGCACACCTTGCAGAGCCAAAGAGTTGATGATAGTCGCGAGCATACCCATCTGATCACCCTGACGACGCTCAAAACCCTTACCAGCTCCTTGGACACCACGGAAGATATTACCGCCTCCGATGACGACACCCACCTGGACGCCCTCATTCACGGCAGACTGAATCTCCTGTGCATAGTGCAACACATGCTCGTATCCGATACCATAACTATCATTCCCCATAAGGGATTCACCACTTAATTTCAGTAATATGCGCTTGTATTTCATACTTCAATAAATTAAAGCGCAAAGATAAAAAACTTTTTGCAACGAAAATATGTTGAATTGTTTATTTGTTGAATTGTTAAATTGTAGGGGATTGGGCAAAGGAGCAAACTGCGTCCTCGCAGTTTGTGGATCTTATTAAATTATTAAACTATTAAATTATGAAGATATGGAAGATGAATTGCTGTGGACTCCATAAATTCATAGTTTCATAACTTCATAATTTCATAAACTGAGACGTTCCATGGAACGTCTCTACATAGTGACTCCGCACTTCAAGTGAAACTAAAAAACTGTCAACTATCAACTGATAACTATCAACTTGTCAGTGTGGCTCTATCTTTTGGAGGTACTCATCGATGCTGTGGGCGGCGCGCTTGCCAGCGCCCATGGCGAGGATGACGGTGGCAGCGCCCGTGACGATGTCGCCGCCAGCGAAGATGCCTCGACGGGAGGTCTGACCATTCTCATCAGCACTCACACAGCCGTGATGATGCGTCTCAAGTCCATCTGTGGTAGAGACGATTAGCGGGTTGGGCGACGTGCCTACCGCAATAATGACCATGTCAACATCAATGGTAAAATCAGAGTCGGGTATGGGAATAGGTCTGCGACGTCCCGAAGCATCGGGCTCGCCCAACTCCATGCGAGTGCAGATAATGCCCTTGACCCATCCTTTATCATCGCTGAGAATTTCTTTGGGATTGCAGAGCAGGTTCATGACTACACCCTCCTCTTTGGCATGGTGCACCTCCTCGGCGCGGGCAGGCAGCTCCTCTTCGGAACGACGATAGACAATGTGCACGTCAGCACCCAGACGGATGGCCGTACGAGCCGCATCCATGGCCACATTGCCACCACCGACAACTGCGACACGCTTGCCAACATAGTTGGGCGTCTCATGCTCTTTCTTGTAGGAGAAAAGCAAGTTGTTTCGCGTCAGGAACTCGTTGGCGGAGACGACGCCACAGAGGTTCTCGCCATCAATATTGAGGAAGTTGGGAAAACCGGCGCCAGTGCCTAAGAAGATAGCATCAAAGCCCCACTTGTTGAGAATGTCATCCACAGTGACAGTGCGTCCAACGACGATGTCGCTTTCAAACTGTACACCCATGCGGCGAAGATTCTCAACCTCATGTTTTACAACAGTATCTTTAGGAAGACGGAACGACGGGATACCATAGACAAGCACTCCACCGAACTCATGGAGCACCTCAAAAATAGTAACACCATAGCCGCGAGTGCGAAGTTCTTTGGCGCAGGTCAAACCGGCAGGACCACTACCGATGACCGCCACATTAAAACCATTCTCAACAATTTCATTATCAAAGGAGAGATTGTGCTCACGCATATAGTCGCCCACGAAGCGCTCAAGTTTACCAATAGCAACGGGTTCTCCTTTCTTGCCAAGGATACACTTACCCTCGCACTGTGTCTCCTGCGGACAGACACGACCACAGACAGCCGGTAGCGCTGTATCTGCGCTAATAATACGAGCGGCGCCCTCAAAATCACCCTCTGCAACCTTCTTGATGAAGTCAGGAATATGAATGGAGACAGGACAACCCGTAACACATTGCGGTTTCTTACAGTTGAGACAGCGACGGGCCTCCTCAACGGCCTCTTCAGCATTATAGCCGTAGCAAACCTCGTCGAAATTGCGTCTGCGGACCTCCGCAGGCTGCTCGCGCACAGGTACACGACGCTTCGGCATCGGAGCCTCATTCGTGATGCCACCGACATGGCACTGATGACCTTCATCTATTTCCTGTTGCTCCAATTGTTTACGGGTTTCTATATGGTCGTACATCACCTGACGGCGCATACATTCGTCAAAGTCAATCTTAGAAGCATCAAACTCGGGACCATCCACACAGGTGAACTTTGTCTCACCACCGACAGAGACACGACAAGCACCACACATACCAGTGCCATCCACCATCAGGGCGTTGAGACTGACAACACAAGGAATGCCCAACTCAGCGCATT
Source organism: Bacteroidales bacterium (assembly GCA_024686335.1). Taxonomy (GTDB): domain Bacteria; phylum Bacteroidota; class Bacteroidia; order Bacteroidales; family WCHB1-69; genus F23-D06. Next base: position 32,932 of record JAILCI010000038.1, on the reverse strand, counting down.
TCTTGGCAGTGAACTTCATCATTATCATAGGGCCAATGGCTGTCACCTCGTCATAGTGCTTGCCTTCGTCTTTCACCAAATGCTGCAAAACATCCGTCACGGTTCCTTTGTAACCAATTGAACCATCATCGGTTGCGATGTAAAGGTTTTTGGAAACGGGACGCAGTTTCTCCAGATAGAAAAGCAGGGATTCGTTACGGGCACCAATGATGACATCACTATCCAGGCCATGGGCATACATCCAGCGCACTAAGGGCAATATTGGAGCAATGCCTACGCCACCGGCAATGAAGCAATAGCGTTGTTTACGAAGCACCTCCATCGGGCGATTCACAAAAGCGGAAGGCTGCCCCAGAGGACCTGCAACATCCAGAAAAGAATCTCCAACCGCAAACTGGTTAACCATCTTTCGAGTGGAATATCCGATCGTTTTGATGACCAGTGATATAGTACCTCTCATCAGATTGGAGTCACTGATAGTCAGAGGAATTCTTTCAGCTGTAGCATCAGATTTAACGATGACAAACTGCCCTGGCAGTGCAGCACGGGCGATATGCGGGGCCTCCACGATAATCAGATGCGTGTCTTGTCCTAGTTCCTCTTTCTTAGTGATCCTATACATAATGTGGTAATGTGATTATTTATATCTCTTCTTTTAAAAACAAGTCGCAAAAATATCATTTTTCGACAAAGTTTCAAAGCCTCTTATCTGTTTTCCAAGCTGTTGATGGCAAACTCCATTTGCTCCAATCCCCGCTCATTCAAGGCAGGCATTAGCAAATGACGAATCAAATCCCCGTCTATTTCGCGATATGAAATATAGTGAATCAAATTAAATAGAAAAAAATCGGTATAAGCCGTAATATTCAAATCTTCTCGCACTTGGTAGTGACGTTTCCCTTCTTGAAGAACCTCAATAATGATTCTGGGAAACGGCACCTTCACATCCATCATTATGTTAAGTTTCATCGCATGTTGATAAAAGAAGCTTTTCTCTTCTGCCAACTTTTTAAACTCAACCACTAAGATAATCAATGATTCAGCTACGTTATTGCACAAAGCCAGTCTCTCATTGATATGTTCCGAGAGGTTTCGCATCCACATATCGAAGGAGAGTTTGATCGAATTCAATTTTGAGACATATCGATTGAAAAATGTCTTTTTGGAAATACCCATCAGCATAGCAATATCCTCCACGGAATGATCAAATCCGTGGGTCATATAGAAGTGGTAGATATCTTCTATTTTATGCTGATAATGTGTCCTCCTATCTTTTTTCTCAGTCATTAGAGTCTTCTTTTGGGTTAGGAATAAACTCTGTAACATCGCGTTCAGTTAGCTGGCGAAGGTCTGCCGCCTTAACAATCTGTTGATTATGAACATAGAGATACGTGGGGAAACGGCCGTTAACGAGTTCCACAGCTTGGATAGGATTTATCTTCACATAACGGAACTGCTTGCTACCTGTCTCTTCCTGAAATTCGGCTATTGACTCGTCTTCACCCCATATAGTTATCAGAACTCTGTTATTGTCAAGCTCATGACGCTCGCATATGGAGTGCAATTTCTCCATACTAACCTTACAATATTTACAACCGGAAGCTACAACACCGATAATATAGTTGCCCGTGTCAAGTTGCTGAACTGTCATCACGGAATCTTCCATCAATGCTTGGAAAGATTTCTCATTATAGGTTGTCTGATCTTTCTTGAAAAGATTATAGACACCATCCAACGGGAAAAGGACAAAAGTAGCCACGAAAGCGGCGACAACGCCAAAAATCCCCACAAGCTTCCATCCACGGAAGTGAGCTGTCGACTCTTTTCTGACTAGCAGAAGTAGCACGATAGTGACGAGGTTTTTGACTATTGACCAAGCCGGATTCAGTTCTACAAGGTCTCCCATACAGTGACAGCTGCTGTCATCACGGAAAATTGCCACATATACTAAAAATAGCGTGAAACCGCACATCATCAGCATGGTGGCCCACCAAGTTGGCTTATAGAAAATCTTGAAAATGAGGAAGAAGCCCAATATCATCTCCGCTGCAATGACAAGACGGGCGATGATAGTGCTCAAGACAAAGTTGAAAATCTGAAAACTGAAGATGTAAAGTTCAAAATGGTCCAGCGACATCAGTTTCATGACAGCTGTGGCGATGAAGAAGGCGCCAAGCAGGACACGGATCACTATCTTGAGAATTGGCAGGAATTTATTGTCTGTATTATTCATAATGTATTAAAGATGCAAAAATAATAAAAAGTTGCAGGGAGATAGTTTGCTTCTTTTAAAAACTGCGAGGACGCAGTTTTCTCCATTCAAAACTGCGAGGACGCAGTTTTCTCCTTCAGCGAGGATGCAGTTTCCTCCATTATCGCGCGGCAAAGATAAATAAAAAAGAGGATACCCGAAAGGATATCCTCTTAGAGCTCTAAAAATAGCTTTTTAGTGGCACTCCATACCTGTCTTGTTACCATCAACGGTAATAACCGTATTGTAGTCGGAGCATTTTTTACCGCCTTCATTGTCGAAAGAGGTTTCGCCAACTACTTCTCCGTCGAGATAAGTTTTGCAAGTACAAGTTTTGCTGCAGGATGTTCCGCCGATGATGAACAACAGAGCGAAAGCGCTGGCACATAAGATTTTCTTCATGATGTTTTGAAAATTTAATAGGTTAATAATTATGGCAGCAAAGATACACATTTTTATATTATTTATCCCTCTGCCGAAAAAAAAAATTATGAAAAAAAATCAACAGGAAAAGTTTATTCTTGGATACCTTTGGGAATGGCATTTAACAGTGTCCGGGTATAGTCTGTCTGTGGGTTGTTACAGAGCTCGTCGGCCTCGCCAAGTTCCACAATATGACCCTGTTGCATCACGGCGATACGGTCTGACATAAAGCGCACCACGGAGAGATCATGAGAGATGAAGATATAGGTGAACTGATACTCGTTTTTGAGCTCATTCAACAGGTTGAGAACCTGTGCCTGCACGGAGACATCGAGAGCGGATACTGACTCGTCGCAGATGATGAAGCGCGGGTTGACGGCCAGGGCACGAGCAATGGAGATGCGCTGCCTCTGACCGCCAGAGAACTCGTGAGGATAACGATAGAAGTGCGACTCGTTAAGGCTCACTCGCTCCAGCAAGGCGATGGCCTTGCTGCGACGCTCCTTTTCATTCTGGCCGATGCCGTGCACTCGCATCGGCTCAGTGAGCATATCACCTATGGTAAGTCTTTGGTTCAAAGACGAATATGGGTCTTGTAAAATAATCTGCAAATCTTTACGCACAGAACGCAACTCACGGGAGGAAAGGCGCATCAGGTCTTGTCCGTGATACGTAACCGAACCAGTGGTTGGCTCAATCAGCCGTATCATCGAGCGCCCGAGGGTGGTCTTACCACAGCCAGACTCACCGACAAGTCCCAATGTTTCCCCTTCGTAAATCTCCAAGTTGATATCCTGCAACGCTTCCACATAGCGTCGTTTTTCAAAGAGCTTCTCCTTGCGAATAGGGTATCGCTTGCTAAGTCCTCGAATGGTGATGAGTGGTTCCTGCGAATATAATTGTTTGTGCTTGTTTTTTCTCTCTTCGGGAGTAATCTCTTGCCGGGAGACTTGTCCATTATGGTTTACAAAATCATCCACAGTAGGCAAGGAGACAAGGCGCTCCGTCATAGAGGGACGGCAAGCCAAAAGTCCTTGAGTATAAGGATGTTTCGGATGCAAAAAGATATCACGAATATCGCCCTGTTCCACAACTTCTCCTTTGAAAAGGACCACCACCTTACGGGCAATCTCAGCCACCACGCCTAAGTCGTGCGTAATGAAGAAGACGCTCATACCGTGTTTCTCCTGCAGTCTTTTGATAAGGTCTAGAATGCCTTTCTGCACAGTAACATCCAATGCCGTCGTAGGCTCGTCGGCGATAAGGACATCGGGCTGACAGCTCATGGCCATGGCGATCATGACGCGTTGTTTCTGACCTCCAGAAAGCTCATGGGGGTAGGAACGGAAGATCTGCTCCGGACGCGGCAGCATAACCTCATTGAAGAGCTCTATGACCTTAGCATAAGCCTCCTCTTTTGAACATTTGGTATGCAGAAGCAGTTGTTCGGTGATCTGTTCACCGCAGCGGATGACCGGGTTGAGAGAGGTCATCGGCTCTTGGAAGATCATCGCCACCCGACGGCCACGCATCGTGCGCATCTCCTTCTCTGACAAAGTGAGAAGATCTGTTGGCTCCTCTTTACCCTCTTCGGAAAAGAGGATGCGGCCTGACGGATAACGGGCTATATTGCGGTTCAGCAGCTGCATGACGGAGAGGGCCGTCACTGACTTGCCGGAGCCGGACTCGCCCACGATGCCGATGGTCTCGCCCCTGCCCACCTCGAAGGAGACGTGCCGCAAGATGGATTTCCATTCGGCATCCTGCTTTAAATCCAGAGAGAGGTCATCTATTTTTAAAATCGCGTCCATAAAGAAGTGCAAAAATAGAAAAAAGGCATTTATAATCGCTGAAAAAAAAGTTTATCTTTGCACTTTCAATTTTTGAAAAGTAACATTTTTGAAGATATGCTTTCCGTCATTTGTCCTATATATAATGAAGAAAAATACATTGTAAAGTGTGTTGAGTCCATCATGGCGCAGGACTACCCCAAGGATGACCTGGAGGTCTTGATGATGGACGGGATGAGCAATGACCGGACGCGGGAGATGCTCCAAGAACTTTTGCCGCAGTGCCCATACATGCGTCTGCTGGACAACCCTGAACGGACACCGCCCTGGGCCATGAACCATGGCATTGCAGCGGCACACGGGGATGTCATCTTGCGCATCGACGCCCATGCAAGCTATCCGACCAACTACTTCTCCACCCTCGTGAGACGTCTGCACGAGCTCGGAGCCGACAATGTAGGTGTCGTTTGCCGCACCGAAGTGCTGAACAAGACACCCAAGGCTCTTGCCATCCGCGAGGTGCTGAGCCACAAGCTAGGCGTCGGCAACGCGCTTTTCCGCACTGGCATCACCGAGGTGCAAGAGGTTGACACCGTGCCATTCGGCTGTTGGCGACGGGATGTCTTCGACAAATACGGGCTCTACGATACTCGTCTGACCCGCAATCAGGACATCGAACTGAACAAGCGCATCTTACGCGGTGGCGGCAAGATATACCTGGTTCCCGACACCTACTGCACCTACTATGCCCGCGAGACCTTCGACAAACTCTTCAAAAACAACTATGGCAACGGCAAATGGAATATCCTGACGGTCTACTATACCCGGGAGATGAGTTCCCTCTCGCTACGCCATTTCATACCTTTGATTTTCATTCTATCACTGATTCTGCCCTTAATTGCCGGCTTTTTCTGGCATCCGTTATGGCTGATTTGCGCTGTCAGCCTGATAGCCTATCTAGGTCTAGTCGGATTCGTCAGTGCTCGACTTGCCCGCAGCAAAGGGCTCAGCTTCTTCCGCCTGGTGGAGAGTTTCTTCGTACTCCATTTCTCATACGGACTGGGATCATTGGTAGGAATTCTCACACTTCCCTTTGTCAAACAAAAATCGAAATAATGGTTCTGAAATTTATCTTTGACCGGATTATGGCATTGTTAGGACTTATTCTTATCAGTCCTTTACTCCTTGTTGTCGCCATTCTGATACGGGTAAAGATGCCGGGAGGGCCTGTGTTTTTCAAACAGAAACGGGTCGGAAAAGATGGCAAGTTATTTACCATATACAAGTTCCGGACCATGATTGTAGACCATAGCGGTTCTTCCGTCTCCGTAGCAGGTGAGTCGCGAATCACCCCTCTAGGTGCAAAATTGCGCAAATATAAAATCGACGAGTTGCCAGAGCTCTGGAATGTCCTTATCGGCGACATGAGCTTTGTAGGTCCTCGCCCCGACGTGCCTGGCTATGCAGATGCCCTCACTGGTGATGATATGGAGGTCTTGAAACTCCGCCCGGGCATCACTGGCCCTGCCTCCCTCAAATATCGAAATGAGGAGGAACTACTAAGCAGTGTTGAAGATCCTCAGAAATACAATGACGAGGTTATATATCCCGACAAGGTGCGCATCAACAGATATTATCTCCACCACTATTCCTTCTGGATGGATATTAAGATAATCCTGGCAACGGTTACGGGAAAGAAAATCCTGTACGCTGGAGAGGAGATTTAGCAGTCCAAACTGCGAGGACGCAGTTTGCTCCGAATAATTCAACATCTTCTTTATTCATAAATCGTTGTTTATAATTTTTTCTTTTTTAGCTTAATGATATCGCAAAACGCTGTATTTTTGCCCAATATGTCAAATAAGCAATAATGAAAAAGATCTTAATTATCACTACTATCTTGATTGTATGCCTCTCAGGCTGTGTAACAAAACAGAAATACAACGAACTGCAAGATCGTTATAAAAAATGTCAGGACGAACTGACATATGTCAATGCAGAAAACATCGACGCCAACAATACGATGAAAGATCTTCAGTCTCAGTTAGATGCGATGAATGATCAGGTAAAATCACTGATTGATGACACCTTGAGACTTTCCCGTCGTTTGCGCATGTCGGAACGTGATCTTGCCAAGGCTACGCAAGACTATGACGACTTGCTAAAAGATTTCTCAGATTTGAATGTCAGCAATCAAAACACGATGAACACTCTGCTCGGCGACCTCGACAAATACAAAGATGAGCTGAATGCCAAGGAAAAAGTTCTCAACGCACAGCGTGACTCTCTCGAGGCCGCGAAAGCCATCTTGGCTGAGAAAGAGGCCCGCATCAACGAGATGGAGAATATCCTCAACCAGAAGGATGCCGAGGTTAAAGCATTGAAAGACAAGGTCTCTGCCGCCCTCAAGGGTTTTGAAGGCAGCGGCTTGGACGTATATGAGAAAAACGGCAAGGTTTATGTTTCCATGCAAGACAAGTTGCTCTTCGCCTCCGCAAGTTGGAGTCTGAACGAGCAGGGCTTGAATGCTATCCGCAACCTGGCTAGCGTTCTGGAAACGGAAAAAGAGATATCTGTCCTTATCGAAGGTCATACCGACAACGTGCCTTACAATGGCAACGGACAGGTGAAAGACAACTGGGATCTGAGCGTTATGCGCGCCACCTCTGTTGTCAAGGCTTTGTTACAAAATGGTAACATCGACCCGGTGAGATTGTCTGCTTCCGGTCGCAGCGAATACTTGCCTATTGATGACAGCAACACATCAGAGGCACGTGCTAAAAACCGTCGTACAGAGATCATCCTGACTCCTAACTTGGATCAACTCTTCCAACTTATCCAGGGCAACTAATAATCCATCATGTTCGCTCAAACGCTATTCTCGTGGTATGACGACCACCAGCGTGACCTGCCATGGCGGGGCGAACAAGATCCCTACAAAGTGTGGGTCTCCGAGATAATCCTGCAGCAGACTCGTGTGCAGCAGGGCTGGGACTATTACCATCGTTTTATAGAGACATTCCCCAATGTTCAAGCGCTAGCAGAGGCTGACGAGCAGGTTGTTCTGCGCGTGTGGCAAGGTTTGGGTTACTACTCTCGTGCCAGAAATATCCATTTTGCGGCAAAACAAATCATGAACGACTTTGGTGGCCAGTTCCCGAATCGCTACGAAGATATCCGTTCTTTGAAAGGTGTAGGCGACTACACGGCCGCCGCCATTGCTGCTTTTGCCTTCGGACTGCCCTACCCTGCCGTAGACGGCAACATGATGCGTGTCATCAGCCGCTATTTCGGCATACGCGAGAATATTGCTCTACCAAAGACGCGCAAGGAGATCACCAACATCGCAACCCAAGAACTGGCGGACCATGATCCTGCCAAGTTCAACCAAGCCATGATGGACTTCGGTTCCACGCAGTGCACCCCCGCTCCCAACTGTGAAGAGTGCCCGATGCGCAGGCAGTGCTACGCCTTTCAAAACGAACTGACAGCCGTTTTACCTGTCAAAATTCAGAAGATCACAAAGAAAAACCGCTATTTTCAGCTCACCATGTTCATTGCCAACGAAAAGACCATCTTAGAAAAGCGCGTTGGCAATGATATCTGGCGCAACATGTACCAATTTCCTCTAAAAGAATTTGACACACCACAACCGCAAGGAGAGCATTTTGTGATAACCATTCACGAGACACTGACACACCAGCAACTGCAGGCAGATTTGTATGTGATACCGTGCAAGAAACTTCCAAAAACAATTGAAAATCAAGAAATTGTAGCAATAGACAAACTTTCTCAATATCCAATGCCCAAAATCATGACTCAATTTTTGAAAAACCATTTTCCCACATTATAATTAATTGTAAAACGATGACAGCACAAGACGAACATTTCATGCGATTAGCTTTAGAAGAGGCTGAATTAGCAGCTGAAGAGGACGAGGTGCCCGTGGGCGCGGTAGTCGTCATGGAGGGACAGGTCCTGGGTCGCGGTCATAACCAGACGGAGACCTTGCGGGACGTGACGGCGCACGCGGAGATGATTGCATTAACCGCCGCCGCCAACCACCTTGGGAGCAAATACCTGCCCGGGTGCACGCTATATGTGACGCTAGAACCCTGTGATATGTGCGCCGGAGCCATCGGTCTGTCGCAGATTAGTCGCGTTGTTTTTGGGGTGGCCGACCCGAAACGTGGCTTCATGCGCCACGAGAACGCACAAATTCTGCATAAGAAAGTCATCGTGGAGCAAGGCCTCCTCGCAGACGAATGCAGCCGGTTGCTGAAGGAGTTCTTTGCCCAAAAACGGTAACATCCCGATAGAGACGTAATGCATTGCGTCTCCACACCCATTTTCAGAGAAATACATATTCCGATTTTATGTATCTTTGCGCCTTCAAAACCGACAGTATGCAAGGCAAAGTCATCATCGTATCCGCTCCCTCAGGCACTGGCAAGACCTCTCTGGTCCGCTATCTGCTGCAAGAAATCCCTGAACTCAAGTTTTCCATCTCCGCCACCACCCGCCCCAAACGCGACTATGAGGTGGATGGAAAAGACTACTATTTCATCACTGAGGAAGAGTTCCACGAGCACCGATCCAACGATGCTTTTCTGGAATGGCAAGAGGTATATGCACACCAGTTCTACGGCTCGCTGAAGAGTGAAGTGGAACGGATTTGGGAAGAGGGAAACACCGTCATTTTTGATGTGGACGTCTTGGGAGGCCTGAACATCAAGCATTTCTATGGCGACGATGCACTGGCCATCTTCATCAAGGCACCTTCAATGGAAGAGCTGAGAAGAAGACTCCTCAATCGCTGCAGCGAGACCGAAGAGACTCTCAAAAAACGTCTCGACAAAGCCGAATACGAAATCTCTTTCGCCCCGCAGTTTGACGTCACCGTGCTAAACGACGACCTCGCTATTGCCCAACAGGAGATCTATCAGTTGGTCAAAGACTTCCTCGAAAAATAATCACTATGCGACAGATTGCCATCATTGGGGCCGGAGCTTCCGGATTGTTTCTCTCCAGATTGCTGCGAGAACATCCCGATGTGGAGATTCATATTTTTGACCGTTGCAAGCAGGTAGGTACCAAACTGCGCGCATCCGGTGGCGGCAAGGCCAATCTCTTCAATGAACAGATTACTCCGGATTGCTACAACCACCCAGAGTTTGCCGCACAGATTCTTCAAAAGGTTACCCCTGAGCGGCTTCGACAAGTCTTCGAATCTTTCGGACTGCTGATGAGCACAGACGAAGAGGGACGCGTCTACCCTCTCTCACAGTTCTCCCAGACCGCAGTTGATGTCCTTTGGGAACCCGAAGCACCCAACATCCATTCCAATATGGATTATGAGGTCAAAAAGTTGACACGCGATGGCGATTACTGGCGCATCAATGACTATCCCATAGTTTTCAACGACGTAGTTCTCGCCTCCGGTTCTCCTGCCAATATGATTCCTAAAAATAGAAGACAATATAACGAGTATCTCACGTCTTTAGGTATTAAAATTCATCCGTGTGTTCCCTCTTTGGTAGGATTCAAAATCAAAGACTACCCCACACTTCTATCGGGATGCAGAGTGAAGGCTATTGCCTCCTTATATCAAGGCAACAGACTTATACACAAAGAGTTTGGTGAGATTACATTCAAAGATGACGGCATATCTGGCATCGTCATTCTCAACTTGTCAGCCTATTATAACCGTTTAGAAGAAAAAACCGATTGCCACATCTCGCTTAATTTCTTATATCACAACGAGATATTGGACACAAAAGAACATCTTCGGCAACATGGTTCGCTTCAGGGTGTACTTCATCCGAAACTCAATGCACTTTACGAGCGCAAGCCTTTCGACATAAAAAATTTCGATTTGATTATTGATGAGCCTTACGACTTGGCTTTCGCCCAGGTTTGTCATGGCGGCATTGACGTGAACGAAGTGGCTGAAAACCTGGTACTTAAAAAGCACCCTCATCTTTTCGCAATAGGTGAAATGCTAGACATGGACGGCATTTGCGGCGGCTACAATCTCTTCTTCGCGTTCGCAAGCGCCATCATCGTGGCTGGAAATATCATAAAAAAATAAGAATAGCGACTATTAACCTCGCTTGTCAATCTCTTGCTGGATTTTTTCGGCAAGTTCATAGTCCTCGCTGTCTACAGCAGCCTCCAACAACTCTTGCAACTCTTCGAGAGACATCTCCGACAATTCAATACCAAACTCTGCTTCATTCAAGAGGTGCTCTTCCATCGTTCCCAATTTTTCATAGTCCTCCTCATAATCGTAGCTTGGTGAACCAAAAATAGAGCCTGAAACATCAGTATCCTTACTATCCTCCTGATAATTTTCTTCAAAAATCTCGGAACGGATATGAATCATGACTCCGAGTTTCAGAGCAAGAGCAATGGCATCGGAAGGACGTGCATCAATATGGATGGTTTTGCCATTCTGATGGTTGAGCATCACCATGTCGGCATAATAGACACCGTTTTCAAAATGGATAATGTTGACCATCAGCAGGTCGCATTGGACATGGAGTGAGAGTGTATGGAACAGTTCGTGGGTCAATGGCCTGTGGGTGGGCAATTTGTTGAGTTCTACCAAGATGGCACGTGCCTCACTCTGACCGATGATGATGGAGATATAGCGACTAGTTGGCACATTATGAGTGCCCTGCTCGTCCTCTTCCACTCTCAACTCCCTCAATATAAGGGAAAAAGCATCAGTGGTCTGGGGAGACGGCAGAACATCTTCTACTCTCAGTTCTATCAAACCGGCCATTTCAGGGGTGTCGTTAGGTGTATCCATTATTTTGTAAAATATTCAACCGCATTGCGGAAGATGTCCTGGTATTTGTTACCGTCCACATTCTTATAAAGGTTCTCGCCTTTACGCTCACTATGACCCATCTTACCGAGGATAAGACCGTCGGGAGAGACGATGCCCTCGATAGCATAGAAGGAACCATTGGGATTGTCGGCGGGATTCATCGTAGGATTACCTTGCTCGTCGCAATATTGGAAGGCAACCTGACCATTTTCAAAGAGACGCTTGGCCATTTCGGTAGTAACGATGAACTTACCCTCACCATGGCTGACAGCGATAGTATGCACGTCGCCAACCTGGAAAGAGGAGAGCCACGGAGAGTGAACCGTCGCCACGCGGGTGCGCACGAGACGAGAAATATGGCGGTTGATGTTATTACGATACAGTGTCGGGGACTGGGCATTAACCTCACCGATCTTGCCGTCGGGCAGAAGTCCTGATTTCACCAATGCCTGGAAGCCGTTGCAGATACCAAGAATGAGTCCTTTGCGTTGCAACAGATGCTCTACAGCAGCCTTGACCTTCGCCTGGTTCAGCACATTGGCGATAAACTTACCACTGCCATCAGGCTCGTCACCCAAACTGAAACCACCGCTAAGCGCCAGAATTTGAGACTCCTCGATGGCAGCCGCCAACTCATCGATAGAGTTGTTGATCTCCTGCTCGTTGAGATTGCGGAAGACGAAGATACGCGGTTCTGCACCTGCATCCTCGAAAGCCTTAGCCGTATCATAATCGCAGTTGGTACCTGGGAAGACTGGCAGAATAACCTTCGGTTTTGCAATGTGACTTCCATTAGTAGAAACCTTCTGGGAAGCCAACTCTTTAGAAAACTCTGCGCCAACAGACTGCGTTTCGTTGGCACACATCTCAGGATAGAGTTTATCGTAAACACCACGCCATGCAGACAGGCAGGCAGCCTTATCTATCTTTTCTCCATTGATGACGAAGGCGTTGTCCACTGTACCGAGCAGGACAGCATATTCAGAATCCAGCGGAGTCGTACTCTCCACCACGAAGCTACCATAACCATAGTCGAAGATGTTGAGGTTCGTATTGACATTAAAGCCGAGGTCATTGCCAAAACTCATCTTAGCCAAAGCCTCCATGATGCCGCCAAATTGGAGCGTGAAAGCAGACACGATGTGACCATTGCCAATCTCCTGATGCATAAACTCAAAGATATTCTTGGTACGCTGGATATTGGGCAAAGCATTCTCTATCTTATTTTGAATCAAATAAATATGATTACCTTTCTGCTTGAATTCCGGAGTGATGATCTGGCGGGCATCGGCAGGAGTGATGGCAAATGAAACGAATGTAGGCGGCACGTGCATATCCTTGAAAGTACCACTCATAGAGTCTTTACCACCGAGAGATGCCAAGTCGAAAGATTTAAGCATCCAAACGGAGCCGAGCATTGCAGCAACGGGCTTGCCCCAGCGCTCCGGCACACCGGCCATCTTCTCAAAATACTCTTGGAAGGTGAAACGGATAGTCTTGTAATCAGCACCGGTAGCGACGACCTTAGACATAGATTCCAAAATAGCCATCACAGCAGCGTGGAACGGTGACTTGCAAGCGATAAAGGGGTTATAACCGAAAGCCATCACAGAGCAAGTGTTGGTGTGTCCGTGCAGCACAGGCAATTTCTGAACAGAAGCTTGAGCCTCTGTCAGTTGGTTTTTACCACCAAAAGGCATCAGCACGGTAGTGGCACCGATTGTGGCATCAAACATCTCTATAAGACCTTTCTGAGAAGCCACATTGGGGTTGGTAAGGCAATTGATAACGCGCTCTTGCATGTTGTTGCCCTTCACGGGTTCAGCAGCCAGTACATCTTCTGGGATCTCATTGACCACAGCTTCAGTCTTCTGACGCACACCATTAGTGTTGATGAAGTCGCGACTCAGATCCACAATAGTCTTGCCGCGCCATGTCATCGTAAGACGGTTATCATCAGTAACATAGGCGATGATGTTAGCCTCTATGTTCTCCTGACGGCAGTACTCAAAAAACTGATCCACATCGTTTTTGTCCACCACAACGCTCATACGCTCCTGAGATTCGCTGATAGCCACCTCAGTGCCATTGAGACCTTTGTATTTTGTTCTTACGGAATCAAGGTTGATAGTCAAACCATCGGCAAGCTCACCGATAGCGACGCTTACACCGCCGGCGCCGAAGTCATTGGATTTTTTGATGAGGCGAGTCACCTCAGGACGACGGAAAAGATGCTGAATTTTGCGCTCCTCGGGGGCATTACCCTTTTGCACCTCTGCGGCGCAGGTGTCGAGAGACTTCTCATTATGCTCTTTTGAAGATCCAGTAGCACCTCCGATACCGTCACGGCCCGTGCGACCGCCAAACATAATGATGACATCACCGGGCTGAGGACGCTCACGACGAACGTGGTCACGCGGAGCAGCACCCACCACAGCACCAATTTCCAAACGTTTAGCGCGATAGTCCTGATGATAGAGCTCACGCACATGCGTGGTGGCCAGACCAATTTGGTTTCCATAAGAAGAATAACCAGCCGCTGCGCTCTTGGAGATGACTGACTGTGGCAGTTTACCCTCAATGGTCTCGCTGATGGGCGCATTGATATCGCCAGCACCTGTCACACGCAAAGCCTGATAGACATAACTACGACCGCTCAGCGGGTCACGGATAGCACCGCCCACACAAGTGGCAGCACCACCAAAAGGTTCAATTTCGGTAGGATGGTTGTGAGTCTCATTCTTGTACATCAACAACCACGGCTCTTTGCGGCCATCCACCTCCACGGTGATGTAGATGCTACAAGCGTTGTTTTCCTCCGAAACTTCCATGTCTGGAAGGTTGCCTGCTTTGCGCTCATACTTGCCGTTGATAGAAGCCATGTCCATCAATGTTTGAGGCTTCTCACGGTCACCATAGACATCTTTTCGCAAAGCTAAATATTGATTATAAGCCTCTTGCAGCTGCTGTTGGAATGTTGAAGGCTTAAAGGTGATCTTTGTAAGTTCTGTTTCAAAAGTCGTGTGACGGCAGTGGTCGCTCCAGTAGGTATCAAGCAAACGAATCTCAGTATCAGTAGGATTACGATGCTCTTCGTCACGGAAGTAAGTTTGGATGAAAAGGAGATCCTCCAATGACATAGCCAGGCCCATCTTCTGGCGGAAATCTTGTAGACGCTCGCGATCCCAGTTGGTGAAATCTTCATAGATAGGCACATCCTGCACATCCGGATTCTCTGTCAGTTCCAAAACTTCCATATTCTTCTCTCGGGCCTCCACCTCGTTGATACAGTATTTCTTAATCTGCTGATACTCATGGTCTGTCAGGTCAGCATCGAGGATATAGAGCGAAGCGCTCTTGATGACAGCCTCTGTTTTGGGATCCAGCAGGGCAAGGCACTGCATGGCACTGTCGGCACGTTGGTCGAATTGTCCAGGCAAAAACTCCACCGCCACATAGGGATGACCGGCATAGTCCACCTTCTCAGAGACATTATCCGTCACCGGTTCAGAAAAAATGACCGACTTTGCCTGCTCAAGCAAGGAGTCCTCAATATTGAAGACATCGTAGATCTTCAGCAGTCGAAGATCGCGGATATTAAGATTAAAGTTGTGATTCAGTGTGTTTTTAAGACTCTCGGCTTCCACATTGAAACCCGGTTTTTTTTCTACAAAGATTCGAGCATTGCGCATAACACGATAATTATTTTTGAAGTGGCAAAAATAATAAAAAATATCGGGTATGAATTAACGTTTTAATGTTTATAAAATAATCATAAAATAAAAAAAGAAAGAAAGCAATAACGTATCTTTGCAACCTTAACATTCCCATAATATGCAATGTAACCATCGAAATATAGCGAAATGGCTTTTCATTTGGGCCTTTTTGATTGGATTGTGCTCCTACTCTCCTCTTTATGGACAGAAGAAGAGCAGTTCGCAACTTAAAAAGGATAAACAAAAACTGGAGACGGAGATTGCCAACACGCAGAACCTGTTGAAGAAGACCGAGAAAAACCAGAAGGCCTCCCTGCAACAGGCAGCTGTCTTGCGCCAACAGATTAACAATCGTGAGAGATATATTACCACACTGAACAACGAAATCTTGCAAATCGAAGTTCAGCAAGAGGATAATCAACAGACAATCAATACATTGCAGAAAAAGTTGGAATATATGAAGACCGACTATGCACAGATGGTCTATATGGCATATCGTCATCGTCGCCTGATGGAGAAGATCACCTTTATCTTGGCGGCGGAAGATTTCCAACAGATGTTCCACCGACTACGATACTACACTATGATTTCCAAAAGTATGAAAGATCAAGTGGAGCAGATCAACAGTGTTAAGGAGGAGTTGCAGACAAAGAATGAAGAGATTATTCAACTCAAGGGAGAGAAGCTAAATGTCCTCTCTGGTAAAGAGAAAGAAATCAAGCAGTTAGAGAAAGACCGCAACCAGAAGACGAAGAATGCGGAGGCCTTGAAGAAAAAATCGCAGCAGTTGAGTAGCGAATTAAAGAAAAAACAGCAGGAGCGCAAGAAGATAGATGCGGCTATTCAGGCGGCCATCAAAGCAGAGATTGCTGCCGCCAACGCCAAAGCAGCCAAGAAGAGCTCGAGCAGCTCATCCAGTGGGAAGAGCTCCTCTACCTCTTCATCCTCTTCATCCTCTTCATCCTCCAGCACATCCACAAGAAGCAATGCCACCATCACCTTGACTCCTGAGGAAAAGACTCTCAACAACTCCTTCGTGAGTAACAAAGGCAGCCTGCCATGGCCTGTCGCCAAAGGTGCCAAGGTCGGCGAATACGGCAACTATCCGCATCCTGACGTGCCGTCCGTGACAGTCGAAAATCACGGTATCGACATCATGACAGAAGCCGGAACGCCAGTACGCGCAATCTACAATGGCGAGGTGACTGCTGTCCTGGACATCATGGGCGCCAAGGTGGTCATGATCCGCCACGGAGAGTATATCTCCGTCTATCAAAACGTTACGGGTGTCAAAGTCAAGAAAGGCGACAAAGTAACCACAAAACAGACCATCGGCACTGTGGCCAAGAACGCTTCCACCAACACATACGAACTTCACTTTGAGTTGTGGAAAAATACCGCTACGGTCAACCCGAGCAGCTGGTTAGCAAGAAGATAATTATGATAATAAAACAAGCAGAATTCATACAGAGCAATACAGACTGGCGCAAATGTCCGCCTGCAACGATGCCCGAGTACGCCTTCATCGGCCGCTCCAACGTGGGCAAATCGTCGCTCATCAATATGCTTGTCAACAATAAAAAACTGGCCAAAACTTCCTCAAAACCAGGCAAAACACAGACTATCAACCACTTTCTCATCAATAAAAGTTGGTATTTGGTAGATTTACCTGGTTATGGTTACGCTTCCATCTCCAAGACCATGCGCGAGAAGTGGAGAAAGATGATCAACGACTATCTTCAACTGCGTGAAAATCTGCAGATTGTATTCGTGTTGATCGATTCGAGACTGGAACCGCAGAAGATTGATGTGGAATTCATCAACAATCTTGGTGAACAAGGTATTCCCTTCGCACTAATCTTCACCAAAGCCGATAAAATCTCGAGTGGCAAAGTGCAAGGCAACATCCAAAGAATGAAGAATGCTCTGTCTGAGCAGTGGGAGGAGATGCCTCTGATGATTGCCACTTCTGCCGAATCTGGCTATGGCAAAGATAAAGTCCTTGACTTGATAGAACAAATTAATCAACAATATTCAACACAACCATCTGAACAATGAAAAGAATTATTCCATTAGTGGTTGCGTGCCTAATGCTAGTTGTAGGCTGCAGCACGACAAAGACAGTGACAACCACAGGAGAGTCCACTATTGTTCTTTCTCCTACAGAAAAAGCAATCAGCAACTCCTTTGAAAGAAAAAAAGGAAAACTATCGTGGCCAGTTACCAGAGGCAGAGTAATTTGCGGATATGGTAACCAACCACATCCTGACGCTCCTTCTGTAACAATAGAAAACCATGGTATCGACATCAAGACAAATGTCGAAGCACCCGTACGCGCCATCTTTAAAGGCGAAGTTTCAAGTTTAGTTAACATCATGGGTGAGGAGGTAGTCATGATCCGCCATGGCGAATATATATCTGTCTACAAGAATCTTACCGATATTTGTGTCAAGAAAGGAGATGTAGTGTCTACCAAACAGACCATCGGTACGGTAGCCAACAATAGAACCTCCGACAACAATGAAATGGATAATCTCCCTTCGATGCACTTCGAGCTATGGAAAACCACAGAAAACATTAATCCTGAAGAATGGTTATCGAAGAAAATCAAATAATTAATAAGTTCTAAAAAATCTCTCTGAACAATGAAAAAAATCATCCCTTTAATGTTTGTATGCCTTATGTGTTTCACTTGTTGCAAAACCAGTAAAAAAGCCGCCTCTACCGACATGCCTCTATGTCAAACCCAATGGAATTTAGTCGCTATCGAGCAAGAAGCTCTCACTGAAGAGAGTCCCGCCCAACCCTACATCATGTTCGATGCTGACGGTCATTTCTATGGCAACTTGGGCTGTAACGAATTTCAAGGAACCTATTATCAGCGCAAACAGAAGATGAAAATGGAATATACCGGCGCCACCAAGAAATTGTGCCAAAAGATGGAAGTTGAAAAAGCTTTTATGAAGGCTTTGAAATCAGATATCAACAACTTCAACATCGTTGGCAACGTTTTGGTTTTGAGCAACGGTTCCGAAGAGATTATGCGTTTTGAAGGTACTACCCCGAAAGACGAGTAGGGGTTATCTTGATAAGTAAGTGCCATCCAAGAGAATAGTAAGGCACTTAAAAAAAGGCGTGCCAATTGGCACGCCTTTGTCATATGTGATTGTTTGCTTTATTTAGCTTGGATATTGTTTCCGCAATCGTCTACAATCATCTTGTACCATTTCTCTGGATATGCAGGCTGATCAGGGAACACCACTTGCGGCTTAGTGTTTCCATTCGTGATGAACTTGCCGTTCTCCTCTTTCTTGACATTACCGTCGTGGTATTTAACCAACAGATATTCAAAGAGGTTGTTCCACTCGTTGACCACATCCGTAGCAGCCTTAGCAGAATATTGGTTCAACTGAGCGCGAGCCTTCTCAGGATCGGACTTGCAGAGGTCAGCGAGTTTGGTTGACAATTGGTTCGTCTCCTGAATGAAGTGATTCTCCCAGTAGTCTTGTTTAGCGTTTACATGCTTAATCATATCGTTGTAGCGAGTATAGACATAGTTGCTAACCTTAGTAAAGGTCCAGAAAGCAGCTGTGGAAGAGTACTCAACCATGGAGCCGTTACCTTCAGCATACTGCATCGGTATCTTGTTGATACCGCAGAACATCGGAACAAAGCAGGTGCTTCCACAGTCATCAACGCCAAACCAGAAGATACCGCCCACCATGTCGGGGAGCCAGCTACGGCATTGAGCTAAGAAGGTGAAGCCAGT
The DNA here is from genome assembly GCA_024686335.1 of Bacteroidales bacterium. GTDB lineage: Bacteria > Bacteroidota > Bacteroidia > Bacteroidales > WCHB1-69 > F23-D06. Next base: position 14,148 of record JAILCI010000038.1, on the reverse strand, counting down.
CTGCTGAGTAGCGGTAGCACGTTCGTGGATGTAGTTTTTACCGTTATAGGTCCAGGTCATCGGTCTCCAACGGTAAGGACAAGCGTAAGGGCCAGCCCCGAGGTCTTTCGTCATATCCATAGAAGAACCCTCATAGTGGTCACGCATCAGGTTCATAACGAAACGAGCATCTATTTTCTCCTTGTTAGCGGGTTTAATCCAGAGAGGCATACGGTGACTGAGATTGTCGCCACGTGCATAGTCCTCATACTGAGCCATTAGACCAGGGTTGCAACGATAGAAGCTCATCCAAACACGAGCGTCGCAGAAGCGGGCACCATCAAAAGTGATGGGGTTAAAAGCATCGCAGAAGCTGAAGTCAGCGGGTTTGCCATCTTTCGGGAAGAGACCGGCAGCTTTGGCAAAATCCACGATCTCAGCAGAATAGACAGTCTCCACGGTCGGCAAGAAGATCTTGCTCATCTCCTTGCTGGTGATGGAGGTCTTACCATCGCGCTGCGGGAAGGTAGTAATACGAGCCTGGTTAGCATGACCACAGATATAGCCATCGGGAACGCGACGAGCTACCCAAACAGCACCAGTGCTCCACACTTTGGAGACCTTGCCTTTAGCATCATAAAGGGTCTCGCCCTTGCCGATGAGGTCCATGACCCAAGCCTCGTTAGGATCTACAAAAGAGAAAGATTCGCCCTCGCTAGCATAACCATATTGAGCAATCAACTCAGTCATCACTTTGATGGCCTCACGTGCATTGCGGGCACGTTGAAGGGTAATATATATCAAAGAACCATAGTCGAGTAAACCTTTACCATGCATCAGAGGTTCGATGCCACCGTAGGTAGTCTCACCAATGGCCAGCTGATGTTCGTTCATATTGCCGACGACAGAATAAGTGTGCGCAGCCTGCGGAATCTGACCAAGCAGTTTGCCTGTGTCCCATTCGATAACATCCATCATGGTACCGACAGGATAGTCGGCAGCAGGACGATAATAGAGTTCACCATAGAGCTGGTGAGAGTCAGCAGAATAGGTCAGCATACAAGAGCCATCCTTGCTGGCACCCTTCGTAATAATAAAGTTGGTGCAGGCCATCGTGGTACCCATAAAGAGCAAACCACATAGCCACGTCAAAAGAAATGCTTTTTTCATATAGATGATTTTTAATTATTGAATAATTTCAGAATGAGAGCGCAAAGATAAAAATTTTTGGCATAGTTGGAAGTTATGAAACTATGAAGTTATTAAGTTATGAAACTATGAAACTATGAAATTATGAAACTATGAAATTATGAAACTATGAAATTATAAAACTATGAAATTATAAATATAAAATATGGATAGCTTATACTAGACCCTCTTCATAGTTTAATATCTTAATAGTTTAATAATTTAATATTGTAAACTGCGAGGACGCAGTTCGCCCCGACAAGACGCAGTTTGCCCTACTTTCAACAATTCAACAAAAAATCATATTTTTGCCCCGAAAAAACTCGAGCTAATGAAAATCATCGGAATCACAGGCACTTTGGGTGCAGGAAAAGGCACTTTGGTAGAATATTTACGTGAACATTATGGGTACAAGCACTACTCTGTGCGCGGATATCTCATTGAGGAGGCTGAGCGTCGGGGATTGCCCATCAACCGTGACACCTTTGTGGTAGTGGCCAACGATCTGCGCGCCACCCATTGTCCATCCTACATCACGGACGAACTCTATAAACAAGCTGAGGCTGCAGGCACTGACGCTATAATCGAGAGCGTGCGCACTCCAGGCGAGGTACTCTCCCTCCGCAAGAACGAACACTTCCTCCTCTTCGCCGTCGATGCCGACCCGAAGATTCGCTATGAGCGTATCGTCCTTCGCGGCTCCGAAACCGACCACGTCTCCTTCGAGACCTTCATCGAAAACGAACAACGCGAGATGAGCTCCACCGACCCGAACCATCAGAACGTAGGGCGTTGCATGGAGATGGCCGACAAGGTTTTTTACAACGACGGCAGTTTTGAAGATTTATACCAACAAGTCGAGGAATATTTCGGGAACCAATTGTAACGGTGGGGATATATGCGATACGACCGATGGTGCGGTCGTATCGCATACGACCAAGGCCGTATGCAATACGGCCTTACGATTTCTTTGTTACGTAAAAGGTGAATTGGTCGTCCATCCGCTTTTTGAAGCGATAGAGCACCACGAAATAGAGGAAGGTGCAGACGAGGCTCACCAAGACAGGAATCCACTCTTTATCTGTCAGCAGATAGGTCAGCAAGAACGAGGCAAGGAGCACCACGAAAGGCATCAGGTAGCCTAAGACCACCGCTTTCCGTCCTGCAGCAGACTGCAAATTCAGCGTGACGACTTCTCCAACTGTAAACTCTTGATTAAATGGATTTTGCGCCTCTACCAGCTCCTGTTTTTTTTCTGAAGGCATACAGATGCTCTTGGCACGGCACTGGCTGCAAGCGGAACTGATGGTAATCTCCACCAGCAAACGTCCGTCTTCAATTTTTCTAACTACGCCGTCACGGCAGATGGGTTGTGCTTCCATAATCTATTCAAACAGGTTTCTAAACATCTCCTCCACCCTAGCGATGGGGATGATGCGGATTTTATAGTCTTGGGGGTTAACGCCCTTCATATTATATTTGGAGACAAACATGCGGGTGAATCCGAGTTTGTCGGCTTCAGCGATGCGTTGGATGATGCGCGACACGGGACGCACCTCGCCATTGAGACCCATCTCGCCAGAGAAACAGGTCTTGGAATCGATGGCGATATCTGTAGCCGAGGAAAGAATAGCGGCCACCACGGAGAGATTGATGGCAGGGTCCTCGACACGCAGGCCGCCAGCGATATTCAGGAAGACATCCTTGGCACCCAACTTAAAGTTACACCGTTTCTCCAGTACAGCCAGCAGCATGTTCATCCGTCGGATGTCGTAGCCTGTGGCGGAGCGCTGCGGCATGCCATAAACGGCCGTGCTGACCAGCGCCTGCACCTCGATGAGCATCGGGCGATTGCCTTCCAAAATCGTAGCAACAGCGACACCGCTGTAATCCTCATCATGCTGGGACAACAATATTTCCGAAGGATTGTGAATCTCATTCAAACCGTTCTGAGTCATCTCAAAAATACCCATTTCAGAGGTAGATCCAAAACGGTTCTTGATACAGCGCACTATACGGTAACCGTAGTGCTGGTCTCCCTCAAACTGCAAGACCGTGTCTACAATATGCTCTAATATCTTAGGGCCGGCAAGGCTGCCCTCCTTGGTAATGTGACCGATCAGAAAAACAGGAATACCAGTCGTTTTAGCCAAATGCTGAAACTCGGCGGCACACTCTTTCAGTTGGGAGATGGAAGCAGCGGCGGAATCTATGAGAGAACTTTGAAGCGTCTGGATAGAGTCCACGATAACGATGTCTGGCTTGACGTTTTCCACATGCTTGAAGATCTGCTGGGTGTTAGTCTCCGTGAGCACATAGCAGTGAGGAGCTTTCTCTGAAGAGAGTCTGGCGGCGCGCATCTTGAGCTGCATCTCGCTCTCCTCACCGGAAACGTAGAGCACCTTACGGTCCCGCAGACGAAGGGCCATCTGGAGCAAAAGTGTCGACTTGCCAATGCCCGGCTCGCCGCCCAACAGGATAATAGAGCCCGGCACGATGCCTGCGCCCAAGACATTGTCAAACTCGGTGAAACCTGTCGAGATGCGCGGCAATTGCGTGAGAGAAATCTCATCAATGGGCTTAGGCGTACTCTGAAAAACCTCCGCCGTAGAACGCCCCTTAGGAGCAGGTGTGTCTCTGACCACCACCTCCTCTTCAAAGGTGTTCCATTCGCCACAAGAGGGACAACGACCCAACCATTGTGCCGACTGCGCCCCACAATTTCTGCAATAATATAAGGTCTTGTTTTTTGCCATCACGAATATTTATGGACGGCAAAGATACAACAAAAAATGTGGAAGTTGACGGAAAAAAACGAGAGATGGCCGATTACTTATGCTCTTGGTCGTAAACCCACTGCGCATTATCGCGGAGACATTGCTCAACACTGATGCCATTTTCCTTGGCCTGCTTCTTAACCTTGTCGTACCACTCGGGCGTGCTCTTGATTCGGAGAATAATATCCTGAATCACCTCCTCCATGTCAATATCACTGAACCCAGGACCATCTTTTAAAGCCTGATCTACAGTTGTGATGAAATCAAAGAAGTAGTCGAAAGCATGCATGTCGGTAAAGACAACCAAAATGACGTCAGCCTCAGTAATAATCTCATATCTAGGAAGGAGCGATATCTTACCACTCCTCTTCGAGTCAGACGAATAGGCCGTTTCATTGTATTTCCAATAGTCTACCTGGTTAAAAGCCTTCACAAAGTCGTTACTTTCCAACTGTGTGAAATAGCTGTCTCCGACTACTAACAGATTGGGTTTATTGTATTTACTATCCTTTTGTAGCGTAAAATGCGGATTCGGCATCTTGTCATGATGCAATGGGAAAAGCAGATTCAGCTGCTGCTCCAACTCCTTGTCGCTATTCGCATAACGAGTCGTGATGTTGCTATCGGCATAGACGACATGAGGCATCGGATACCGCTTCACAGAGGCGATTTTTTGCAAGATTGTATCAGCCACAAAAGGAATCGTGGAAAAGGCCCAGTGGGTGCCAAATTTCGTATAAACTGGATAAGGAGAATCCTTTTTCAACTGACGGAAAACCGGAGCAAAGTTGATATGCTCAATGCCTGCTTGCTCGTATAGTTTGGCATACTCCTCCTGAATAGAAAAATCAGAATGTTCCCTTTGAATATCATCAGGCAAATATTCAGGATAGATTAACGGCTTTGAAGGCGCAAGAACGACGATGATGTCGGTGCCAAAATGCTTCAACGTATCAATGATTCGGCAAGTCTCCTCCACATTATGTCGCATCGCCTTGCGAGCACTGTCTTCGGTGCCATAGTGCTCTCGGAGCGTCTTACCTGTGTAGACATCCGTATATTGTTTCAGATAGAGGTGTCCATCTTTTCCTATAACCATATTATGATTCGTCGTCTCGTGGAAACAACTGTATACAAACTGGTTGTATGTTCTGATATAACTATCTCTAAACCCAAAATTATTCTGAAGATACTTCTGCATATACCCTTGATATGTCTGATCGCGGTAGGTATCTAAACTCAACGTAACCGGTTCTACAGGGGCAGTAAAACCGTCCAGTTTCTTAACTTTGAAAATGCCGGTCACATGCTGAACCATTGGGAGGCACAGCACCACCATGATAATGACGAAGAGGATAATATGCAGAGTCGGCTTTTTCATCAGAATCGGAAATAGATAAATGGGTTAAAATCTGTGACAGCCAACGAACCGACAGACAAGAAAAAGAGGACCATTGTGACAATAAAGAGCACAATAGTGACAGTTTTCGAATGAGTGTCGTTATAAAAGAGGTTCATCCATTTGTCGCCAAATTTCAGCACAGGGATGAAGGCGAAGAGGAACGCAAGGGCAAGGAATAGGTAGCACTGTAACGATATGGCCGCCGTCGCACCAGAGCGGAAGGTAAACAGAGCCTGATAGAAGTCGATAGCCCCACTAACGGTCTCCGCACGGAAGAGCACCCAACCCAAAACTACGATGAAAAAGGTAAGTATGATAGCTGGGAAACGTCCTATCTTTTTCAAGAAATCAAGCATGAACAGTCTGTCCAAAATCAAAAATGTTCCATGAAAGACACCCCAAAGGACAAAAGTCCAGGAGGCGCCATGCCAAAGACCGGAAATCAGGAAGACAATCCAAAGGTTGAAGTAAGTACGGCCTTTAGAGACTCTATTGCCACCTAGCGGAATATAGAGATACTCCTTCATAAATCCTCCCAATGTCATGTGCCAACGTCTCCAAAACTCACTGATACTCTGACTGATATAGGGAACATTAAAGTTTTCACTAAAGCGAAATCCCAACATGCGACCGATACCGATAGCCATATCGGAGTAGCCTGAAAAGTCGAAATAAATTTGGAAAGTGTAGGCGATGATACCCATCCAAGCAGTTCCCGTCGACATGGTATGATAATCCATAGCGAAGACTTCATCAGCGAGAATCGCCAGCGTATTGGCAATCAACACCTTCTTACTCAGTCCTATAACAAAACGTCTGAAACCCGCCACCCGATCCTCCATTGTAGAGGTTCTATCGACTAACTGCTCCGCAATGGTATTGTAACGAATGATAGGACCGGCAATCAGTTGCGGGAAGAGAGAGATGTAGAGCATATAGTCGTACCAACGGCGCAGGGGTTCGGAAACCTTCCGATAGACGTCAACGGTATAACTGATCGACTGGAATGTGAAAAAGGAGATGCCTATCGGCAATGCCACCCGGGCAAAATGGAGTGTGGCATGGTGCGAAAGACTCAGGAGAGCGTTGAGATTATCTACAAAGAAGTTCATGTATTTGAAATAGGCCAAAAGACCTATGTTCAAAACCAGAGACAAAGCTAGCCATCGTTTCCTTGGTTTAGCCTCTTCAGCATTATGCATTTTCTTTGTAATCAGAAAATTACATAACATAGAAACGATAAAGATAAGGAAAAAGTCGGGAGCGCCCCAGGCATAGAAGATCAAGGAGGCGACCAGAAGAACAAGATTCTTTGCCACCTTGGGCACCAAATAGTATATCAACAGCACTACCGGAAGGAAGTAGAAGAGAAATTCTATACTGCTGAATACCATTGTCTAAAAATTTTCGCAAAAATACACTTTTTATATAGTGGACCATTTATAGCTCATTATGATTTTTTGTATTTTTGCACCTTGTTTTAAAAATATTTAAACTACGCTATGTATAGAACTCATACTTGCGGTGAATTGAACGCCGCTAATATCCAGCAGACCGTCACTTTGTGCGGTTGGATTCAGAAAGTTCGCCATCTTGGCGGCATGATTTTCATAGATTTAAGAGACCGTTACGGCATCACCCAGTTAGCATTTAACCACGAGACCCGTCCCGAATTGTGCAGTCAGGCCGAGGAGATGGGACGTGAGTGGGTTATCCAGGTGACCGGCAAGGTTATTGAAAGATACAGCAAAAACAAGAACATCCCCACTGGTGACATCGAGATTGACGTAGAGTCTTTAAATGTCCTCAACAAGTCACTGGTTCCGCCATTCACCATTGAGGATGTCTCCGACGGTGGCGATGAATTGCGTATGAAATACCGTTACTTGGACATCCGTCGTCGTCCGGTGAAGGAAAACCTCATCTTCCGTCACAAATTAGGCTTGGAAATCCGCAAATATCTGAGCGAGCAAGGTTTCTTGGAGATTGAGACTCCGTTCCTCGTCAACAGCACCCCTGAGGGTGCCCGCGACTTCCTCGTTCCTTCCCGTATGAACCCGGGCGAGTTCTACGCCCTTCCACAGTCGCCTCAGACCTTGAAACAGCTTCTCATGATTTCCGGCATGGATCGTTATTTCCAGATTGTGCGCTGTTTCCGCGATGAGGACCTCCGCGCTGATCGTCAGCCGGAGTTTACCCAGATAGACTGTGAAATGTCATTCATCGAACAAGAGGACATCCTACAACTCTTCGAAGGTCTTGTTAAAGATATCTTCAAGAAATTCAAGAATATAGACATCGAGCCCATTGAGCGTATCACCTGGGCTGACGCTATGAAATACTACGGTTCCGACAAGCCGGATGCACGTTTCGGCATGCGTTTTGTGGAACTCAACGACCTGTTGCAACACAAAGAGTTCAAGGTCTTCAACGAGGCTGAACTCGTGGCCGGTATCAAAGTTGACGGTTGTGGCAACTACTCCCGCAAGCAGCTCGACGGACTGGTAGAGTTCGTCAAGAGTCCTCATGTTGGCGCTGGTGGACTAGTCTACATCCTCTGCAATGCCGACGGCACCTTTAAGTCCTCCGTGGACAAATTCTACGATCAAAACGACTTGAAGGCAGTGGCTGAGCGTTGCGAAGCAAAGGCTGGCGACCTCATCCTCATCATGTCTGGTAAGGCTATGAAAACCCGCAAACAGTTAGGTGCTTTGCGTCTCGAGATGGGCGACCGTCTGGGTCTGCGCAAAGCTGGTGAGTACAAGATTCTCTGGGTCATCGACTTCCCGTTGTTAGAGTGGGATGAGGAGACACAACGCTATTATGCTATGCACCACCCGTTCACCGCTCCAAAACCAGAGCATGAGGCTATGCTGGAGAGTGATCCTGGCGCTGTCAACGCCAACGCTTATGACCTCGTCATCAACGGTTCTGAGATCGGCGGTGGCTCTATCCGTATCCACGACCAAGAGTTGCAGAAACGTATGTTCAAGGCCCTCAACTTCACCGAAGAGCAGGCTCAGGCACAGTTCGGCTTCCTGATGAATGCTTTCCAATACGGTGCTCCTCCTCATGGTGGTATCGCCTTCGGTTTCGACCGTCTTTGTGCTGTCCTTTCCGACTGTGACTCAATCCGCGACTTCATTGCATTCCCCAAGAACAATGCTGGCCGCGACACGATGCTGCCCGCTCCTACGCCCATCGACCCCAAGCAGTTGGAAGAACTTTACATCGATATAAAACCTATCCCGAATGGAAAATAAAAACCAATACAACGCATTCAGCCTGATACAGTTTCTGTGGCGCTGGAAATGGTGGCTGCTGGCCATCTGTGTCGCCACGATGATCATCTCCCTTGGATGCTCCATGCTAATTAAGCCCCGCTTCAAGTCTACAGCCGTGATTTACGCCCCGCGTACCAACTCGACTGCTAAAATACTCCTCAACGAGGAGAACTACAACGAGCGCTTGGACATGAAAGCCTACGCTATTGAAGAGGAAACCGAGCAGATGATGCAGCTGCTAAACGCTCAGGAGATCAAGGATTCTTTAATCGCCAAATACAAATTGGCTCAGTACTACGATATCGACACTGAGAGCAAGGGCTGGAAGACGAAGCTATACAAGACGGTGACCAACAACATCACCATCAAGCGTACCGAATATGGTGCTATCTCCATCTCCGTTTCTGACGAAGACCCACAGATGGCTTGCAATATGACGCAAGACATTCTTCGTCTCTTAGACACTGTCAAGAACCGCGCTGAGGGTGAGCGTACTGCTGCTGCTTACTACGCTCTTGTGGAACAGTTGGATTCCATCAATCGCGAGATAGCGCGCATTGACGACACCATCAAGCTCTGCATGGACCATGGCGTCTATGACGTTGAGAAACAGTCTGAGCGCATGATGCAACAGTACGCCATCGCTGTCGCTGGCGGTAATGCCGGTGCCATCAGCCGCTTAAAAGAGGAGATGAAGAACATGGCAGAATGGGGTCCGAAACTCGATGCTGCCCAGAATCTGCAATACTATTTCATCCAATATCAGTCTCTCTGCAAACAAAAGATGATGGATGCCAAGCTGGATATGTCCAACCAGATTCCTGGCAAGTTCGTAGTGGACAGACCCACCCCGGCAGACAAGAAGTACTACCCGAAGAAATCGATCATCATGATCGTCTCCACCTTCTGTGTCTTCATGTTATCCGTCCTAGCATTATTAATATTCGAAAAGATTAATGAGCCAACTGACAGAAAGGTTGAAACAGTGGACCAGTAAGCTGACGAAGCAGCACTATGTGCTCATCGCCATCGGCTTATTACTACTCCTGCTGAACGGTGTCGCCGTCCTCAAAGAGCTGCCAATCATCCCGTTGATTACGGCAGCCGCTTTTCTTGTCTACATTGTCATCTTCCGTATGGACTTGGCCATGTACTTGATGGCGTTCAGCACCCCTTTCTCCATCATTATCAGCGTCAAAGACGTCCAATTAGGTCTCTCACTGCCAGCAGAGGCATTCATGATAGCCATCTCCGTGATGTTCCTTTTCCGGATTCTTTACGATCTACGGCTAGACCGCAAGTTGCTCACCCACCCTATCTCAATAGCACTGTATGTCTACCTGCTCTGGATGTTGCTGACCTGTCTCACCTCTGAATTGCCAGTAGTATCATTCAAGTTCTGGGCTTCCAAGCTATGGTTCACCACCTCCTGCTACTGGATGCTAACAGTGCTCATCAAAGGCGATCACGCTAAAGCTATCCGCTTCTTCAACTGCTATGCGACTGCACTGGCCATCGTGGTACTCATCACCACCGTCAAACACGGACTAAGTGGTTTTGACAAGCACTATGCACACTGGGTAATGAGTCCGTTCTACAACGACCACACGGCTTATGGTGCGGTGTTGGCTTTCTTCCTGCCCATCACAGCGTGCTGCTTCTTCCTGCCCAACAACAACATCTTCCAGAAGATCTTCTACGCCTCTCTGACAGTTCTCTTCACCTTGGCGCTCTACCTCTCCTTCAGCCGTGCTGCTTGGATTAGCCTGGTCATCGCCATCGGCATCTGGATTGTTTTAAAACTCCGAATCAAGTTCTCCTGGTTCGTGGTCGGCACCCTTATTGTCGGCGGGCTCTTCTACTTTTACGCCGACGACATCCTCTACAAGATGAGCCGTAACAGTCAGGACTCCTCCACCAGCTTCGTGGAGCACTTGCAATCTATCTCCAACATCTCCACCGACGCCTCCAATGTAGAACGTTTAAACCGGTGGAATTCAGCCTTCTCGATGATTAAAGAGCGCCCGATTGTTGGCTGGGGCCCGGGCACCTATCAATTTGAATACGCACCTTTCCAAAAAAGCAAATATAAGACCATTATCTCCACAAATTTCGGCGATGGAGGAAATGCGCACAGCGAGTATATTGGTCCATGCGCTGAGACGGGCATCCCTGGTATGCTGACCGTCATCATCCTGTTTGGCATCACGCTCTATACCGGACTGCGCACATACAACCACACCAAGGACCCGACCGACCGTCTGCTAGCCCTAATGATGACTCTGGCCCTCATCACCTATTACGTACACGGTGGAATGAATAATTTCCTCGACACTGACAAACTGTCGCTACCCTTCTGGGGCGCATATGCAGTCATCGTGATGACAAATCTGAAGATGAAGAATGTCTCTTTGGAAGAAAATAAAGAGGAAGAATTATCTGACAATGGTCAGTGACCCGTGGTAGTTAACCGTCTTAACCTTTCCCTTGTAATAAAAGCTGAAGTAATAGACTCCGTCGGAAAGATTACTGCCGTCAAAAATCTGATCTCCTAAAGTAATCTCGCCTTCGCGGGCAAAGGTGTCGTAATTATGCGCTTCATACACCTTTCTGCCCCAACGGTCGTATATGTACAGATCGTTATGGCGGTACTCATCGGGATCCTCAGGATTGATATTCGTATTCAGATTCTGGATAGCAAAGACATCGTTGATGCCGTCACCGTTGGGAGTGATGACGTTGGGAAAGATAAGATCCTGCTCAACAATGACCATATGGGCAATCTCGCTGTTACAACCCGCATCAGTCTCAACGGTTAGCGTTACAATATAATCACCCCATTGCGAATAGGTATGCACCGGTGAAAACTCAGCACTGTCAACAGTCCCGTCGCCAAAATTCCAAATCAAAGTAGCTCCGTTGGAGAAAAGAGAATCCACATAATTGGTAAAATGGACTTCACCATTACTCTCCGCCATCAAAGAAATTTCCGGTGAGGCCGAGAACTCAGCAGTCGGCTGGAAATTGGCCTTTATGTAATCTGTCATGAAAACAGAATCAGCACATCCGTAAGGCGTTGTAATAAAATAATGTAGCGTGAATACTCCTGGTTCGATAAAGTCAAAATCCGGATTCTCTTCAATGGAGGCATAAGCAATCTGTCCATTGGCATCATAGAGATACCACTCGTGAGAACATGAGTCCGGAGTAGAATGGTTAGTGATATGCATGGAGAAAGGTATGCAGCCCTGTGTCTGGTCCGCCTCAAAATCGATCTGAGGCTCCTCAACAGAAATGACCTGGACGGTATCGCGACCGTAACACTGATACCTGCCATCCGAAGAGTTTCCGATAACACTCACATCGTAGGAACCGTTGGCCAGCACAAAAATACTGCTGGTCGTGTCGCCTGTGTTCCAGAGGATAGAGACATCGGAAGGCACGCTATCCAGGGAAAGTTCCGCCATATCACCATAGCAGAGGTAGATATCCTCACCCAGATCTGGATTCATACTCTCCACTATCTCCACATTCATCACAACAGCATCGTCCACGCCGTTAGGGTTGATGACAATATGCTCCAAGGAATCAGAAGTGGTGAAGTTTACGCCATACCAGTTGAATGGGAGATCGTATGAACAGATGGCTGTATCTTCAAAGTGGCGCACGAGGACTTGGATAGTGTCCGTAATGCCACAGTTGGTCAGTTTAAAGAAAGAGATATCGTCCAAACCGAAATCGTTACCACCAGCAACGGTGTTTTGGTTGATAATGGAGATGGTTGCCTGGGTATTAGTTCCGCTGTTCCATATAATGTAGAAATTCTCCCATGTATTGGTCTGTCCGTATGTAGAAGGAGCGGAGAAGACGTTCCCGATCTGCTGTCCATTGATACTGAACTGGAGCTGTGCCCACGGACTATTAGCTACCGTAGTAACCCATGTCGTGAAAGCATAGTCAGTATTCGGAGTGACCGTAATCGTTTGCGACCAGACCACCGTACCTGGTGAGGTAGCACCATTGACAATCATATAGTTGCCACTACCCGTAGTGTGATCCGTCATACCTTGAAAACTGGAGTGATATGTGTTAGCATTGCTACCCACATAATAGGTTCCCTCTCCCCAAAGGTTTGTATTGAGAGTATAACTGCTAGTAAAAACTGCATTACCAAGTTCAAAATCACCATTACCGATAAGGTTGATACCTTGTTGATAGCCAGTAACGAACACATACATCGACTGAGTCGGTGAACAAACAGTTTGATCTGTGATAGTATTAGAGAGACTGTATGCTGGGGACCACACGTAATAATCAGCACCCGAGGCAAATAGTTGTACTGACTGACCAGGATCGAGGATAGTATCTCCAGAGCAGGTCATATTGGGGACCGGGGTAACGCTCAGATGGAGGGTAATGATACTGTCACACCCAGCGGCATTAGGTTCGGTTCGAATGAAGGTGAGGTCCGTGCCTCCGGCTAAACTGTCAGGAGGCAAGTTGAAACCATATTCAGTATAGTACTCACCTTGACAAGCAGTTCCATAGACAGTCAGATAACTTGGATCTCCCACCGTCAAGGTCATCACAACGAGGCTATCGCTACCATCGGATGCCGTAAGGGTCACAGACTGAGTGCCCGGCTGGTTGAAGACAACCCCGTTCCACGTGTAGGGCAGTTGGCTGGTACAAATACCCATCTGGATATAGGTAGTGTCACCTAATGTACGATCAATATCGGATATTGAAAATGATTTGTTGTCAGCTGCTTGTATGTCCTTAAAACACCCCAAAAACAATACCACTAACCATAACAGTAGCAGTCCACGAAAGGCAGACAAATCATGGAGATGTTGGTTATGAATTGTAGAAAATCTATTCATTAGGATGTTTGATTTTTTATACTATGAAAATGACGATGCAAATTTAAAAAAAAAATCGGTATGGGTCGAATAATTATTCGCCCATACCGAACGAATGATTATGAAAAAACGGGGACTCGTAGGGGCGAATGCGATTCGCCCCTACGAGGACGAATGCGATTCGCCCCTACGGGGGTTACCGTTTAACGAAATTCTTCGTTACAACGCCGTTGTCGGTCGTCACGCGCACATAATACATGCCGTCGGCCATGCCGCTGACGTTGATGCGGAGAGGATTGTCGTTGGACTCGATCACGTTGATCAACTGACCGTATACGTTGTAGACCTCAACGCTACTGATCTGGATGTTGGCGTCGCTGACTGCCACGCTTACCATCTCAGTTGCCGGGTTAGGATAGAGATTTACGCTCTTCTCCAGGTAGGTCTGTACGCCGTTGTTGTTGGTCTCGAAGGTGACCGTGTTGGAAGGATCACTGTTCAAGCCGTTGCTGCAGTGTGCCACCACGTTGGCCTCGTAGGTAACGTTGGCTACCAGGTCGGTCAGGGTGTAGGTGGTAGTGGTTGCTGTCACGGTGCTCCAGTCGCTCTCTGTAGACTGACGATAATTAATCTGCCATTCCGTAGCTGTGTTGGCC
>JAILCI010000027.1 GCA_024686335.1 Bacteroidales bacterium | reverse complement strand
TTCTCAATATTCTTTTTAACCGCTGGATAATATTTGACAACTCCTGAATAGTATAGGGAAAGAGCAAAACCTGGCTCACCACACACCCCAACCACATCTAAAAAAGTCCGAGTATAATAATTTACTTTTTCCTCCTTAGTTCTGATAGTAGCCCTCTTTTACATCATGATTGAAACGCAGACAGACCTCCCCCTTGGTCGGATTGGGATAGATGCGCACGGTCAGCTTGTCGCCCAAGGACTCCTCATAATAAGCGGCGGGCGCCTCCGTGGTGCTGGCGGCAGGAGTGACGGCAGGGCTTTGCGCCACCTCACTGCGCAGTTCCAAGGTCTTGCGCATAATCCGGTTGCCGGCATCGTCATATTCATAGGTGCGCGACAGGGCATTCTGGGCATTCAAGGCAACCAAACTCAGCAAAAGCATTCCTAATAAGCAAAAATATCTTTTCATATCCAAGAGTGTTTGTATTTAATACTGTATTAACGGGTACAAAATTAGCATTTTTTTTGAAAATCAGCAAGGAGGATAAAATCCAATGTCGTGACGGCGGCCATGGCTTCCACGACTGGCAGCACGCGCGGCGCCACACAGCGGTCGTTGCGGTCGGACCCCTCATAGACAGCCGGCAGACCGTCGTAAGTGATGGTCTCCTGCGCAAAGCGGACGGTCGGGATGGGCTTGAAGGCCACGGTAAAGGTCACCTCCTCGCCGTTGGTGATGCCCGCCTGCACCCCTCCGTCGTGGTTGGTGCGGAAGGAGAAGTCGGGGTTCTGCACATCGTTGTACTGGCTACCGCACATCCGGGCGGCTTCATAACCGCTTCCTATCTCAAAGCCCTTGGCGGCGTTGATGGAGAGCATCGCATAAGCAAGGCGGGCGGAGAACTTGTCATAGACGGGTTCGCCCAGTCCGGCGGGCACATGCCGGATATGGCCGCGCACCACAGCGCCCATGGTGTCGCCCTCACGTGCCGGCGCAGCCATGCTGACGACCTCGGAGGTCACCTCCACACCATACCGGCGCAGCACCAACTTGGCGATGGCGCCCGCCACCACCCGGCACACCGTCTGCCGCGCGGAGGCCCGCCCGCACAACTCGTTATCCGTATAGCCGTATTTCTTGAAGTAGGTGTATGAAGCGTGGGAAGGACGAATGACATCCCGCTGGGCAGAAGGCTTGGCATCGCGGTTCTCGATGCGGAAGAGGATCTCCTCGCCCGTGGTGCGCCCGTCGGATCCAATGCCAGCAAGGAACTGCACCTGATCTATCTCACCACGCTGGGTGGAAAGGGCACTCCTATCCGGAGCACGACGCGACAACTCCGACTGCACAAACTCTTGGTCGATAAAAATACCGGCCGGACACCCCTCTATCCTACCCTCCATGGCAGGACCGTGGGTGTCGCCCCAGTCACTAATCCTAAAAACTTTACCAAATACGTCTTCCATAGCTTATTAGATTTCCACACACTCCCGGATACCATCACGCGACATCATCAACTTGAAACAGTGATACTCGAGCTTCTCCTCGACCACACACTGCAAAACAATGTACAAGTTGTAAACACGCGGGATCACACGTCTGACGATACTGCCATCCTCGTCCATCATCGAGACCGTCGTCTCCGGGTCATCCATCTTCAGCGTGAAATATTGGAAATGAATACGGGTGATATCGTTTATACCATCATAGCGATACTCATAGCTTTGACGAAGGGCCTCCTCGTCTATATCTACCTGTTTTCTATAAAGGATAATCTGCTCCAGCGGAATCCGTCCCTCAAGGTCTGTACGTCTGCGTACGGCCAACACCTCTTCGGGAGTCTTGGCATCATCAATGAAGTCGACACCCTCCTTCATGTTGACCACTTTTCGGCCACGGAAGAAAATATTGTTCTTCAGATCGAAGAAGCGAGACTTCAAACGGTGGGCAAAACGAACACGGGCGTACTCCTTGATACGGTCCTTAAACATATAGGCGACAACCAAGATAATGAAGATAAGAGTCGGATAATCTCCCAGATACTTTTGGAATGGCAACGCAATCAACATGGAGATGAGCATGGCGAGTCCCGCAGCAACCCCAAAGGTAAGCTGCTGAGCCGCCGCACCGTCGGGTTCTGAGTCTGTCTTGAGATAAAGCGCGCTCTCGATATATTTCTTCAAAGTATTCTGATGATGGAACATGTCACGACTTTGCGACTCACTGTCGATAGAGAAATGCTCGTAACCAGACTTTACCTTGTACTGATGTTCAGCCGTAATCAGCGCCCTAATGTCATCCTTTACGGTCGTCATTGGCGCAGCGTCCATCGTTTCGGCATGGCGGAGCATGCGGACAGAGTACAGCTCAGTAAGATGACTCAGGTACTCGTCGCCATAATGGAAGATGCGGGCCGCCTGATCGGAACTGTCACAACTAGCCATAATGGTGCGATAGTTGGAGACTATAGTCCGCATGGCTGCCAGATGTTCAAACCAGCGGGCGGGCTCCACGACCTCGTCACTTAAGGTCTGAAGACGCTTGGTCTCGTCGCGCAAGGCACTCTTGTATATGGCCACATACATCTTGACATGAAACTCCAGGTCGGCCATTAGCGATGAGGCGGGTGACCTATCAACTGTCTGGGCAATGGTTTTGAGATACCGCACGGGATGCGAACTCTCCTCAGCCATCTGCTTCAGGGTAAAAAAGGGTGTTTTCAACCGGACATTTGACTTCACATCGCGATAAAACTGCTCCTTGGAATAGGTAGAAGCATTGATATCGAGACTCGCCGGCACAAAAAGCCACGAATTCATCTTATAGAGATGTTCATTCTCAAGTCCTATGAAGTTAGTCTTAAACTCCACGGAGAAACGGTCATGTATGGAGGTCTGTACCTGTATCATAATCAGCATTATGGTCCGCAAAGAAAAATCGCGAACCTTAGAAACCGCAAAGATACAATTTAATCCATATTTACAAACGCAAAGATTGCTGTAGAGACGTTCCATGGAACGTCTCATTATTTAAACGCAGAGGACGCAAAGAACCCGAAGGAGAGCCTCAGCATATGTAGGAAACACGCTATTAACTCCGTAAAAAGTCCCTGATGTTTTTCATTGTTTTTATTTAATTTTGCAGCGAAAAATCAGATCGACAAAATATGAAAAAGGTATTACTTTTATTATTCAGTCTATTCTTTATTGGCGCCATCCATGCGCAGAGTCCTACCACCTGGGGACAACGTTCCAGCAGTACAGGTCAAAATGGGACCAGTTACCACTACGACAGATACGGCTCATCGGAAGGCAAGTCCGTCAAGAGCGGCAACACCACCTACCATTACGACAGATATGGAACGTTGGTGGGTAAGTCCGTTCAAAATGGCAGCACCACCTATCACTACGACAGATACGGCTCGCTTCAGGGGAAATCCAGTCAGAGTGGCAGCACAACTTATCATTACGACAGAAGCGGCTCCCTCCAAGGCAAGTCCAGCCAGAGTGGCAGCACCACTTACCACTACGACAGATATGGGTCTTCGGAAGGCAAGACCGTCAAGGACGGCAATACGAGTAACCATTACGACAGATATGGCTCTTATACCGGAAAGTCAAAGAACTGATCTTAACAATAGATAGTAAACGCTTTGCACTCCAGTTTGCAAATGATTGATTTTCAATTATAAAATAAGGAGGTTATATACATAATGGCACAACAAAGACGAGTTCAAAGCCAAAAATATTTGCATTTCAACTCCAACATGATTTACCGAGGCAACTGACTATAGAGCACGCGGGCGGGCGGGCCGACATGCGGTGCGGACGCGGTGTGAATGGCCGGCCTCCAACAGCGGCGTGCAAAGGCGCTTGCGTTTACAAAAATGCATGCCTTCCGTGATATTTTCCGTTTGCTACATGCTGCATTTTTGTTCCCGTTTGCCGCCGATGTCAGAGGGCGGACAGAGCGGGTGGGATTCATGTCGGCTTGATCTTTTGGCAACTTTTCTATCAAGAGAAAAGTTGAAGAAATATAACTATAGGAGTTGGCTGCCATGAAGCCCTTGCCTCCCTTAAAAAATGTCTATTAGCAACATACTTAGGCATACAAGATGCCATCAGGCATAAAGTCCCCTAAAATAATTCCAAGAAACTCTTGACAATCGCCTTTTCACATTGTATTTTTGTCGTGAAAAACAAAGTATGAATACAATTTGAAAGACATGGCGACCATCGAAGACGTAGAAAAGAAAATCATCACCTTACGTGGACAACAGGTATTATTAGACTCCGACGTGGCAAAATTATACGGTGTCCAGACCAAAGAGATTAACCAAGCGGTTCGGAACAATCCGATGAAGTTTCCATTGGGATACATTTTCCAAATTGACAATCAGGAATTTACATTTTTGCGGTCAAAATTTTTGACCGCAAACTATCAATAGACCAGACAACTACCTAAAGCATTCACCGAAAAAGGACTTTACATGTTAGCCACCATCCTTAAAAGTTATCCCGGGTAGAGACGGTGCATGCACCGTCTCTACTCACGGAAATGTTTCCGCATGTATTCCACGGTTTTATGAAGGGTATCCCATTGATAGATCTGAGTCAGATGGCCTGCAAAGTCGAGGCCGTAACGCGCCTGCAATGCGTCGAGTAACAGTTTCCTCTCAGTCTCCTGCTGGTCGCCGTCCTCAAAAAGATCTTTGAGGATGGTTTGGCCCTCCTCCTTGTCGGAGAGATTATAGATGCCCACGCCCACAAGACGAGCAGACTTCCAGACCACCATGTCGATCATCTGGACAGCCTCGCGATAGATGGAGACCGCCGAGTTGGTAGAGAAGGCGATGGTACGCGAGCGGCTGATACTCTTCATATCGGAATAGGTCAGTTTCAGCATAACGCCTTTGCCGCTCAGACCGACATGCTGGGCCCGGTGCTCTACACAGAAAGAGAGCAGCAGGAGCACGTCTTTCAGCAGCTGGTAGTTACTGACATCTTTTTGAAAGGTAACCTCACGGCCAATGGACTTGGCATCCTGGGGTCTATAGGGGACCACTTTGCGGTCGTCAATGCCGAATGCCACTTGCGCGAGCCACTGTCCGTGTTTACCCAACATCTTGACAACATCCTCCTGGCGCTGCCGGATATCGCGTACCGTGTTGATACCGACTGCATGGAGCTTCTTGGCTGTCTGGGCTCCCACGGTATAGAGAACACTGACATCTCGGTCGATGATAAGCCTGACGAAATCGTCGGGTGTGGGAATTTCGAAATAGCCGTCGGGCTTTTTCTCCTCGCTGGCCATCTTGGCAGCCGTCTTGGAGTAGGCCACGCCGACGGAGCAGGTTAATCCGACCTCTTCGAGCGTGCGTTTTTTGATGAGACGGGCTATGCGGCAGGCACCTTCCCAGTTGCCTGCCTGCTCGCCGACATCCAGATAGGCCTCGTCGAGCGAGATCTTCTGCGAGGCAGTCGCATAGGAATCCCAGATAGCATTAAGTTGTTGTGATACAGCTTTGTACTTGTCGAAATTGGGATGCATATAGATGCCGTTAGGGCAGAGTCGGAAGGCCTCCTTTATGTTCATGGCAGAGTGAACACCATATTTCCGGGCCTCGTAGCTACAGGTAGCCACCACGCCACGCTCACCCGGCAGCGAACCGATGATGAGCGGCTTGCCACGCAGCGCCGGGTTGTCGCGTATCTCCACCGATGCGTAGAAGGCGTCCATGTCTACATGTATGATGAGCTGTCCCATAACTATTTAGGCCGTCATTTGCAAAGTAGAGACGGTGAATACACCGTCTCCACAGATGAGCGGTAGACGGCACTTCTAACACTGCTGGATGTCAGCAAGATGCTTGAAGGCTTGCCCTGATTCTTACCCTCCGAAGAGTGACAGACGGGACTTGATTCGGCATCGCCAATCAACAGATTACAAGTAGTGCTGTCCAT
>JAILCI010000061.1 GCA_024686335.1 Bacteroidales bacterium | reverse complement strand
CACGCCATCCTAATAACCCCGCACGTTAGTGTGGGGTAGGACGACGCGGTGGCAAACCAGCGTGCCGAAGGTACGCCACTATTATTGCCCTGATGATGACAGTAGATTGTGGTTGACAGAGCCCCGAAGGGGCGAAAGTAAAAACAATAACAAAAAGGAATGCTGTCACCCCTTCGGGGTTCAATAATAATCGCGACTCATCTTCCACAGGGGTTTACACCCCTGCCTGTAATCTTTCAGCCCTTCAGGCTTTCAATTTTCAGTTCAACGATTCAACAGTTCAACGATCAGTTGTCTCCAAACTGCGAGGACGCAGTTTGCTCCGAGGACGCAGCTTGCTCCGAGGACGCAGCTTGCTCCGGAGCTCAACAATTCAACGATCAAACAGTTCAACAAAAAAAATCACTCACAAACTGTGAGTGATTTTTGGTGGTCCCACTAGGGCTCGAACCTAGGACCCTCTGATTATGAGTCAGATGCTCTAACCAACTGAGCTATGGGACCTGCCTATTTAAGGACTTGTTTTTTGAGGGCGCAAAAATACACTTTTTTTCCAACTATTTTTGCTTTAATTTTTCTTTTTGCGTGCAGGCTTCAACGGTTCGTTGCCGAAGGAGTAGGTGAGACCCACTAATGCGTTGATGCCGAAGTTGTTGAAAGCATAGTAGTTAGTAGCGTATTGGCAACCGATATTGTTGATGTTGGCAAAGGCGGCGAATTGCGGAGTGATGATCCACTCGAAGCCGAGACCGAAATTCAGAATCGGTTTCACCAGTCTTTCGCCATTCTCATTCTTGTGCAAATCGTGGCCAGCCTCGTAGGAGGTGATGAAGGTGTTGCCGTTTTCATCCTGAGTGGCAATGGGAACTAATGCCCATCTGCCAAATCCAACCTTGGCATTCAAGTCGAAGATGAATTTGTTGTTGAGGATGTATCTGCCGTCAAAACCAATCTCCCAAGAGGGTTTGTACCACGGATGCTCCAGTGTTTCGGATTTGAAATAGTAACCCCAGTAGTTGGCATTCAGATTCAAATAGAGATGGTTGATGGCTTCCCAGCTGATGTTGGCGCTGACGTTCAAAACGTTGACTTTGTCCACATATGTCACATCATATTGGTTCTTCAGCAGACAGAGCGTATCCAATACGTAGAAAGGCATATCCTGTACAAAGGAGTAACGAGCAGCTATGTGGTAGTTGAGCTTCTTGACCAAGTTGCCCTTGACACCACCGTACACGCTGATTTGTGTGCGTGAGAATCTCAAACTGTCGAGTTGTGGCTTAACATACGGATTTTCGTACAGCATGTCTCGCAAGGAGTTGTATTTGGCCTGTCCATCCACACCTGCATAAAGGCTCAGGATGCCACGCACGAGGCCCATCTGCAGTTCCGCAATGGGGTAAACGGGGAAGCGGGTCTTATCATTGGCCACCAAAATAGGCACGCCAACACCGACTTTGAGATGATATTCCTTAATGGTAAAGTTCATCGTAGGACGCAACTCGACTTTAAAGCTGTGGTCGATATCTTTTGCGGGAATATTCTCCTCCACGCCAACCATGATACTGTCGTTCCAATTGTTGAGGTAGTAATCCACATCAAAATCCAACTGGTAATGTTGATAGCCGGAGATCTTCATGAAACGGGAGTCGTAGGCGAAGACGGAGCGCAGACCAATCTGGTGCTCCATATCTTTCCAATAGGTGTGTATGAAGTCATAGTGAAGAGCGATATCTTCTTTGAAACGTTTGTCCTCAGTAGTGTAGTTGGAGCGGAATCCAATCTCACCTTTGACATGGTGGAAACTGTTGCGGATACTGTCGAGGTAGTCTTTCTCGTAGTAGCGATCCGGGAATCCCCACTCTTTGCTGTAGCCGAAGAGATTTGCTAGCTCGTGGTTATAAC
This sequence comes from Bacteroidales bacterium, assembly GCA_024686335.1. GTDB lineage: Bacteria > Bacteroidota > Bacteroidia > Bacteroidales > WCHB1-69 > F23-D06. Next base: position 71,997 of record JAILCI010000061.1, on the reverse strand, counting down.
CAACTGAGGAGTAAAGAGTGTAATTTTTGAAATAACGATTCAAGAAGAGATGCAGTCTGGTGTCGCTGGTTGGCGCGTATGCGAACTGCTTCTGCACTTTCCCAATTGGTTTGGCCCAGGAGGAGAAGTGATGGAAGTTGAGGCCGTATGAGTATTTGGTATTGCGGGTGTTGTGCACCGACAATTCTGCCAACGGCGTGATAGGATACCCGAAACCCAACTTCAGGTAGTTGCGGTAGAAGCGGTCCGGCACCTCGGGACTGAACTTGCTGAACCCTAACTTGGCAGTCGTGAAGTTGAGCTCCGGTTTCTGCGGACTGATCTCATACGAATAGGTCACCGTGTTCTGGATGGTGTCGGTGATGACGGCATCCCGGTTTATCTTGTTGCTCTTGGCCAGCTTGGGCACATAGTTGACGAGCAACTTGGCGGAGTCCACGGCCTGAGCAGATACGGCAGTAGCGGTAAACAGGATGGCTGCCGTGATAATAAGATTTTTTATCGTTATATGTTTCATAATGATTTGCTTGCAAGATTAGTTTTCAGACGGATTTTGAGCTTCTGCAGCATCCACTTCTGCGATGCGCTGTTTAGCCATATTGACGAGGTCCTCGCCTTCGTAGTTGTCAACAATACTCTGGTAAGTGTGGCGGGCCTGGAAGGTGTTACCCTTGGCCAAGTAGAGGTCGCCGTAGAGAATGAAGGTGCGGGCGTACCAATATTCGGAGGAGTAGTCCTTGCCTAAGATGTCTTGGATCTTCTTTTCGCAGGCATCCAGGTCTTTGTCGTTGTTTAGGGCTATCTCAGCCAAGTGGTATGCGGCTTCGGCGCAGAGATCGTTGCTGCCTCGTTTCTCCAGTTGACTGTAATAGGTCTTGGCCTTGGCGATGTCGTTCTGGTTCATGGCCGAGTTGCCGGCGATGAGCAGGGCCTCGTTGAGGAGGTCGCTGGCATTAGATTGGATGATGTATTCAGAGGCTTTGAGAGCCTTGGGATAGTCTTGCATGAAGTAAGCGCTGCGCATGGCACCATTGTTGGCGTAAATTAACTCGTCTTCGTCGGTGGTGCTTTCAGCCAGCTTGTTGAAGTAGGTCAGCGCTTTGTTGTACTGCTTGTCGTTGTAAAGGATGGAGGCAGCCTTGTGCAGAGCGGTTACATTGTATTCTGTCTTGTACTTCTTGATGATCTGCTCGTAGTCGGCCAAAGCGTCGTTGTAGGATTTCTGGCCATACTCGCATTCAGCCTTGTAGTAGAGAGCCTTGGCTACGAAGGAGCCGTTGGGGAACTGGCGCAGATAGTCGCCGCAGGCCTTGATGGAAGCCTCACAGTCGCCACGCTGGTACTTGGCTTCGGCGGCACGGAAGGCGATGGAGTCCTGACGGTCGGCGGAGATGTTCATGTTCTTGCTGCGCACGTAGTCGAAGAACTCGTTGGTGTTGCCCTCTTCAGTGTAGATGTTCTCCAGGTTGGAGATAGCGTCTTTGGCCTCATGGGAGCCAGGATAGGTCTCCACGACATATTTGTAGGTGGAGATAGCCATGTCGGTGTTGCCGTTGTTGAGGTAAGCTTGTGCCAGACGGGTGTGGGCTTGGCGTATATATTGACTCTTGGGATGCTGTTTGATGAAATCCTTGTATGCAGCGATAGCACTGGGGTAGTCGCCTTTGGAGTGATAGGTGACGGCCAGGTCGTAGTCGGCGTCGTCGCGCAATGTTGTATTCGGGTTGTTGGCGATGAGGCGTTCCAGAGTCTCAATCTTCTTGGTGTTATTCTTCTGGTAGCCGTAGCACTTCGATTGTTGATAGATGGCGTAGTCGCTGTTGAACTCATGCATCTTCTCACACTCCTCGTAGTATTTGATGGCGTTTTTGAGATCCTGCTGCATGAAGTAGCAGTCGCCGAGACGAGCATACGCGTCAGCCTTGATTTTAGTGTCGTTTTCGGTCGTCTTCTGTGTGTAGGCTTTGAAAGCGTTGGCAGCGTCGCGATAACGTTTGATTTTCAAAGCAGCATAGCCTAGAGTGTAGAAGGAGTTGTTGTAGTTTTCATTATAGGTGGCACCAGTTTTCTTCTGGTATGACTGGATGGTGTAGTAGGCGTCTTGGTATTGCTCGTTGCGATACTGAGCTTCGCCCTTCCAATAGGTGGCATTCAAGGTGAAGTCGACATCTCTCGGGGCGCTCAGTGACTTGTCGAAATATTTGATGGCTTCCTTGTTGTTGCCGTTGTTCAGCAGCTCCAGGCCACGGAAATAGGCGCAGCGCTGATAGGCTTGCAGAATAGACGGAGACTTGGAACTCAACTTCTCGATGGAAGTGATGGCAGCCTGATAGTTCTTCGTAGACATGTAGAGTTTAGACAGATAGGAAGAGGCTTCCTCACTGCGGGCAGAGTGCGGATATGTGTTGATATACTCTTGGAGTGCATCGATGCCGTTGTTGAAAGGACTCGTGGAGGTCTGGCACTGCAACTTGGCGTAGTTGAAGAGTGCATCTTCTTTGATGTCTTTATTGTACTCGTATTTGGCAGCTTGCTTGAAACTCTGGATAGCCAGGGCGTATTGGCCGGCGCGACGGTAGCAGTCGCCAATGAGGTAGTAGCTGTTCTGCGTCATGGCATCCGGGTTCTTGGAGTCGATGGCCTTGGAGAAATGACTGATGGCCTTCTCATATTTGGCTTCGCGGTAGTTGGAGAAACCAGCGGCGAAGTGGTCTTCACGAGTCAAGTCGATCTTGTTGGCCTCCTCAAGTTCATCGAACTCGTCGACGGCCTTCTCGTAGTTGTTGAGCGTATAGTTGGAGACGGCCACGCAGCGGAGGGTGTGCAGCTGCGTGGTGTCGCGCTTGTCGGTGACGGCGGGCGCCACTTTAAGGACTTTCTCATATTCTCCTTGCTTGAAATAGATCTGGGTCAGGTAGTTGGAGGCATCTTTGCGATACTCGGGATCTTCGCGGAGGGTCAGGAAGTCTTCCATGGCAGCCTCGTACTGACCGTTCTGGTAAGCCAACACGGCAGAGTAGTAGACGGCTTTTTTTTGGTAAGGCCCTGACAACTCGCGAGCACTCTTGAAGTGGGATTTTGCCAAATCGGATTCGTTGATCATCAGGTAGGAGTAACCCATTTTGAAGTGATACTCCGCACTGTTCTCCGGTTGGATCTCTGTGGGCAAAATCTGGTCGAACTGTGTAATGACCTTCTTCCACTGCTTGCGGCTGAAGTAGTATTTGCCTAAGTAGAAGTGGGCCTCCGGTACGTATGAGTGCACCGGATATTGGTCGATGAAGCCCTGAAGGTAGTAGGCAGCATCCTGGTTGTCCAGTTTGGCAGCACACACTCCCATGTAGAAATAGGAGTTCGTCCTCAGATCCTGCTGCTTGTCCTCGGTGTTCTCGTAGACATACTTGAAATATTGTTGCGCCGATCCATATTTCTCCTTGTTAAAGAGGTCGACGGCTGTCTTGAACTCATATTGCGGAGATTTGTAGTTCTCGGTCCGCTGTGCATAGCCTGCCGGCAGGAAACAAAGCCAAACCAACAAAGCCAATAGGTTGAATTTCAAAAACTTCATATTTTCCTCTAATTTCAAAAGATAAATTAAAAAACGTACAAAAATAGAAAATTAGTATATGTGATTTTTTTCATCCGTTTTTAATTGTAAACAATTCTATTTTAATAAATATCCTTAAAAAGCGGTTGTTTCGGTCTCCCATTTTTTTGGATTTCAGGTTGCCATCATATAAAATTATTTTATATTTTTGCACTTCTAAAAAACAACTGAACAATGGCAAGCTCTACTATTCTTTATGCGGCTCTGACCATAGGCTTAACAGGTCTGATTGCTGCTGTTATTTTGTATTTCGTCTCCAAGTTTTTCCATGTGGAAGAGGATCCGCGCATCGATGAGGTGCAGTCGTGTCTTCCTGGAGCTAACTGCGGTGGTTGCGGTTTTGCAGGCTGTCGTGCTATGGCTGAGGCAATGGTCACCTCCCGTGACCTGAGCATCGCCTACTGTCCTGGTGGAGACTATGACAAGATTGGTGAGATTTTAGGCATTAAGGCTGAGGCTCGCGACCCGCAGGTCTGTGTGGTCCGCTGCAACGGCACTTGCGAGAATGCTCCTTCCAAGGTTTTCTACGATTCCGCACTGACTTGTGCTTTCGCAAATAGCCTTTTCGCTGGAGAGAGCTCTTGTGCATTTGGATGTTTGGGTTGTGGCGACTGTGTGAAGGCTTGTGCTTTCGACGCTATTCATATCAACCCCGAAACTCATCTGCCAGAGGTCAACGAGAATCTTTGTGTGGGCTGTAAGGCTTGTGCAAAAGCTTGTCCGCGTGGCGTGCTGGAGATTCGCAACAAGGGTATGAAGGGACGTCGTGTCTATGTGGCTTGCAACAACAAGGAGAAGGGCGCTGTGGCTCGCAAGAATTGTACGGCTGCCTGTATCGGTTGTGGCAAGTGCGCCAAGGTTTGTCCTTTCGACGCTATTACTGTCACCGACAATCTCGCCTATATTGACTACACCAAGTGCAAGGCCTGCCGCAAATGTGTGGCTGAGTGCCCGACAGGTGCTATCCACGCTGTCAACTTCCCAGAAAAGAAAGAACCTGTGGCTGTGGCTGAACCTGCTCCCACAGCGGAAGCATAAACACTATTCATCAATCTTAATTATTGACAAGTATGAGTACAGATATAGAAATTATTCATAAAAAGATTTTTGAAGAGATTCAAGAAAGTAAACGTGCTATTCGTAAAGTTAAGCGCAAAACTTTCCCCATGGGTGGTGTCCATCCTGCAGCTCACAAGATAGCTCACTCTGCTCCCGTGGAGACCTTCCCGTTGCCAGATGAGGCTGTCGTCTTCATGACCCAGCACCTTGGCGCTCCTGCTAACCCGGTAGTTCAGAAAGGTGATAAGGTCAAAGTTGGTCAGTTGATTGGTGAGGCTTCCTCATTCGTGAGCGCAAATATCCATGCTCCCATTTCTGGCACTGTGACCAAGATTGATATGATTCCTGATATCACAGGTTACAAGAAACCGGCTGTCGTCATCCAACGTGAAGATGATGAATGGGATGAGACTATCGACACCTCTCTTGACATTATCCGTGATCTTAAACTGAAGACCAAGGACGAGATTATCGCCCGCATGAAAGATAGAGGTTTGGTAGGTCTGGGCGGTGCCTGCTTCCCGATGCATATCAAATATATGCTCAAACCTGAACAGAAATGTGAATATCTTATCGTCAATGCTGTGGAGTGCGAGCCCTATATCTCTACCGATAACCGTGTTATCCTTGAGCGTACTGAGCAGTGCCTCATCGGTATTGAGCTGGCCCTGATCGCTTCTGGCGCTCCCAAAGCCATCATCGGCATCGAGGAGAACAAACCTCGCGCCATCAAGAAATTGTTGGATATGGTGAAGAACTACACCAACATCGAGGTTCAGCCGTTGAAACTCAAATACCCGCAGGGTGCCGAGAAACAGCTCATCAAGGCTATCACCGGTCGCAGCGTGCCCAACGGTGCTCTGCCTATCTCCGTTGGCTGTATTGTGAACAATATCACCTCCATGTATGCACTCTATCTGGCTGTCCAGAAGAACAAACCGATTGTGCAAGCCTACACCACTGTGTCAGGTCTTTCCATTCCGGAGGATAAATGTAAGAACTACCGTCTCCGTATCGGCACACCGATCATGGACGTTTTGAATAGCGTTGGCATCCCAGAGGACACCGGCAAGATCATCTCTGGTGGTCCTATGATGGGTAAGGCTATCGCTAACTTGAACTCCTATGTTGTGAAGGGTATGTCTAGCTTGCTCTTCATCACCGAGAAAGAGGCTAAGCGTGGTCCTATCTCACCGTGTCTCCGTTGTGGCAAGTGCGTCCGTGGCTGCCCGATGGGACTGGAACCCTATCTGCTCTGCATCCTTTCCGAGCAGCAGAAATATGAGAAATGCGAGCCGCTGGGCATTATGAACTGTATCGAGTGCGGTTCCTGCTCTTTCACCTGTCCTTCCAACAGACCATTGCTGGACTTCATCCGCGTGGGCAAGGCCAAGGTTGGCGCTATGATTCGTGCGAGAAACGCGAAGTAAAGTTGATAGTTGACAGTTGATAGTTGACAGTTACGGAGTGTCGGTTTAGATCGGCGCTCCGTTATTGTGATGGAACCCCTATGGGGTCCTTCCACAGATGACAGTTGACAGTGCGGAGTCACTTTGTAGAGACGCGCTATAGCACGTCTCCAACGGTGATAGACGGGCTAAATTGATAGTTGTCAGTTTTCAGTTCAGTTTAACGATTAAATAATAATTCTGTGCTTTGACTGCGTGCAGAAAGCACGCTATCCCATTAACCCCGCACGTCAGTGTGGGGCAGGCTGGTTCGGTGGCCCTTCCGCGTGCCGAAGGTACGCAACTATTCTTGCCGTGATGATGACAGTCGATTGCGCCCGACAGAGCCCTGGAAGGGCGACAGACTACAGGCAGGGGTGTGAACCCCTGTGTATGTGTTAGCGCGGGAATCAAGGAAGCCCCGAAGGGGCGAAAGAGGTGTTTCATTTTTCAACGTGAAATGCTACGAATTAACCGTCAATTATCCAGAAATAATTAATGAAAATTTATGGTCAATTTGCGGGAATTTATGTTTTCATTCTCAACTTGAATAAAAACCCCTAACCGTTTCATTCCTGTATCACCAAATATTTTTCAATTACCAATTAATGGTCGATGCACGCATCGACCCTACAAACGACTGCCGTAATCAAAAAAAAGAGACGTTCCATGGAACGTCTCTACAGAGTGTCTCCGCACTATTATAATTTAATATCTTAATAATTTCATTTTTAAAATGGTCGATGCACGCATCGACCCTACCATTACCTCATTTAATATTCTTCACAGCCTGCTCTGCACGTAAAATCAAGGACTCCGTGGAGAGGTCGGTGTTGAGGGCTTTGCGCATCCAGACGTTGGGCGTGAGACGGCCTAAACGGTAAATACGGGGAACCTCCTGACCGATGGTCTTGTCTTTCAAGTAGTCCTCCAACTGGAAGTTGATGATGTGGCCGATAGGATATGCGGGGAGGTAGAGCGGATCGATGATGGCGTGGGAGTAGATGGCGAGGATGGGCTCATCCTTGCTCTTGAAGATGGGTGCATAGTAGGTGTTCCATACCTCTTTGGCGATGCGTATCATGGCCTCTTGCAACTGCTCAGCAGTGGCATTGGGGTTCTGATAAAGCCATTGCCATACCTTCATGTCGACGAGGGAGACACCCATGATCTCATAGCAATCCCAGAAGATGCTCAGGGTCTTGAGGTCTTCGGCGAGAGCATCCTTTTGGTCGATGCCTAACAGTTGGAGGTCTTTGTCCTGGAAAACGAAGGCCAACGCCTCGGTGAAGGCTGTATTGGGTACGCCAGCGAGGAAGTAGTTGGGCACATCGTATAGGGAGATGGTTTGTTCGACATTGTGGCCGAACTCATGAACACCGATATTGTATCCTTTGTAGTCCATGCCGTTGGCTCCGATGCGGGTGCGCAGCATGGCGTTGTCGTTGCGCATCTTGGACTCGATAGCGTGACCGGCACCAATGGAGGCGTCAACGGAGACATGGTCGCAGATGAACTGGGTTCTCTCCTTGTCGAAGCCGAGCTTTTGCAGGATGAAGGGCAAGTCCTCTTCAAATGCCTCTTTGGAGGGATATTTTTTGTTTACTATCTCATCGAGTTCGGCAGCGTCCATTGTGCTGCGGGCCTTGAAACCATCGTACCAGATATCAAAGGGCTGCAGTTTACGACCCAAACGTTTGGAGATGCACTGCGCCACCTGCTTGACGACAGGACTTGTGAGCAGCGATTCGAAGAGAGCTTCTGTCTCCTTGACGGAAATCTCATATTCACCCTCGAATTTACGGTCTGAGAAGTTGTTGAATCCTTGGTAGTAAGGGTCTAAAGCCTGCTCGGCATGGAAGAAGTCCAGTAGAGTCTGATAGCGAGTGTTTTTCTCCAACTTGACGGGCTGCACTTCAATACCATTCATCATCACCTGGTTGGTGGAAGGGTACCATTGGTAACTGAGGTCTTTCTTGATGACCGCCTGTGGCACTTGACATTGGATGATGCGTTTCATCACATCGTAAATGACTTCTTGCTTAGCGGTGCCGTTGACGGGATCACCGTAGGCAGCCTTAAGTTCATCGCGTAGACCCCAATGGGTAATGAGCGGTGTGGAGGTGGTCCAGTGGAACTGGTTGGTGAAACTGCCTACTTGCACGAGGTCAATATCATAATTGTCGATATATGCGTTGGCATTGGCCGTGACGGTGTTAAGTTGCTGCATCTTCTCTGCGGGCACACGGGAGGTGAAGAGGTCGCCCAAGCGGACAAATCCCCATTCGAGGTCCGACCACTGCATGCCGCTACGCTGCTTTTCTGCCAAGGTGAAATGCGGGAAGTTGAGGATGACAATAAAGGCTAACTTGTTGGCGAACATGTCGTCTTCAAAGTGGGCCATGCCGTCGTAGGCACTGAAGATGCCGTCCACCATGGTGGATTTATAACCGGTCACCTGCTCGGGGCGCTGCAACTCGATGGAGATGCGGTGCTGATGACCGAAGATGGTCTCGAAGTTGGTGCAGAGACGGTTGAAAAGCTCTACTTTGGTCTCCATGTCGGGACAGTAGTTGCTGATGCAGAACTGCTCGAAGTCGCGTTGGCTACCGTCGGCAGCGGTCCAAAAGGTGGCTACCTGCCGCACACCGCGTTCTATCAGCGTGGGCGAGATGGTGGAGCGACTTTTTAACGTGTAGATGACGTTGTCTTGGGAGCTCTTGGGGATGAAGTCCCCAGCATAAAGATCTGAAAAGGTAAGCATGCTAAAGATGACCAATAGGGTGAACGTTGTTTTTCTCATTGTCTATTATTGCTTGATGAATTTCTGTTGATAAACGGCGTTGTCGGTGCGGATGCTGACAACGTAGATGCCTGCGCTAAGGTTTTCTACCGAGAGGACGGTTTTCAGATTGTTAGGAGTGCTTATGCTGATAGGACGTCCTTGCAGATCCATGATGCAGGCCTCGGTGATTATTTCGTCGCTTTGCAGATGAAGAACTGATGTGGCGGGGTTGGGCCAGATCAGGAAAGAGCTGTTCTCGTGCTCCTCAATGCCGACCACACCACCATAATATTCAAGTGTATAACCACCGGCGGTGTTCTGCTCGTCAGTCTCGAAGAGGAAGTTGAGACGGCGGGTCTCGAATATCATCGTGGTGTCGGAAATGCTACCAGTGAGCGTCAGTAGCAGGTTGTTTTCGGTATATGAGTTTTTGAAGATGCGCAGGAAGTCGTGGCCATCCTCCAAGTCGAAGTTGGTGATGTGGACGGTGATGGCGGAGTAGGAGTTGGGGAGCAGGATGCGCTGGCCACAGGTTGTCAGGTTGTGGTAGTCGTCAGTACCGCTGCCGTCGGTCAAGGTGCCCGTGGGCGCTGTGACCGTCTGGGCTTCATTGCAGAAACTGGTGATGTTGCTGCTGTAGTTGAGATGGAAACCTAGATGACCGTTGTTCTGATGTGAGACGAAACGGCATGCAATCTCGGAACACTCCCAAGTGACATCGACAGTGTTGCTGTCGTTGGTCAGTGCTAATGGACTGATACTGGATGTGTTAGGTGTGATATATAGCGTGTCTCCAGCAGCGATATCGTAGCGCGCGTGCAGCGAGATGCTCTCAAGGTCTTCGTCGGCGGGCTGGATGGTCCAGGTGTAGTCCATGTTGTCACGATAATGCTCGTATGGTCTTGTGCCGTCTGTGATAGAACCGGCGGTGGTGTTCAGTACCTTGTTGCCGGTGAGTGGCGACGGGGCAGGGTAGGAATAGAGTGTGGTGTCAGGATAGGCATTGACGATCAGTTCCTGTGCCAAGTTGAAGTTGCTGCCGCCGGGAGTGAGGTTGTCGGTGTAGAAATAGCCATCGGAGGAGCCGTCCCAGCCGAAGTTGAAATGGAAATAGTAGCAACTGTCTTGGATCTTATAACCGTCGCAGATGAAGGCATGTCCGCTGATCCACTCATAGTCGGCCCAGCCGGCATAGTACATCGGGATGTTACGGTCGAGGTGTGCCACGATGACACTGTCCCAGTTGACATTGGTGGAGTCGCGGAAGAGGTACTCGGTGGCGGGGTCGTATTTGAAATAGGTGCGCAGCACGTAGGCAGCGCTGTGGTTGTTCATACCGGAGCCGTCAACGCCATAGTGCATGTCCACGCCCACACCGAGGTGGTAGATGAGCTTGGAAATCTCTGTGTTGATGCTGGTGGGATCGTCGCACATTGCCTCGTAGTTGTAGGTGGCGTTGCCGTAGTCGGCTGATTGTAGACCATAGTTCTCATCGGTGTAGGAGTAGCTGCCGACACCGCTCTCAGGGAAGCGGAAGTAGTAGAGCAGTTGTGCCATGGCGGTGGCTACGCAGCCGGTGACCACGCGGTTGTTGTCGCCGGCGTAGTCGCGCGGACAGTAGTAGTTGTAGTAGTCTTGCTGTCCCCAGTGCGACATCATCATCGGTTCCACTTCTTGGCCGTCGCGTGGGCCACGGGAGAGCCACAGACTCCATGTGGGATGCTCCTGGCCATCGCGGGCGGCGCTGTTCTTCACTTCGCGGAGCTGCTGGGTGTAGCTGTCAAGCCACATCTGTGCCGGTGCAGCGAGTTCGCCACGGTTGTAGAGCTGATGGTCAGTGTATGCCAATACCGGCACCGTCCGTTTGTCTCCGGAGATGACGATAAAGGAGTTCTCGGCGTTGAAGATGTAGAGGAGGGTGTCGCTGTCGTCTGCGATGATGTCGGCGCTGCGGACACTCCGCTGACCCTGGTTTTGAGCAAACTGTGAAGCCATCTGTCGGGCCTCGTCATAGGAGACCTGCTGTGCCCATGAAGGGACAGTCATGTAGATGGTAAGTATAAATGCGGCTAAAAAGGATAGACTGTGGTAAAATGTCTTTTTCATTATTTAAGGTATAAATGATGGAAATGATGAGCCGCAAAAATAACAAAATAATTGGTATTAGTAACTCCTATTTTGTTGAGTATTGAATGCTTTGATGGATAGTCCTGTTTTATTTCTGCCATAAAAAAAGTGAAGAGATAATAACAACTCTTCACTCGTGATTTAGTTTATTATTGTTTAGTACTGGTTTTACAGCATAGCGGCTTTTCCTATTAATAAACACCCATATTTTTAGTAGAAGTTGACCGCTATTTTATAAATTGTTGAATGTGAATATCAGGTTCTCTCGTATAATATGCAACTGCAATCTCTTTTGCTGCTTGGAGATAGTCTTTTTGTAGTTGGACGGAGTTGTTATACTCTTTCATCTTGAAATCCCACTCTTTTTTTTCTTTAGAAGATATTTTTTGCTCAATTTTTTTGAAGGATTTCAGAGCAGATTGATAACAATTAGAGTTTGGGTTGACTTGTGTAAGATATTCAGCCGCAGAATGATAATCCTGAACGGCAATAGCAGCATCTGCAGCTGAGGTCAACTGCGCACATTCTTTGTTAAGATAGGATTTGTATATTGCTTCAGTCTTTTGTAGAATTGTTTGATAACAAGAAGCACTCTCGGGAACCATCATAAGAATAGCAATGGCAGTTTCATATTGTTCCAGTTCTGCGAAAGTGGATGCTTTCTTTAATAGTTGATCGCAATTGGAGTTATAATAGTCGAGAATCCTTTGTTTCCCTTGATTTAGGAAAGATTTAAATGTATTATCGTCTGTTGTAAAGTTAGAAATACAATTGTTTATGGCTTTTTCCCTCGTGTTTCCACTTCCTCTTAATGTTTTGCTGATAGAGTTAAAACTAATACCATTGTCTTGAACCATAGAAATCGTTAACTCAGCTTCAACAACATATATGTTTTGTATCCCATTCTCAACAGTTTCATTTTGAAATATGTCAAAAGATGGACGGAGAAAGAATCTGTTGGTGTTAAATGAGGTTACAACGCCATTTTTATGACACATTTGTTCGATCTTGGCTTGTAATCTTGACATCTGAGCTTGATTGAGGTTCTGATCATATTCCGGCATAGATATTCCTATCGTTATTTTCCCGATATCGTTAATGGTTTGTGACATGCACAGATTGCCTATCAAGGTCAGTATAAATAGAAAAATAATGACTTTTTTCATGATTTATCTCTATTTTACAGTGATATAAATGGTGCTCCCTTTAATGTCCCTACCTATTGTGAGTCCAAGGGATCGCATGAATTTAAATATTTCTAAAGCGAACTTGTTTGTGTTGTAGTTATTTCCAGTAGTTGGATCTTTTAGAGGAATACGCACATCATCAAAAATCATTTGATTGTCTGTAGTCCCCTGTATGTGATAGTTGTTTTTGAACGCATGTTCTTCCATCCATAGTTCTATTTCATCTGACAGTAGTAGGCCTTGATTTCCTACTTCTGATGACATCAGGTATTGAGAGTTTTGGTCAAAACCGAAATAGACGGATATGGATCTTCCATTGTTAACAATGTCAGTGAATTTGTATTGAAGTGTGTTAAGAAAATCTTCAGCACAATTTTCAACTGCCTTACTAGCTAACTTTCCGATGTCGTTTGTATAAAATTTTCCACTTTCGCCAATCTTGTTTGAAAGAGAATTGCCCGTGGAGATCTCATAACCAGTAAGTATTAGAGTGACTTGGTTGCCGGACTCTGAAAATGTCACATTGACTTCAGCCTCTACATATACATCTGCTCCAGAACTTTGAATTATCTGACTTTTAAAATCGGTTTTGTTATCCATTGAGAATACCGCATCGGCATTAACAGCTTTCAATTTTGCTGTAAAATCCACTGTCGTGTATCCTCTATTGTCAAAAGCTTCTTTAATCTTTGTAATAGCTATTCTCTTGTTGACATCTTCCTCTAATATGGTTCGCAAATCCTCACCTTCTTTTGTGTATGGTATAACCATGATTTTTGGTTGGACAGTTTGTACGTTATTCCCGTACACTGGTGTCGTTTCTTGTGCTGAAGTGACTATGGAAACCAGCATAATAATAAGTAATAGCGTATTTCTTTTCATCAGTTATTTTGGATAAATTAATAATGTTGTATTCGAGTTGACTTTGTTATGTCTGATACTCTACTGCAATACCCGCTAGGATGGGTATTGCAGTAGAAATGGTCAGACAATAATTATTTTACAAGTAATTTGCATCGGATATTATCTTCAGCATTGAATCTGGAAAAGATGGCTTTGCCGCCTTTGTTTACTTTGCATTGAGAGAAATCATCACCTATCAGGGATTCAACGGTCAAACTGCCTATCTCCGTGGGGAATGGTTTCCCATCTAAGATGTCAACAAATTCAACAATAAAAACATCACCTTTGTTGATTCCTGAATTTTTGCCTGCATTTAATACTACGCTAGCAGCAGCATCTTTTTTAACTTCAGGCATTTTAAGAATCTTGCAATAAACGGGGAATGTCCTGGTGAAATAATCATTTAATGACTTCTCTACAGATATGAGAGCCTGATTGACGGCCTGCTCTTTTGAGGCGGCTATAGGACTGACTTCTGTCTGGAAAAATTCAGCTTCGGTTGTTACACCCGTTTCCACATCGCTAACTTTCAATGTGAATGCAGAACTTGCCTTATATCCATTTACACTTCCGTCAGAGTTCTTCATCGTATAGATATTCATCTTTATTACGTGGCCAAGTATGACGTATTGTGCACCAACTGCAGCATCTTGCTTTACAGTTGTTTTGCTGTCCAGAAATGCCTCTGTCTTTTGAAACTCCAGCTCTTCCTTAATCTTGTCGTAGCTGGCACGTTCCACTACTGTAAATCGTTTTGTGTTGGTAATGACTTTTTCTACACGTTCCGTGACAGAAGCGACAAAGGGAGAATTGACCTCAGTTTCAAAAGGTATTACCGCAATGGTCAATTTTTCATCTTGCTGGGCTTGGAGAGAAAAGCAACATGCCCAACAAAAGAATAACATGGTACAATATCGTATTATCTTTTTCATAATTTTTTTATAGGTTACCCCATGCTTTTAATCCGTTAATGAGATTCTTTAACAATTTAGTGGTTTCAGCTAGTTTTGTTTGTGTAATATTAAGAGCATCTTTACTCCAGTTAAAAGCCTTTGTGGCCGGAACTGCTTGCATGGGAGAGAGTTTTTTAATGTCAGCTTGAACGGTTTTCAATTGTTCGGAAGCTTTTGCTGCATCTATACTTGCTTGTGCTAATAACGGTAAAATTGCTACATAGTCATTTGCATGGGCATTAAATTTGATCAAATCATACTCTCCTTCTCCTAGTTCTTTGGTATCTCTTTTATATTCTGCTAATATTTCGCTAGTTGATACGGCGATGGCTAATAGAGGAGTAAGAGTGTTGACTAAACCATCGACACTATTTAAGCCAGTTTTATTCGGTTGAACAACAATTCTTGATTCTTTGCCATCCAAGAGATTCTTTAAAGGTTTTGTGACGCTATCTCTTAATGCTTTAGGGTAAGAAGCTAACATGGATTCTACCATTTCGTCCATAGTGCCTCCTTCAGGTATGATATCTTTCATCAGTCCCTCAATTTTTTGATCTTGTTTAATTGCTTTCTCTGATTTTAGTTCCAATCTGATTTCTTGCTGTTCTGCCTTAAATTCTTCTTTTGTGGTTTGAGCAACAATACAGTTCAAACTTAATAGAGCAATTGCAATAATAGATAAAATCTTTTTCATTGTTTAATAGTTTTAATGAATATTAATAATATATTTGGTAAGACTCTGATTTGCTGATATGCGTTTTCTGTTTTTTGTGGTTTTTCAAATAATTTAAATTGACAGTTACAATATCATTTTTGTAACCAAACAAGTTTTGAGTCGCAAAACTATATAAAAAAAATAACGGATAATTGACCCATTTTGACCCATTTAATGGCTTTGCCCATGGACTGATACTGTTATGGGAGGGGGATATTCTAAGAAAACAATCTTCAACTTGGTTTTTGATGAATACAAGTATGTATTTCTATTGCTTTCCCGCAAACAAAAAAAGCACTTACCTCATCTGCGGTAAGTGCTTGTATTTTGTCTTGTGATTCCGCCGCGACTCGAACGCGGAACCTGCTGCTTAGAAGGCAGCTGCTCTATCCAGTTGAGCTACGGAACCTCCTTGGTCGGGATAGCCTGATTCGAACAGGCGACCTCCTGCTCCCAAAGCAGGCGCGATAACCGGACTACGCTATATCCCGATTGAAATTCGGCGGCAAAAATACAATTTTTTTTAAACGTACACACACCCTTTTCACTTTTTATAAGTGATTGATAATAAGTTAAAAATAAATCTTTGCCGAAAATATCTTGCTCGCTGAGGCTATCTTTTTCGTATTTTTGCGGCCCTTATGCTGAAAGAACAGAACATACATATCGACGATTATGACTACCCCCTGCCGGAAGAGCGTATCGCCTTCTATCCGGCAGAGGTGCGCGACCACTCCAAATTGTTAGTGTGGCGGAATCATGAGATCGAGGACAGCCGTTTCGACCATCTGCCCGACTTCCTGACTTCCAAAGATCTGCTCATCTTCAACGACTCGAAGGTAATCCATGCCCGTCTGCTGGCCCACAACACGACTGGCGCGGCTATCGAAATTTTCTGTCTGGAACCGCTGGCGCCTTCCACAGACCCTGCGACAGCTTTCGCCCAGAGCGGCGAGGTGACCTGGCGTTGTATGGTCGGCAATGCCCGCAAATGGAAACGCCCTCTGCAGATTGTCGTGCCCATCGAGGGGCGCGAGCTGACGGTGACCGCCGAGCGGGGCGAGAACGAGAACGGGACCTTCGCAGTTACTTTCCGTTGGGATGACACCTCTGTCAGCTTTGCGGAGTGGATTGAGCACTACGGTAAGATTCCCTTGCCTCCCTACATTAAGCGCGAAGCTGAGGCTACTGACGAGAAGCGCTATCAGACAGTCTATGCCCGTTACGACGGTTCCGTGGCAGCACCCACAGCTGGGTTGCACTTCACCCCTGCCGTCTTTGAGGCCCTAAAAGCCAAAGGCATCGCCACAGAGTACGTAACTCTCCATGTGGGCGCCGGCACCTTCAAGCCGGTCAGCTCCGAGACTATCGGCGGACATTTCATGCATGAGGAGAAGATTGTCCTCTCTGCCCAACGCATCAAAAGTCTACTCAGCCAGCTGTCACGCCGCCGTATCGCCGTCGGCACGACGGTGACGCGCACCTTGGAGTCGCTGTTCATCATCGGAGCCAAGCTGACCCTCGGTCGCCCTGATCCGCTTCACGTGCAACAGTGGGAGATGTATGAGGATCTTGCCTTGCGCGATGTGTCTCTTGAGGAGTCGTTGAAGAGGATTCTCCGACATTTGGCGGAGAACCAGACCGACTGGCTTCACGCCTCCACACGTCTGATCATCCTCCCTGGCTATCCCATCAAGGTGGTCCAAGGCCTCGTCACCAACTTCCATCAACCTAAGAGTACGTTGCTGTTGCTCATTTCTGCCTTCCTGGGCGACGAGTGGAAAACTATCTACAGGCATGCTCTGGACAACGGATATAGATTTTTAAGTTATGGAGATTCTAATTTATTTCTACCATAACCCAATTTTTCGTATTTTTGCAGCCCAATTTTAGAAAACTCAAATACTTTAGATATGATAAATATCACATTGCCTGACGGCTCTATTAAACAAATGGAGAAAGGCTCTACCGCTTATCAGGTGGCTCTCTCCATCAGCGAAGGTCTGGCCCGCAACGTGCTCGTGGCCAAAGTGAATGACCAAATGGTGGAACTCGACAAACCCATCAACGAGGACGCGACCCTCACCCTTTACACATGGAACGACCGTGAAGGTAAGGATACTTTCTGGCACAGTTCCGCTCACTTGATGGCTGCTGCTATCGAGTCTCTGTATCCTGGTGTTAAATTTGGTATCGGACCTCATATTGAGACCGGTTTCTATTATGATATCGACTTCATGGATTATTCCATCTCTTCTGAGGATTTCCCGAAGATTGAGGCCAAGATGAAAGAACTGGCATCCCAAAAGATCCAGTTCGTGCGTCGCGAGGTCTCCAAATCTGAGGCTCTTGACTATTTCCAGAAGAAGGGCGATGAGTACAAACTGGAACTCATCGACGGTTTGGAAGATGGTAAGATCTCTTTCTATGAGAGCGGTCCTTTCACCGACCTCTGTCGTGGTCCGCACTTGCACGACACCTCTGCCATCAAGGCTATCAAGCTGTTGAAGACGGCTGGTGCTTACTGGCGTGGCGACGAGAAGCGCAAACAGCTGACCCGTATCTACGCTGTCACCTTCCCGAAGAAGAAAGAGCTTGACGAATACTTGGCCCTCCTCGAAGAGGCTGCTAAGCGCGACCACCGTAAACTGGGTCGTGAGATGGAGCTCTTCACCTTCTCACAGCGCGTGGGTCAGGGTCTGCCGTTGTGGCTGCCTAAGGGTGCCGCTCTGCGCGACCGCCTTGAGCAGTTCCTCCGTAAGGTGCAGAAGAAGTATGGCTATCTGCAAGTCATCACCCCGCATATCGGTAATGTGAATCTGTATAAGACATCCGGTCACTATGCAAAATATGGTGCGGACTCTTTCCGTCCGATCACTACACCGCAAGAAGGCGAGGAGTTCTTCCTCAAACCGATGAACTGTCCTCACCACTGCGAGATCTATGCATCACGTCCGCGTTCTTACAAAGAGCTGCCTCTCCGTCTGGCTGAATTCGGTACAGTATATCGTTATGAGCAGAGCGGTGAGTTGCACGGCTTGACGAGAGTCCGTGGCTTTACACAGGATGACGCTCACCTCTTCTGTACTGCTGACCAGATCAAGGAGGAGTTCTGCAAGGTCATAGACATTATTTTATATATCTTCAAAACTCTGAAGTTCGACAACTATAAGGCTCAAATCTCCTTGCGTGATCCTAACAACAAGGAGAAGTACATCGGTACTGACGAGAACTGGGAGAAGGCACAGCGCGCCATCATCGAGGCTGCTGCTGAGAAGGGTCTGAACACTATCGAGGTTGAGGGCGAGGCCGCATTCTATGGTCCGAAACTCGACTTCATGGTGAAGGATGCCATCGGCCGCGAGTGGCAGTTGGGTACTGTCCAAGTGGACTACAACTTGCCTGAGCGTTTCGGTCTGGAATACACCGATGCTGACGGTCTGAAGAAGCGTCCGGTGATGATCCACCGCGCCCCGTTCGGCTCTATGGAACGTTTCGTGGCTGTCTTGCTGGAGCACACTGGCGGTAACTTCCCGTTGTGGCTCACCTCCGACCAGGTCGTCATCCTGCCTATCAGTGAGAAGTATATGGACTACGCCCGCAAGGTGCAGGCCGCTTTGGACGAGCAGGACATTCGCTGCTACATCGACGAACGCAGTGAGAAGACCGGCCGTAAGATCCGTGACGCCGAAACCGCTAAGATTCCTTATATGCTCATCGTGGGCGAGAAGGAGGAGGCCGACGGCACTGTCTCCGCACGTAAGCACGGTAATGTCGATGCCGGTACCATGCCGCTTGGCGACTTCGTGACACTGATTCAACAAGCGATCAAGGAAGAACTTGACAACTAATATTGATCAATATATTTGAAAGGGCGGAATCAACTTCCGCCCTTTTTTATATGAAATTATGAAGTTATTAAACTATGAAGATATGATTTTTGGTCTGTCATGATGGATAATGATACCCGGTGTCACACTGTAGAGACGTTCCATGGAACGTCTTTTTTGCCTCGGGAACTTAATCCTTATATTCCGGGATTTCCAATACTCGTGCGTATTCCATGAAATATTGTGTGGCGGTGAGCTGCGGGTAGTTGAGAAGCGCAGAGACGAAATCCTGGTGCTCTTTACGGATGACGACCATCTCTTCCTCAATCTTTTCAGCGATCGGCATCTGCTCGTTCAGACGTAATTTCATGGCTTGCTCGACAGCGTCGCGCTGGAATGAGACGATCTCTGAATAATATTGCATTAATATGCTATTATGATTCTTGTCAGTCTCGTCAGCCAGTTTGTCCGCATATTTCTTATATATTTCTCGGCATTGTCCGTCGACTTTCTTATAGATCCCTTCTATTCTTTCATTAACCTTCTCCCATTCGTCGATCTTCGGTTGGAGAGGCTCGAGATATTTGCTCGCTTCAACAGCTTGGTTCAGCATGGCAGCTTCTGCGTGCCCTTGCTGATAATGGGCTTTCAGGTAGGCCTCTTGCTCCGCTTCGCTCATGGTGGAGAGTTTGTCGATCTCCTCCCGTGTCAATCCTGTGGTGGCTTCTGCCTGTTTGTATGCGGCGTCCATAACCTCTGCGGAATCCAGATTCTGGGTGCAAAATGTGACGGCCTCCATGGATAGACTCATTGCCTGCGCGTTGAATGAAGTTACAGGATTGGTGACCATTTTCATGGTTTGCTCATTCAGTTCCGCCTCTTTGTATTTGATGAACTGTTGCGCTGTTGGCAGTGCAGGCATCTGTTTCATGATGTCTGCAAGAGAGGTGACCTCTTTCCCAGTTGCCTCTGTCTGTTGAGGTTGTTGTTTGTTGAGTTCATCCTCAACGGCTTTTGCTGCAGCGTCTGCAGCCTTGTCGGTGGCTTTGTCAACTGCTTTTTCTGTTGCTTTTTCCGCGGCTCTGCGCAAAATGCCTCCAAGCTGTGCGTTGGCGGCAGGTCCCAAAAGGGCTATAAACAAAAGGGTTGCAAGAATCTTTTTCATAATTAGAGTTTTTAAAAATTATGATTGTTTTTTATTTGCAAAGATAGTCTTTTTATTAACTCGGTATGTCGGTGGAGAATTGAAAATTAAAAATTGTAACAACAAAAAAGGAAGTTATATACATGATGGCACAAAAAAGATGAGTATAGAGTCAATAATGCATTTTAATCCCAACATGATTTACCGAGGCACCTGCCCATAGAGCACGCGGGAGTTGCCAGCCATGAAGTCCTTGTCTCCCTCAAAAAAAAGGCGACCGTCGGTCGCCTTTTTTTCTTGTTATCGCATAAATGCTTATTGTCTCACAACCTTCGTGGCGATGACGCCGTCGGAGGTCTTGATGTTAAGATGGTATAGACCTGTTGCATAACCAGCAAGGTTGAGGTCGGCCTCGGTGTTGCTGACAGTGATAACCTCTACGAGTTTGCCGAAGTTGTCGTAAACAGCTACATTCTCAATGAGAGAACCGTTGACGCTGATATGGCAGCTGCTGACGGTCGGGTTTGGATAAACGGTGCAAACAATGCTGCTGTGTCCCTGGATGCCAGTGTGCGTCATCGTGGCAACAGCACTGTTGACCATCTCGTCCTTCATGGCGATAGCCTTAACGGTGAACTCGCTGCCATCATGAGTGACAGCTGCACTGTAAAGGGTGGAGTTCTCGTCAGGTGTGGTGCCGTCGAGGGTGTAATAGATGGAAGCACCATCGGTGGCGCAGCTGATGGCGATGGTCACGTTGCCGTCACCATTGTCGGTAATGGCGATGACAGGAGTGGCAACAGTGTCAAGCTCGGTGGAGACGAAGACGATGTCGTCATTATCACGCGGAGCAATCTGATAGTTGTTGTTGTATTGCAGAACGAAACCGGTCACATCGGCATGCTGTCCTGCGGGGATAGTCATGTCCAGAGTCTTGAATACGCTGCGGCACACCATTGTTTCGCCATTCTGCTCGATGTTGAGGTTGCTGGAAGAACCGCTGGTGTAAGTGCCACCTTCTGTGAAGGTCACGTCGGTGAGTTTCACAAGACGGGACTCAAATACGTAGTATTGAGCTTCAATGGCTTCGATGTCGGCGAGAACAGGTGAGATGGTGCCCACATTGCTGGAGGCGGTGTTCGGGTTGGCCAGCGGAATCATCTCGACAAGGCCATTATATAAGGTATAGGTACCGCAGATACCGCCGCTGATAACGTCACCTTCGTTGTACTCATTGGTGATGTTGCCGTTCTGGTTGTAGATGAGCAGACCGCCTGTAGCATCCTGGATGTAGATGTTGTTGCCATTTGCAAAGACAAATGTTACATCACCCGTGATCATATAAGGAGTGGTATTGGTGGCGGTATTGGCAGCCTTGAAGTCAGCGATGGTGGCTACCTCGGTCGGGAAGGTATAGGTTGCAGTAGCAGTGTTGCTCGGAGTCATGGAACCGAAGAATGCGACAGCTTTAACGGTTGTGGTGGCGCTCACTGTGAAAGGAGCACTATAGAGTGTAGATGTACTTGTTGGGGTTGTGCCGTCGGTGGTGTAGCGGATCTCAGCGCCAGTGGTGGCACATGTCATAGAGACACTTACAGGGGCAAAATAGGTGCCGGTGTTCGGGGTGATGACGGGCGCCTCAACAGTGGAAGAAGGAGTGCTCGGATAACCGAAGACGCTTACACTGTCGATGTAAACTCTGGATGTGGAGGTGGGAGCGGTGGCGGGCAGTGCAACTTGGAATTTGAAGCGTACGTTGTCGAATGAACCGTCGCTATTGATTTCCATGTTGTACATGTGCAGGCCGCTATTCAGTTCGAAGAGCGTAGGTGTGCTATAGGTGTTGCCGCCGTCGGTGGAGTAGGATACTTCTACGTTGAGGCCGTTGGTGGCTGCAGCTGCAAACTCGATACGGGAGGCGTGTGCAATGTCAAAGTTGGTGTAGGTATAGCCCAAAGTGGTGGCGCTGGAAGCGTACCAACGCATCTGCATGGACTGGTCACCCTGGATGGCGCCGGTGGTGGCAGGAGTGCCGTAAACGGTTCCCCATTGGTGCTCACTTTCGCCGGTGTATGCCGGTGCGGCATTGTTATAGACAGTGGAGGCAGTGAAACCATCAACCACTTCAAAGTCGGTATGATAAATGAGCGTGTCGTTATACTGAGGAGCCGGCGGGTTAGGAGCCACGATAGTATAGGTGGCAGTGGCAACCTCGCTGTTCACCCAGCCACTTAACATGGCAACAGCCTTGAAAGTATATGTGCCAACGGTGTTGAGGGTGATGGCAGAGGTGTAGAGATCACTGGTAGCGTCAGGGTCGGTGCCGTCGGTGGTATAGCGGATGGCTGCATCACTGTTGGAACAAGCGATGGCGATGGTCAGCACAGTGTCAGAAGCGCCGCTCTCAGGAGTAAAGGTCGGAGCGGGCAGTGTGACGGTGCCGGTGAGGGCTACCGTGCGCACGAGGGTGTCACCAGTAATTGTCAGTGTTCCGGTAGCAGGAACTGTGCCGTCAAAAGTGACGGTAACAGTGTGGTTGCCGTTGGCCGGAGTGATGGTGGCTGGAGTTACTGTGAAATGAGCGTTGTCGCTACTCAAGGTGAGTGCGGAGGTGATGTAGGCGGCATTGACAGAGACGGTGTTCGTCAAGGTCTCGTCATCAAATGACAAGGTGGCCGGAGAAACAGTCAGTACAGGCTCGTTAACAATGATGTAAGCAGCCTCGGCAGTCTCGGAAGCAGCCCAGTAGTTGCCGTTGAATGCTTTGGCCTTTACGGTGGCGTTAGCTGTCAAAGTGAAGGGAGCTGCGTAGAGAGTTGAAGTTTCTGTGGGCTCGGTGCCATCGGTGGTGTAGTAGATGGAAGCGCCCGTGGTGGCACAGGAGATGCTTACCGTTACACTGTCAGCATAGGTTCCAGCGATAGGAGCGATGACAGGAGTCTCAACTTGCGGCATCGTCACTGTGAACTGTGTGGTGGCAGAAACTGCTGGGTCGAGGGCGGCTTGGTTCATGTCGACTAAAGAGGCAGTGATGGTGTGAGTGCCTGCTGGCAGCGGTGAGAAGACAGCCTGCAAGAGGACTGCCAGACCAATCTGGTCAAGGTAGAGCGGATTGGTGAGACCTGCAGATGCGAGTAGCGGAGACTCAATCTTCAGATAACCGTCAGTGCCTAAGACGAAGTTGCTTATGGAGATATCCATCGGCAGAGTGTCCAAACTGCTGAAGTTGGCACCGTTGGCAGGAGCGTTGATGGTCAGAGTAGGTTGCGGAACTACAATGGCAGCTGCAAGGTCATTCTTGTTACGAGGATAGATCTGAATGCTGGTGCCGTAGATGGCAGCAAAACCGGTGACGTCGGTGACAGTATTGGCTGCTAGGGTAGTATCAAGGGTGAAACGTTTGTAAACAGTCATCTGGTCAGTACCTTGGGTGATGGTAGTGGAGTTGGAACCAGTGAAACCATCAGGGAAAGTGACATCCTGCAAGGTGATCAACTTGGCATCATATTGGCTGTAGTTGGCCAACAATTCGCTCATCGTCACAACGAGGGGAGTCACAGCGCCAGTGTTACTGATTGCAGAGTCAGGATTCTGTACGTTGGTCATCTCAATCTGATTTTGGTAGGTGGCATATGTGCCAGTGAGGTTACTGATCTGATCGCCCTCTTCAAATTCAGTTGTGATGCCGCCACCGTAGACTAACAGAGCTGCGGAAGCATCCTGTACGTATGTGTAGTTATCTTGATGGAAAACGAAAGTCACATCATTGCTGATGGTGTAAGGTTGGCTACTAGCACTTAAAGCCTTGAAGGCGGCAATGTTGGCCACGGTTGCCGGGAAGGTATAGGTGGCAGAGGTCACAGGACTGTTGGCATAGCCGGTTGCTGTGGCAATAGCCTTTACTGTGGTGGTTTGACTGATGGTGATAGGAGTAGAGTAGACTGATGAGGAAGTTGTGGGGTTGGTGCCGTCTAATGTGTAGTAGATGGTTGCACCGTCAGTGGCACTGCTCATGGAAAGAGTGATGGGACTGGTGTAGTTGCCTGATGCCTCTGAGAATACAGGCGCAGCTGCGGAGGTTACACCGTTGTTCTGCGTGATGACGATGTTGTCAAGGAAGAAACGTCCTTTGGCTGCTTGGTTACCCTCGAATTTGATGTTGGTGGCAGCCGTACCGCCAGAAAGGTCTAAAGTGATATGGCTGTAACTGCCGTAGCTGCCGTCATTGTCAAGTCCGGAAACTGTGTGAACAGTGGTGCCGACATAGACTTTGATGGTGGTGGAGTCATGATACCAAGCCTCAGCATCGAAAGAGAGGGTGAAATTGCCATTGTTGCCTGAGAGGTCGATGGCGGGAGTCTGAATCCAACCTAGTGCAGATGAGGAACCTAATTTGATTTTCCCATTGCAACGGTAAATCTTGTCGCCTGTCCAACCAGCGACGGAGGTGTAGTCGTCCAAACTGCTCCCAATATTCGTGTTGCTGGAGTCAGTTATCAAGCTGAAGTCCTCTTGGAAGACAACGGTCTGGCTTTGCAGACCCATAAATCCTAACAGTATAGCACAGATTATGATACACTGTTTAAGTAAGTAATTTTTCTTCATGTGTATTTTATTTTAATTTGTAATAATTTCTTATTTAGAAAGGAGTGCAAAAATAGTATTTTTATCGAAAGGATGTGAGATGTTTTGCTGACATTGTTGATAACTATATGCAAAATATTAAAAATCAATCATTTGATTGTGGAAAAGAAACACTGGGCTTTGTTTGAAACGACTCGTAAAAAAATTGTATCTTTGCACCCCTTAAGTTATTATGCTGAATGAATGTAGATTTTAATACGATAAAGGCTCGTTTTGGCATGGTGGGTGTCAATAAGGACTTCGAACATGCGGTGAAGATTGCACTGCAGGTTGCCAAGACCGATTTGTCTGTGTTAGTGACGGGTGAGAGTGGTACAGGTAAGGAGAATATTCCAAAGATAATCCATGCATATAGTGCTAGAAAAACCAAGAATTATATTGCTATCAACTGTGGCGCAATACCTGAAGGCACAATAGATTCTGAACTTTTTGGTCATGAGAAGGGCTCTTTTACTGGTGCAGTGGACAATCGTAAGGGTTATTTCGAAATGGCCGATGGTGGCACCATTTTCCTTGATGAAGTGGCTGATCTGCCATTGTCTACCCAGGTGCGTCTTCTGCGTGTTTTGGAAAATGGAGAGTTCATAAAAGTTGGATCCTCCAAAGTTCAAAAGACCGATGTGAGGGTGGTGGCTGCTACTAATGTCAATATAGGAGAACGTATCCTTAAAGGCAAGTTTCGTGAGGACTTGTATTATCGTCTATGTTCCGTTCCTATTCGTATGCCTGCTTTACGCGAACGTAAAGATGATATTCTTGCTCTCTTCGCTAAATTTTCTAACGACTATTCCGATGAATATCGTTCACCTGTTGTGATTTTGTCTGAAGATGCAGAAAATGAATTGCTGCGCTATTCCTGGCCCGGTAATATCCGTCAGCTCAAAAATGTCGCCGAGCAGATATCTCTCCTCGCAGAGCACCGTAATGTTAACGCTGATGACCTGAAACCATTTTTGACCTCACCGACATCTAATTTGCCGGTGCTTGTCCATACAGAACCTGCTGCAGATCAGGACCTTTTCAAAATCCAGACGGCACAGAGAATCAATTCTTTGTCGAATGAGATTATAAGTCTTAAAGAACAACTGTTGAAAATGCAAGGTGAATATGCAAAGGCAGTGTCAAGTCCGACGTCAAACAGTATTCCATTGAGCGATAATAACGCTGTCAGTATTTCCCGTGTGGATGATCACGAGATACAGACAATTCCGGAATCCAAATATAGCGTAGTGGATGATGAACTAAAGGCTCGTCCCAAGTCTAGTCGTGGAAGCGATAAGATCTCTGATGACATCAGGTCTGAGAAGGATGAAGACTCCGAAATCTATGAATTTGTGGATCAGGGTGGACGCTCCCTTGAGGAGATTGAGAAATATGCGATAATGAATGCTTTACAGCGACATTGCGGAAATCGAAAGAAGACTGCTGATGAATTGAAGATATCGGAAAGGACTCTTTACCGTAAGATTGAATTGTACAATCTGCAATTAGATGATGAATAAGTCTTTGAAATATAGCATCTTGATCTTGCTGGCATTCGTTTTTACTTCCTGCAAGATGTCGATTTCGCTGACCGGCGGCACTATTGATGCGCGCGCCAAAACGGTGGCCATCACGAATTTTCCGAATAATGCTTCGTTGGTGAACCCGACTCTCAGCCAGTCATTTACTACCGCCTTGAAGGATAAAATCCAGGGTCAGACTCCTTTGACTATTGTAAACAGGGATGGTGACTACTCACTTGAAGGAGAGATTACTGGTTATACCGTTTCGCCTGTGGCTATTCAAGGTAATGAAACCGCTGCTATGAACCGCTTGACTATAACCGTCAGAGTGCGTTTTGTAAACAGTTTCGATGAGACACAGAATTTTGACCAGTCGTTTTCCCGTTACGCAGACTACTCTAGCAGCCAAAATCTGAGTAGTGTGGAGTCCGGCCTCATCACCTCAATCAATGATGCTTTGACTGACGATATCTTTAACAAAGCTTTTGTGAATTGGTAATTTAACAGAAAATAGATATGGATAAGATATTCTTTAACGAGTTTGTGACCTTGGATGCGGATGAGACCTTGCAAGGTAAGCTCACCAGCCTGACGAAGCGTTATCCAGCCTCATCGTTGGTTAGTATCTTTGCTTTGAAACTCGCCTCAGGACGCACAAGTGCCCGCAGCCGTGCGCGTATGTTGCTCACGTTGCCCGACAGGAACCGCTTCTCCCAACTCCCCGTGGAGATGGAACCGGCTGTTTCCATGCGCCCCGATCGTCCCACGATGGTTGCTGTGACTCCTAATGCCATTCAGGATGACAATCTCCACTCTGTTTTTGTCAAAGACCATGAGAGTCAGGATACTCATAAATCGGCACTTATAGATCAACTGATTGAAAAATTTTCCACTAGTGATGCAAAAATCCAGATTCCACCTGATACACAAGAGCTTTTGGCTGACTATGGAATTGGCAGTGCAGAAGATAATCCTGCTATCGTAAGTGAAACACTAGCAGGTATTTACGCAGACCAAGGATGCTATGAGAAAGCGATCCAGATGT
Source organism: Bacteroidales bacterium (assembly GCA_024686335.1). Taxonomy (GTDB): domain Bacteria; phylum Bacteroidota; class Bacteroidia; order Bacteroidales; family WCHB1-69; genus F23-D06. Next base: position 45,045 of record JAILCI010000061.1, on the reverse strand, counting down.
ATGAAATTTTGCAGTTGCATTTTCCGGAAAAAAGTTCTATTTTTGCCGCCCAAATAGAAAATTTGAAAAAGAATTTTTCAGAAGATAACTAAGTATTTATAAATTAAAAAATTAAGAGATGTTTACACTTTGTGTTGTATTGATTATCATAGCATGCCTCGTGTTGGCATTTGTAGTTTTGATTCAGAACTCTAAGGGTGGTGGCCTTGCCTCTAACTTCGCCTCTTCAAACCAAATTATGGGTGTTCGCAAAACGGCTGATGTGTTGGAAAAGACTACTTGGGGTGTGGCTACCTTCATTATGGTACTCTGCTTCGTATGCGCTTTCCTTTCCAAAAACGAGGTTAACTCACTGCATCCTCAGCAGACCCAGGTTGAACAAACCCAGCAGCAGACTGACGGTGGTGAGGAGTAATCAACTGCCAGAATAAAGAAAAAAAATAGACATGCAACCCTTTTGATGAGGTGTTGTGTGTCTTTTGTATTATATTTAGATTAATCAAAATTAAAAGTAATGAATATCAAACACGAGAACGTTCCGGGATTATTACAGGAAGTGTTTTTTGAAATTTCCAAGGAAGATTACGCAGCCAATCTGGAAGCTGCATTGAAGAAACAGAGACGCGCCGCATCGGTGCCTGGCTTTAGAGCAGGTAATGCCCCGATGGCCATGATCAAGAAGATGTACGAACCTACCTTGCTCGTCCAGGAGGTTGATAAGTTGGTCAACGAAAGTATGGCTAAGTTTATCGAAGACAATAAGATTCAATACATCTTGGAACCTCTGCCTATTGAGGAAAAGTCTAAAGTTGATTTCCAAAACCCCGACAATTTCGTGTTCGCTTACGAATATTCTTTAAGACCTGAGGTTTCTGTTGATTATTCTAAATTGCCGGTGGTAAAAGATTTCCGCTATGTTGCTTCTAAAGACGAAATTGATCGTCAAATTGACCAACTCCGCGAACGCTATGGTAACTATACCACCCCTGAGGTAGTGGAGTCAGACAAGGACAATGTATCCGTAAAATATGGCGAGGATAAGACTGGCTATATCTTCTTGAAGGATCTTACTGACAAATTTGCAAAGAAATTCATCGGCAAGAAAGTTAAAGAGACTATCAAAGTGAAACTGAGAGAGGCTTTTGCAGACGAGTCTGCTTTGGCACGATTCTTGAGAATAGATGCCAAGGATCTTGAGGAAGGCAATAAGTATGAGGAAGAGTTGACCATCGACTATATCGGTCACCTTGACTTGGCTGAGATCAATGAGGAGTTCTACAAGAAGGCATTCCCGGACAGCAATGTGAAGGATGAGAAGACAATGAGAACCGCCGTTGCTAAGATGATGGAGCAACAATATGAAAGCCCCATCAACCAGCGCTTCATGAACGATGCTATCGAGTTGTTGATTGATAATGTGCCCGTTGAACTTCCCGATGACTTTGTAAAGCGCTATATTCTTTTGGTGCAGAAAGATATGACTCCCGAAAAGTTGGAGACAGAATACAACCAATACAAACGCGCTTTCCAATGGCAGTTGATTGAAAATGTGCTGTTGAAAGAGAATGAGGTTAAGGTTGATGCTGATGATGTACGTAGCTATTTCAGAAAATATTTTATCGACAACTATTTCGGTGCTATCTACTCCAAGGAGATGGAACCTCGTATCGACGAGATGGTGAATGAGGCTATGAAGAACCAAGATACTGTTAAGCAAGTTTATGACATGCTTTTCGATCTTAAACTCTCCAACAAACTTCGCGACAAACTCAACATTGAGATCGTTGAAGGTGACGGACAGGCTTTCATGACCTATATCACGAAGGGTGAAGAGACTAAGGAAGCTGCTCCTGCTAAGAAACCGAGAGCTAAGAAGGCTGCTGCAAAGAAAGAGACTGAGGAGACTCCGGCTGAAGAGCCTAAGAAGAAAGCTGCCCCGAAGGCTAAAACTGCCAAGCCTAAGACTACGAAAAAAACAACAAAGAAAGAAGAATAAATACTTTTAAACCACAATTATGAGAATGCAAGACGAATTTAGAAACTATGCGCTGAAGCAGCACGGCATCAGCAGCCTGAAAATGGACCGTTATATGTCCATGGCCCGCAACTACATCACTCCGTATATCATTGAGGAGCGTCCGATGAACATTACCCAACTGGATGTGTTCTCCCGCTTGATGAAAGACCGTATCATCTTCTTGGGTGTTCCCATTGACGACGATGTGGCTAACATCATCCAAGCTCAGCTTCTTTTCTTGGAATCTCAGGATTCTGAGCGTGATATCCAGATTTACCTGAACAGTCCTGGAGGTATGGTTTATGCAGGTCTTGGTATCTACGACACCATGCAGTATCTGAAGCCCGATGTTTCCACCATCTGTACAGGTATGGCAGCTTCTATGGCCGCTGTTCTTCTCTGTGCCGGCGCAAAGGGCAAACGTTTCGCACTGCCGCACTCCCGCGTCATGATTCACCAGCCTATGGGCGGCGCCCAAGGCCAGGCATCTGACATCGAGATTGAGGCTCAGGAGATTCAAAAAATCAAAAAGGAACTCTATGAGATTATTGCTCATCATACCGGTAAGGACTATGACCAGGTATGGAATGATTGCGATAGAGACCACTGGATGATTGCCTCCGAAGCCCAAGAGTACGGTCTTATTGATAAGGTACTTGGCGACCGTAAGTAAGGTGAATTCAAGTATCTGATTGAATGACTAAAATGGCGGGCTCTCCCGCCATTTTTTTAAACAAATTGAAAGATTTTTTATGGCTAAAAGACAAAATATAGACAGAATTTGTAGCTTCTGCGGTCGTGAGATTCCTCGTGACCAATTTATTATTGGTGGATTGGATGGCATGATTTGCTCGGATTGTATCCAGGCAGCAATGGACATCTATCAGGAACAGAAAGATCACAGTGCCCGACAGGAACTGACCGAATTGAAAACCAAAATATTGAAACCTAAAGAGATAAAGGCGAAGTTGGATGAGTATGTCATCGGTCAGGATGATGCTAAGAAGACTATTGCTGTGGCTGTTTATAATCATTACAAACGCCTTTTCTCTACTGCGGAAGAAAAAGAGGATGAAGTAGAGATTGAAAAGTCAAATGTGTTGTTGGTTGGTGAGACTGGCACGGGTAAGACTTTGATTGCCAGGACTATCGCTAAGATGTTGGATGTTCCTTTCTGTATTGCCGACGCTACCGTTTTCACGCAGGCAGGTTATGTGGGTGAGGACGTGGAGAGTATTTTGACTCGTCTGTTGCAAGCTGCCGACTATGACGTGGCCCGCGCAGAGCGTGGTATCGTCTTTATCGATGAGATTGATAAACTGGCGCGAAAGGGTGGGGAGAACCCCAGCATTACCCGTGATGTCTCCGGTGAGGGCGTTCAGCAGGCCATGCTTAAATTGCTGGAGGGATCCATTGTCAATGTGCCGCCGCAAGGTGGACGTAAGCACCCGGAACAGGAATTTATTCACGTAAACACACAGCACATCCTCTTTATCGGTAGCGGTGCTTTTAACAATATCGAGCAGATTATTGCTGAGCGCGTTAATACCCATACAATCGGATATAACCAAGCTGGTCGCTCTATCCAAAAAGACGACATGCTGCGCCACATTACCATGCAAGATGTCAAGTCCTTTGGTTTGATTCCGGAGCTCTGTGGCCGTTTCCCTGTCATCACAGCATTAACCCCCCTTGATAAAGTGGCTTTAAAACGGATTCTTACCCAACCTAAGAATGCTATTATCAAGCAGTATATCAAGCTGTTCAAGATGGATGGCATTCAAGTCACCTTTGATGAAGAGGCTCTTGACTATATCGTTGACAAGGCTGAAGTCCTCAAGCTAGGAGCCCGAGGTCTTCGTTCCATTGTAGAGGCTATCATGACGGATGCAATGTTTGAATTTCCATCTTCCGGTAAGAAGAAAATTAATATCACAAAAGCCTACGCCAAAGAACATTTTGAGGTGAATGAAAAAAAGTGATTTTTTTCAAAAGTGACTGCAACAATCGGGTTAGGTAATCGTTATATTAATTGTTAACCAGTTATATTGATTGTTAGTACCTGATGATATGAAACGTACGTTACCTTTTTTGCTGATTTTACTTTTTGTGAGTTTGGAGTGGTTGCCGGCCCAGAACCCCACTCCTCATAACGGTACGCCGCCTACCTTCAGCACTTTTACAGCCAATTATGTGAAATGTAAACATGGTACAAACTGGGCCTCTTGCAATTCATCCAATGCTATCTGGAAGTATAATGCCGCTGGTAGTGGTTACTCGTGGTATTCAACTACTACTACTGGTAGCACTAACAATGCGTCCACTGGTGTTCTGAACAATGGTACAAATTTTAGTCATCGCATTGTCACTAGTGCCACTTCTGGGGGAGGCATTATCAACGGCAGAGATGCGTGTATGTGCTATCAGGCTGGTTCTTCTTATATCCAGGACTATGTCCTTCCTTATGGTGGCTGGGATGGTAATCCTAACACTACAACTGATGACATAGATACGGTAATTCAAATTGGAGGGCCAAATGATCAAGGTACTGGTAGTCAGTCTATAGAATATTGGTTTAAGCCAGATACCAATGAAAGTGTTTTGTTGGTGATGTTCGCATTCGCTCAGGAAAAAGCTTGCCACCAGGTTTGGTATAATCCTTTCTTTTATATCGAGGTGATGGATCAGAATTATAATTTGTTGAATCTGGGCTATTATCCCGATTTAAATGGCAACCCGATGAGTAATCCAAACAATGACAAATACTGGCCCTATTCACAGTTTCTCATTGTGCCGCAACCACAGTGCTCAAACTATCCCCAAATTCCTTATTGTCGTGCAACCCCGTCAACTTATGACTACTATGGGACTAATGCTCTGAACATGGCATTTCAGATTCATTCGTGTCCCTATTCCCAATATCATAATTCTGTTCCTGAATCCCACTCTAATATTGAGTGTGAGTGGTTCCAATATACGCCTATCGCTTTCGATTTAACTAAGCAAGCTAGAAATCATGAAACGGTTATTTTCCGTATCAAAGCCCATGCTTGTGAGGCAAGTTATCACTGGGCCTATGGTTATTTTGCAGCGAAGATGATAAGTGGTGCTATCAAGGTTGATGCTTGCGGCGAGGATGACATTACGCTTTCAGTGCCATATGGATTCCAGCCCACATCCTATATCTGGTATGCCGGTGCTGACTCCGCCAGTGCTTCCTACAAGAGCGACTATGAAGGTCTCCGCGACCTGACACTGAGCCGTACCGACGGCACCCGCATCTATCCATACTATCGTTGCGAGATGCTCTCCATGACGGGTGTGCCGTTTGTCTATGAGGCCAATCTTAAGTTCTATGACCTGACACCCGACTTCACCTATGAGCAGATCATGGAGAACTGTGAATATAAGGTCCAGTTTACAGACAACAGCGAGATTATGTTGCGCGCCCCTGCTGCAACAGTCGGCGGGAGCGAAGACACCATTTACCAGAATACGCAAGATATTCAGTGGTTCAACATCTTTCCAAATGCTGGAGGCGGTTATGATACGGTCATGTTTGCACAGAATACGGTCAATCCGTCATTCACCTATACCAGTCCCGGGGATTACAATGTGATGATCACCATTTGGGATAATGCGCGCACCTGTTCTGTGGACACAACCATCCAGATCCATCTGGATTCGTTGATAGGCGGCACGGGCGTGGACACCATCTTCACATGCGAGGAGAACCTGCCGGTCATCTACGACCAGGCTTCATTTGGCGATCTGTACACATGGAACGATTCCGGCACACGTACCGTCATCTATCAGGGCGGCACGTGGAACGGTTGCGACAGCATCGTGACGGTGACGCTGACAGTCCAGAAGCCGATGGCCCAGATTGCTGTGAGCGCCGACTACTGCGACAATTTTTCAACAACCCTATCAGTTGTGTCGAATGTGGATGTGGCGACGTATCAGTGGAATACGGAGGCGACGACATCGTCGATAGAGGTTGTGGAGCCGGGAGATTATTCGGTGACCATCACTGACCAGGGTGGATGTATGGCAGAGGTCGAGGTGAACATTCCCGCATGTACTCCTTTCGTCAACCTGCCCAGCGCCATCACACCGTCTGACTACAATGGATTGAACGATGTGCTCAACCTGCCGCAAAAGAACCTGATCCAGTCTATTGAGCTATCCATCTTCAATAGAAACGGCGAGTTGGTTTATCATACCACTAGCAAGGACTTCGAGTGGGATGGTCGCGTGAATGGAAAGCTCTTTGTCAACACGGTTTACAACTACCTCTTGAAAGTAGTGGACTACAATGGTTATGCCACCATGTATAGAGGTTCAATTACAGTACTATAGAGAAATGAATATGAAAAGAATTATCAGCTTAGTATTACTTGCCTTTTTTGTTAGTGTTGAGTGTTTAAATGCTCAGAACCCCACGCCTTATAATGGTACTCCTCCAACATTCAACACTTTCACTGCCAATTATGTGAAGTGTAGGTATGGCTCAACTTGGGCTAGCTGCAATTCATCCAACGCTATCTGGAAGTATAATGCCGCAGGTAGTGGTTACTCTTGGTATTCAACTACAACTTCTGGTACTACTAACTCAGCGACAACAGGTGTGCTGAATAATGGTACAAATTTTAGTCATCGCATTGTCACCAGTGCCACTTCTGGGGGAGGCATCATCAATGGTAGAGATGCCTGTATGTGCTATCAGTCTGGTAATAATTATGTTCAAGAGTATGTGATTCCATATGGTGGTTGGGATGGAAATATCAATACTGCCGCTGATGCTATCGACACGGTGGTTCAAATTGGTGGCCCTAATAGCCAGGGTACTAAAAGCCAATCTATCGAGTACTGGTTCAAACCTGATACGAACAATAGTGTCTTGTTAGTGATGTTCTCATTTGCTCAGGAGAAAGCGTGCCATCAGGTTTGGTGGAACCCTTTCTTTTACATTGAGGTGCTGGATCAGAACTATAACCTGTTAGACTTAGGTTATTACCCAGACCTGAATGGTTCTCCCATGAGCAATCCTAATAATGGTAATTACTGGCCATATTCTCAGTTTTTGATTGTACCGATTCCTGATTGTTCTTCATATCCGGCTATTCCGTATTGCCGAGCCACCCCTTCTACCTACGATTATTACGGAACCAATGTGATGAACAACGTGTTCCAGATACATTCCTGTCCTTATAACCAATATCATAACAGTGTCCCTACATCGCATAGCAATATTGAGTGCGAGTGGTTCCAATATACGCCTATCGCCTTCAACTTAACCGAGCAGGCCAGAAACAATGAGACGGTTATTTTTAGAGTGAAAGCGTATGCATGTGAGTCTAGCTATCACTGGGCATACGGTTATTTTGCTGCTAAAATGATTCCCGGTTCCATCAAGGTGGATGCATGCGGCGATGACGAGATCTCGCTTTCCGTGCCTTACGGTTTCCAGCCCACATCCTACATCTGGTATGCCGGTGCCGACTCCGCCAGTGCATCATACAAGAGCGACTATGAGGGTCTTCGCGACTTGACACTTAGCCGCACCGACGGTACCCGAATCTATCCTTACTATCGTTGCGAGATGCTTTCCATGACAGGCGTGCCTTTTCAATATGAGGCCAATATCAAGTTCTACGATTTGACACCTCGTTTCACTTATGAGCAGATCAAGGAGAACTGTGAATATAAGGTCCAGTTTACCGACAACAGCGAGATTATGCTGCGTGCCCCTGCCGCCACAGTTGGCGGTGCTGAGGATACGATCTATCAGAACACGCAATATATCCAGTGGTTCAACATTATCCCTGGTGCGGGTGGTAATGATACGGTCATGTTCGCCGAAAACACTGTCAATCCTACCTTTACCTATTCCAACCCTGGCGATTATAATGTGATGATTACCATTTGGGATAATGCGCGCACCTGTTCTGTGGACACGACTATCCAGATTCATCTGGATTCGTTGATAGGCGGCACGGGTGTGGATACCATCTTCACCTGTGAGGAGAACCTGCCGGTTATCTACGACCAGGCTTCATTTGGCGACCTGTACACATGGAACGATTCCGGCACACGTACGGTCATCTATCAGGGCGGCACGTGGAACGGTTGCGACAGTATCGTGACGGTGACGCTGACAGTCCAGAAGCCGATGGCCCAAATTGCGGTGAGCGCCGACTACTGCGACAATTTCTCCACGACCTTATCAGTTGTGTCGAATGTGGATGTGGAGACGTATCAGTGGAATACGGAGGCGACGACATCGTCGATAGAGGTTGTGGAGCCGGGAGATTATTCTGTGACAATCACCGACCAGGGCGGATGTATGGCAGAGGCCGAGGTGAACATTCCCGCATGTACACCATTCGTCAACCTGCCCAGCGCCATCACACCGTCTGACTATAATGGCTTGAACGATGTGCTCAACCTGCCGCAAAAGAACCTGATCCAGTCTATTGAACTCTCTATCTTCAATAGAAACGGCGAGTTGGTTTATCATACCACTAGCAAGGATTTCGAGTGGGATGGACGCGTTAACGGTAAGCTCTTCGTCAATACTGTTTACAACTACCTTCTGAAAGTCGTTGACTACAATGGTTATGCCACGATGTACAGAGGTTCGATTACTGTGTTGTAACCAAATGATATTTACTAGATAATTGTAGAAAAAGAGACACGTTTTGGCGCGTCTCTTTTTTCTATTAGATCCATTACAACAATTAACATTCTCTTTCGTTATAAAAAATGTTATTTTTGCATCCTTAAATAAAGCGCTGACAATATGAAACGAACCATTCTCCTTTTATTCATAATCCCTCTGTTGATTACTGCATGTCATCCTAAAGATAAGCCAGCTAAAACTGAAAATACAGCTGCTGAGGAGATCGTGAAACCTGAATTCAATGCTGATTCTGCCTTTGCTTTTGTAAAGGCACAGACTGATTTCGGCCCGCGAGTCTTAGGCACTAAGGCACATAGTTTCTGCCGTGATTATCTTGTCCAAACTCTTCGTCAATATTGTGACACTGTCTATGTGCAGACATTCACCGCAAAGACATACAATGGAAAGCAGTTCACGGCTGAGAACATAGTTGGTGCTATCAATGCGTCGGCGGCTAATCGTATATTATTGGCCTCTCATTGGGATTCCCGTCCTTTCGCTGACCATGATCCTGCTCCGAATCGTCGTGAGGAGGCTATTGACGGTGCTAATGATGGTGCATCCGGCGTGGGTGTTCTTTTAGAAGTTGCTCGTCAGTTGCAGACTCAGAAACCCGCTGTTGGTGTGGATATTGTCCTCTATGATGCCGAGGATTATGGCCCAAGAGAGAGCGATAACGCTCCAAATGGCGAGTGGTGGGGTCTTGGTTCCCAGTATTGGGCCAAGAACCCGCATAAAGAGGGCTATACGGCTTCTTATGGCATTCTGCTTGACATGGTGGGTTCACCCAATCCTAAGTTCTATCAGGAGCAGTTCTCCACGCATTATGCGCCTGCCATCGTGCAAAAGGTGTGGGGAGTCGCTTATAGCCTCGGCTATGGTCAATATTTCATCAATCAGCCTGGCGGTGTGATTACGGATGACCATTATTATGTCAATAAACTATCGCGTATTCCGATGATTGATATTATCCACTACGATGCAGCTACAGGTACAGGCTTCGATCCTGTTTGGCATACGACCCAAGACAATATCCAACATATTGATAAAAACTCATTAGGTGTTGTGGGTACAACTTTATTACAAGTCATTAAAAACGAGAAATAATGCAGATCTTCAAGTTTGGTGGTGCGTCAGTTAAAGATGCGCCTGCAATTCGCAATCTATTACGTATTCTTCAACTCTATGCTGGAGAAGAGTTGGTTGTTGTAATCTCAGCAATGGGCAAGACTACAAACTTCTTGGAGCGCGTTCTCAAAGCCTATAGCCAGCATGAGGATACATCTGCTCTCGTTGAAGAGTTGATGCAATACCATAATGGCATTTTAGAGGAACTGCTGCCAGGTGAACGGGAGGGTAAGGCCAAAATGGCATCGTTGCGTGCAGCCATGGAACGTAAATTGGCTCAGCCATATAGTGGCCATTATGACTATGAATACGATCAACTTGTCAGTTTTGGCGAGATGATGTCCACCACGCTGATTTCTCATTTTCTGCAGCAATCTGGAGTTGCTAATACGTGGCTTAACGCTTGTGATTTGGTTCTGACCGATATGACTTATCGGGAGGGTAAAGTTGACTGGACGCTGACTGCCGCTCGCATTCGTCAAGCGGTCCCGGCTGCCTTGCAAGCTCATAAAGTCGTCATTACCCAGGGTTTCATCGCGGGTACAAGTGCTCAGACGCGTGTCACTCTTGGTCGCGAGGGCTCAGATTACACGGCTGCTATCTTTGCTTATTGTCTGGATGCATCGCGAGTCACAATCTGGAAAGATGTCCCTGGTTTGCTGAATGCTGACCCCAAAAGATTCTCAGATGCTGTTAAATTGGATGAGATTCCCTATCAGGAAGCTCTGGAGCTTTCCTATTACGGAGCCTCTGTTATCCACCCAAAAACCCTTAAACCTCTACAGAACAAGCATATACCATTGTTTGTCAAGTCCTTCTTCCATCCTGAAAATCCTGGCAGTATGATTGGAGATTGCAAACTCTCTACAACAATTCCATCCTTTATTGTGAAGGATAATCAGACCTTGCTGACACTTTTCCCGAAGGACTTCTCATTTGTAGCTGAAGAAAATTTGTCGGAGATTTTCACCCTCTTTGCGAAGTATCGTATTAAAATTAATATGATGCAAAATTCAGCACTAAGCTTTTCTGTCTGTACAGGAACGGAACTGGACCGTGTACAGAAATGTGTCGATGAGTTACAAAACCGCTATAGAGTGAAATATAACGAAGGAGTCACCCTGGTAACTATCCGTCATTATACACCGGATGCTATTCGTCGCATTACTACAGGCCGCACAATTCTTTTGCGTCAGACTAGCCGTCGGACGATACAATATGTGCTCTTGCCGATAAAATAAATATTCTGCGAGACGTTGAATGTGGTGATTAATGACAATCTGCGTCTTCGGAGCAATCTGCGTCTCGCAGATTGTATTATAAACAGATTATTCTATTTTCTTTTTGGCGTCAAAAAATCTACAATTCGAAAATAAAGATCTGTCAACAACAGCGAGGTGTTGCTATTGCGGGCTACATGCAAAATGGCAGTGTCAAAAGCCTTGTTTAGGTCAGTGACAAACTTCACGGAGAAGGCTCCCCGCAATAAGTCATATACCTGACGTTCTTCATCTGTCATTTTGATAATGGTTCCGTTGTCAGCTTTTGCTACTAAGAATTTACGTGCCAATTCCTGCCAGAATTGGAAGTACTGTTTCTGCACCTCACGACTCTTGCTGGCTATTTTTTCTATTAGCTCATTGATACCTTGATAATTAACTCTCTCAAGCGGTTGTCTTTGTGCATAAAAGATAGCGCTTTGCATAAACTCGCGAAAGTCGGCTAACATCTCGTCAGAAAGTTCATCGCTGGGGTAGCTCTTTCTGGCCTTTATGTAGTTGTGATCTGCGTGGATGGCTAGTCTTTGGGCTACCTCCGGTGTCAGGTCGGGGAATTCTTTCATTAAAGCCTCCTCAATCTGCTCCTCGCTAAGTCGTGGAAATTTGACTGCTTGGGTACGGGAGAGGATTGTGTTCAGCATCTGATCAGGTTTATCGGTGATAAGAATGAAGAGACTCTTCTCCTCAGGCTCCTCTAGAGTCTTCAGCAGTTTTGGGGCTGCATCATGGCGGAGACGATCAGCGCACCAAAGAATATAGATTTTGTACCCACCTTGATAGGAACGAATACTGTTCTGATTGAGAATCTGAGCACAGTCGCGGATGTTGATGGCAGGCTGTTTATTCTCCCCATCTAAAATAGCAACCCAATCAGTTAAATCTATGTGGAAATTATTGGATTTCACATATTTGCGGAAGTCATTCATGAAGAGTGCAGACTCGCAGTCCATGCTTTTTACGCTTTTGGTGCCGCAAGTGGGGAAGTATATATGCAGGTCGGGATATTCCAGTTTGGATATCTGTTTGCAAGAGGGACATTCTCCGCAGGAGTCAGTCTCAGTAGGGTGTTCGCAGCACATGTATTGCGCCATAGCCACAGCGAGGGCGAATCCATCGTTGCCGGGCTGACAAGTGAAAAGTTGTGCATGGCTGATGCGCCCTTCACGGATCTGACGTACCAGCTGATCCTTGAGTTCTTGTCGAACTATGACATCCTTAAATTGCATATTATGAGTTTGTTAGGTTTTAACTAGTGTTTGATTTTTGAGAGCCAACTCTCGCTGTTGGTGTTTTCGTATTTATCTATAGCTTCGAAGATTCCATCTACGCTGTCGGCAAAACAGAGTAGGTTTTTATGGAATGGTCTTAGGAAACCCTCCTCAGTGAAGTGCTCCAACAAGGCTTTGAGGTGGTCGTAATAGCCTTCTGCGTTATAGACGACAACCGGTTTCTTGTGCAGGCCAAGTTGAGCATCTGTGATGACCTCAAAGAGTTCGTCCATAGTCCCGAAACCTCCAGGAAAGATGACGAAGGCATCAGCGCGTTTCTCTAGCAGTTGCTTACGCTCGCTCATGGTCTTGACGTATATCATCTCGGTGATATTGTCGGCAAGTACAGGGCCCATTTTGAAGAACTCGGGAGAAACCCCGATGACGGTGCCTCCGTTTTCCATCATGGTATCGGCCACAACACCCATAATGCCAATGCTGCCACCTCCATAATAGAGGGTCAGTCCTTTTTGAACCATGGCTCGTCCGAATGTTACTGCATCGGCGGCAATATTAGGATTTTCCCCGCGTGCGGAACCGCAGAACAGGGCTATAGATTGGTAGGTCATAGAGTTTGATATTTAATGATAGCGTGATAGATAAGACAGGTTAACAGGTAGATGAGTATTATGATGGGGAATGAACTCCAGCGGAAGATGATGAAGAGGATAATTCCCACACCCAAAATGACATATCTCACAATGTTCTCTCCCTTGAATTCAAGACTCTTGAACTTGAGAGATATCATGTTTATTTCGCTGACCAGCAAAATGGCGAAGACGATGGCAAATACCCATACTACCCAGAAATTGTTGAGGAAGGGGACTCTCTCAGCTGCATAGGGAATAAAGGCTAGGAAAAGGGCGTTGGCAGGAGTGGGCAGACCGATGAAGTTGGTGTGCTGCCGCTCGTCCATATTGAATTTTGCCAGACGTACGGCCGAAAGTGCTGGGATGAGGAATAGCGTGTAAGGTAGCCAACGAAGGATACTCTCATGGAAAATGGCCGGCATCTCGTAGAAACAGCGGCTAAGCCATACGAATACAATCATGGCAGGTGCAACTCCAAAGGAGACGACATCAGACAGGGAATCCAGTTCCTTGCCGATAGGTGAGGAGACTTTGAGCATGCGAGCGGAAAACCCGTCCAAGAAGTCCAAGATGGCCGCAGCAATGATCCACATTGCGGCCGTTTCTACATTACCTTTCAAAGAGGTCATAATGGAAATACAACCGCAAACTAGATTAAGACAGGTGATAGTGTTGGGGATATGCTTTTTCATAAAAATCAACTATTTTAAAACCCAGTAGCGTTTGTTGATGCTGTCGATATAGGCTAGACCCTCTTCTTCTGTTGGGAAAATTCCGATACAAATGCGGATATTGGAGACACCGTCTTGAAGAACCAGTGAAGGTGAATATTTGTCCAATCCGGTTTGGCGAATATGTCTCTCTGCATCTTTCTCACTAGGGAAACTACCTGCAATGACGTAGAAGTGTCCCTCTTCGAAATGTATGTATGGATATTTCTGATCGGCCGACATCTTGAGCGTGTCGGGTGTATAGATGACAGGAGTCTCTTCTTCCACAATAGTGTCTTCTTGAATGACAGGAGTAGCCTCTTCGGGCTCAGACTCTACAATCTGTTCGATGACTGGCTCCTTCTTGTTTTGTAGTTTGTTGATTAAATCTTTTAATTGTCCACGGAGGAGATAGATTAAAACTCCAGCAATGGCTAAGAGTAATAAAACGAGAATCCATGGCCAAATGCGTCTCTTCCGTTTTACCGGAACACCATCGTCATCAGATGATCCATTTCCATTATCAACAGGTTCTGGCTCTATGACGGGATCAGGTTCTATGACAGGTTCTGGTTCAACAATCGGTTCAGGTTCTATAACCGGCTCGGGTTCAACTACCGGTTCAGTCTTCGGTTCTTCCTCGGCAATGTGGCTGTATTGAATTATTGGTTCAGGTTCTTCAACGGGTTCAGGTTCGACGATAGGTTCGGGTTTCTCTACGGGCTCGGGCTCAACGATAGGTTCAGACTCTGTAATGGGCTCCAGTTCGACTGTAGGTTCAGGAATCACAATTGGTTCCGGCTCGATGACTGGTTCTGGTTCGATTGTAGGTTCGGGAATGACAACCGGTTTTGGCTCTGTGATGGGTTCCGGCTCAACTTCAACTTCGGGTCCTTCTTCAACAGGGATAGTCGCGCCAGGAACTAGTGATAGATCTTCCATGCCTTCAAACTCAATATTGAGACCGTCTATTAATTCACTATCAAAGTGGATGTCCCCCTTGATGAGAGAGAAGGTGCCAAAGTCCTCAAAGGTGACGCTTTTATTATTGTTCAATGCCTGTTTTAACTCGTCAACCCATTGCAAGATTTCTGAGTTTGCCTGTGTGAGTAGACACTGGCGTTCTCGGCAGACCAGATTGGTGAAGACAATCTCTTCATGGTCAATGTTCGTGTCTAGAGTGACTTCGTAGTGCGGTGCGTGTAGTGTGTTTCCGTCAATGCGCGCAGAAACATAATGCTTGGTGAAGGTACCCAAGTCATTGACATATACGGAGTCGTTCTCTTGCAGGGCTTTGGTGATATAATGTATCATAAAGATGTTGATGTTTAGGTTGTCGGGTTTAGTTTGTTGTAACGTTCCAAGTCTTCAGGCGTGTCGATGCCAATACCTTGGTAATCGCAGGTCGCGGCGTAGATGTCATAGCCATTCTGTAACCAGCGCAACTGTTCCAGTTTTTCAGTTGTTTCCAGTGTCGAGGGTTTTAGTTTGGTAATGGCTTTCAGCGTTTTAAATCGATAGGCATAGATTCCGAGATGTTGATAATGCGTGATGGGTTCCGCACTTGGATCACGTTGGAAGGGAATGGCATGCCGGCTGAAGTAGAGCACGCGTCCATCGTTTGCCAAAACTGCTTTGACAACATTTGGGTTGTTGGCTCTCTCTTCATCAATGAATGGCTTTACCAAGGTGGCGAGTTGAACGTCCGGATTTTTAAAGAGCCCAGCCAAAAGGTGAATTTCCTTATCGCTGATGCCTGGCTCGTCGCCTTGGATGTTTAAAATAACATCTTCGTCGTTCAAGGGTAGGGTGGAGGCCACCTCGCCACAACGGTCGGTGCCTGAGGGATGATCAGGTGATGTCATCACGACCCTTCCGCCAAAGTCGAGCACACACCCCTGGATGAGTGGGTGGTCCGTTGCAACAATCACGTCAGATAACTCGGATGCAGCCACGCGTTCGTAGACTACCTGAATCATTGGTTTCCCATGAATGATTGCCAATGGCTTACCAGGAAACCGAGTGGAGGCATATCTCGCCGGTATGATGCCTATGAATTTCATTGTCTACTGAAATAAACCGAACAACTCAGCGTCGATTTTCTCAATTACGCTTCCGAAATCTTCCGGACGCTCAGCAAATTTTGTGGTGTTGACGTCTACGATGAGCAACTTGCCATCTTTGTAGTTGTCAATCCACTTGTTGTAGCGTTCGTTAAGGTTCTCCAGGTAAGAGTATCGGATGGTGTCCTCATAGGCACGTCCACGCTTTCCTATCTGGGTGATGAGCGTTGGGATATCAGCTTTTAAGTAGATAAGAAGATCTGGCGGCATAAGGAACTGTTTCATCAACTCAAAGAGTGATTGGTAGTTCTCAAAGTCGCGGGTGGCCATCAAGTCCATGTCGTGTAAGTTGGGAGCGAAGATGTATGCATCCTCATAAATGGTACGGTCTTGGATGACGCTCTTTTTGCGCTTGCGGATGTCGATGACCTGACGGAATCGGCTGTTGAGAAAATAGATCTGTATGTTGAAAGACCAGCGTTGCATGTCTTGGTAGAAGCTGGCCAGATAGGGATTGTCGTCCACGCTTTCATACAGGGCATCCCAGCCATAGTGTTTGGCCAGCATGTTGGTGAGGGTGGTCTTACCGGAACCGATGTTTCCTGCGACGGCTATATGCATAGTTTTTTAGTGTTAATATGGTGAATAATAATGGTTTACTATTGTTGAATAATGTTCTTCTTGGCGCTGAGGGAGTGGAAGACGAGGTAGCAGCACAGTGCCACGAACATCACGATAGCGAGGATGTTGAAAGTGGGAGTGCCGATATAGTTGTTCATGAAAGTTGGTTCTACACCGGCGTATTTGAGGATAGCGCTGACAATACCCATGATGGCGCCGCCAGCCAACAGACCGGAAGCTAACAGGGTGCCCTTTTCACTGCGTGCCTTGTTTAGTTCAGCATCTTCGCTACGGGTCTTGATGAGCCATGCTAAGAAACCGCCAACCAGTAACGGCAGGTTGAGTTGCAAGGGGATGAACATACCTAAAGAGAAGGCAAGTGCGGGAACGCCGATGACATCCAAGAGGATAGCGAGGATGGCGCCAATGATGTAAAGCAACCAAGGAGTCTGACCGCCAAACATAAGCGGCTCGATGATGGCAGCCATGGCGTTGGCTTGAGGTGCTACCAAGGCACCTTCGCCAGTATAACCGTAAGTCTTGGACAATAACATGATGACTGCACCGACTGTGAGTGCGGAAACCAAAGTGCCTACGAACTTGAATGCCTCTTGTTTATATGGTGATGTGCCAATCCAGTAACCAATCTTAAGGTCGGTGATGAAACCGCCGGCCATAGCCAATGCGGAGCAGACGATACCACCGACAACCAGTGCGGTGATGATGCCGGTGCCACCCTTCAAGCCTACAGCAGAGAGGATGAAGGAGGAGAGAATCAGCGTCATCATGGTCATACCGGAAACGGGGTTGGTACCTACCGTTGCGATAGCTGTGGCGGCCACGGTGGTGAAGAGGAAAGCGAAGAGGAAGACAACTAACAGACCAACGATGACCTGGGTGAGGTTCATCTCCATACCGCCTACGAAGAAGAAGATGGTCATGAGGGCAATGATAACGACAAAGCCGATGAGGATGATCTTCATCGGGATATCACGTTGTGTGCGCAAGGTCTGAGCATCAGCACCTCCCTGTTTGCCGGCCTTGAAGGCTACGGATAGAGATTTCTTGATGACACCAGCGGACTTCATGACACCAAGGATGCCGGCCATAGCGATACCGCCGATGCCAATGTAGCGTACATAGTTGGAGAAGATGAAGTCGGGATCCATTGTACTCATGGGAGTCATGTCGGGAGCTACGCCGTATTGACCTAGCAGCGGAACGATAACCCACCAGGAGAGTGCGGAGCCGGCGCAAATGATGGCGGCGTATTTGAGACCAATCAGGTAACCGGTACCTAAGAGGATGGATTCGGCACTCATCTTAAAGACGAACTTATGATTCATGGCCAGATTTTCACCAGCTGCGCACATGCGCGAGGAGATGGTGTCAGCCCAGAAATGGAAGGTCGTCATCAGAAAGTCATAAAGACCGCCGATAAGACCGCTGATGAGCAAGAGTTTAGCTTGGTTGCCACCTTTAGCACCAGAGACTATGATCTCTGTGGTGGCGGTAGCCTCCGGGAACGGATACTTGCCGTGCATGTCGGAGACGAAATATTTACGGAAAGGAATCAAGAAAAGAATTCCCAGGAAACCGCCAAATAGAGATGAAAGGAATATCTGCCAGAAGTTGACCTGAATCTCAGCACCTAAAGTCGGATTGGTCTCTTTGATGATGTAGATGGCCGGCAGGGTGAAGATAGCACCAGCGACAATAACGCCAGAACTGGCACCGATGGATTGGATCAGTACGTTCTCTGATAGCGGACTTTTGCGCTTGGCTAACGTGGAAACGCCGACAGCAATGATGGCAATCGGGATGGCAGCCTCGAAGACCTGTCCGAAACGTAGTCCGGAATAGGCTGTGGCAGCCGAGAAGATAACTGCCATGATGATACCCCAGATGATGGTCCAGGCATTCAATTCGGGGTATTTCTTTTCACCCAAAAGAATGGGTTTGTAGGTTTCCCCGTCCTTTAACTCCCGGTACGCGTTATCCGGTAGTTTGATCTCGTCAGTGTTCTCCACAAAGGATTCTTCTTGTTCTTTCATATTGATTTTTAGCTTATTGATTAATCAAAAACAAAGCGACAAAAATACAAAAAAATGTAAGAGTTTCAAAATTTCAAAGGGGTGTTGTACAAATTATTTTGTTTAATTGTTTAATCGTTTAATTGTTGAAATGAATGCCACGGGGAGAACTGCGTCCCCGGAGCAAACTGCGTCCTTGCATGGAGCAAACTGCGTCCCCGCAGTTTGGTAAAGACGCGTCCCCGCAGTTTGGGTTACGGAGCGAACTGCGTCCTCTTACGGGGCAAACTGCGTCCTCGCAGTTTGGTAAAGACGCGTCCCCGCAGTTTGAGAGTTGCGCGTTGACTTCCACAAACGAACTGAACCTCGTAGAGGTTCCATCCCTGTAGCTCGTGCCCATCGGGATCCCCAAGGGCCGTAAGGCCCGAAAGCCTGGTAGGGGAGAATGTGCCCAACCCAATACCGCGGTGCGGGAATTATTTGCCCCGAAGTACGAGTTGTGCCACCGCGGAAGGGGATTATGGGGCTATTAAGCTATTAAATTATTAAATTATTAAATTAATGGATGCTCAAAACAAAAAAGACGTTCCATGGAACGTCTCTACATCGTGCCCCAGCACTTTAACTAATAAAATAACTGACAACTGTCAACTATCAACTATCAACTATCAACTATCAACTATTATCTCCTCTAGTCGTTGGAAAACCCGCTGTCAGGGATATCAGTCGTGATATCATCTTGTGGTTTTGGAGGGGCTGCGATCCAGACAATGATATATGCCCAGAATCCGAAAGAGCCACATATAAGGGCGACTAGGAAGATAATCCTAACCACAGTGGGGTCAACATCCAGGTATTCGGCGATGCCACCGCATACGCCTGCAATCTTCTTGTCTGTTTGGCTTAAGTAAAGTTTCTTTGTGCCCATAGTTTTAGGTTTTTAAAGATAAAAATACCCGGAGAGATTTTCTCTCCGGGTATAGTTTGTAAATTATAATGTATGATAAGGTTTGAGGATGGTCTTACCGATCTCTACAGCCTCCTCATTCTTCGGGATGAGGTGGTGGTGACGTTCAGGAAGAGACTTCTCCAGACCTTTATGTAACATTTCAGGAGTTACGAGGGGTTTCACTTTGAGGAAACCGCCAAGGACGATCATGTTGAACAGCTTAGCGATACCAAGTTCGTTAGCCTTGTCGGCAGCGGCCACCTGATAGATGTTGATGTCTTTACGGGTGGGGTGGTGAGAGATACCGTTGGGGTCATAGATCAAAAGACCGCCAGGTTTCACGGATGATTCGAACTTGTCCATGGACTGTTGGTTCAGGATGATGGCGGTGTCGAACTGGTTAAGATAGGGAGAGCAGATACGCTCGTCGCTAATGATAACGGTAACGTTGGAGGTACCACCACGCATTTCAGGACCATAGGAAGGAAGCCAGCTGACTTCCTTGTCTTGCATAATGCCGGCGTAAGCCAGGATCTTACCCATGGAGAGTACACCTTGACCGCCGAAGCCTGCTATAATTATTTCTTCTGTCATTTTCTTTGTGATTTTAAGGATTATTTTTTTCTCAATGAGAAGATGGTCTCATTGGGTTGATCAAATGTACCTACGCGTTCGATGAATTTCGGGTCGAACTTGCCTTCCACCTTCATATCGCCGAGCGGGAAGAACTTAAGAGTGTTCTCTTCCATCCACTTGTTGGCTTGTACAGGGGTCATTTTCCAACCTGAGTTACAGTTGGAGGTTACCTCTACGAAGGAGACGCCTTTGTTGAGTTTTTGGTTCTCGAAGGCGGTGCGGATGGCTTTCTTGCACTTTCTAGCGAGGGCGGGGGTATAGACAGCCTGGCGGGTCACGTAGTAGGTGCCGGGCAGCTGGGCCAGCATCTCGGTGAGGCGCATGGTGTGTCCCATGATCTCAGGATCACGGCCGTAAGGACAGGTGACAGTCTCCATACCTTCGAGGGTAGTAGGAGCCATCTGACCGCCGGTCATACCATAGATACCGTTGTTGATGAAGATCATCGTGATGTTCTCACCACGGTTGCAGGCGTGCATAACCTCGGCGCAGCCGATGGATGCCAAGTCGCCGTCACCTTGATAGGAGAATACGAAGGTCTCCGGACGAAGACGTTTGATAGCGGAGGCGCAGGCAGGAGCACGACCATGGGCAGCCTCTACAAAGTCAACATCAAAATAGTTGTATGCCAATACGGAACAACCCACAGGGGAAATACCGATGACATTATTCTGGATACCCATCTCTTCGATAACCTCGGCGATGATTCTGTGTACCACACCGTGACCGCAGCCTGGGCAATAGTGCATCGTGGCATCCGTGAGAACCGGAGTGCGTTTGTACACTAAGTTTTCGGGTTTGATTATATCTTCTCTTGTCATAATTTCAAGTTCTTTAAATTATTTAACCATTTTTTTCAAAGCCTCGAGGATCTCTGCAGGAGTCGGGATGACACCACCGTAACGGCCGAAGTGCTCAACAGGGATCTTGCAGTCCACTGCCAACTTAACGTCTTCGATCATCTGTCCGGCGTTCATTTCAACGCTGAGGATCTTCTTCATGCGACCGCCAATCTCGGCGACAGCTTTGGTCGGGAACGGCCACAAGGTGATCGGACGAACCAAACCGACCTTGATGCCCTCTGCGCGAGCCAACTCTATAGCCTTCATACAGATACGAGCAGCAGAGCCGTATGCTACGAACAGATATTCAGCATCGTCACATTGGATAGCTTCGTAACGAGCGTCTTCCTCTTCGCATTTTCTGTATTTAGCTTGGATTCTGTCGTTGATGGCTTCCTGTTTCAGAGCTTCGAGCTCAAGAGAAGTCACGATTCTGTGTTTGCCCGTGGAGCGATGACCTGTGGCAGCCCAAGGACAAGTTTTTTCAATATATTCATCCGTCCAGCGCGGTTTGTAGTCGTCTACCATGACTTTCTCCATAACCTGACCGATGACACCGTCAGAAAGGATGGCAACGGGGTTACGATATTTGAAAGCCAAGTCAAAGCCCAGTTCCACGAAGTCATACATTTCTTGTACGGAAGCAGGGGCGAGGGTGATCAGACGATAGTCACCATGACCGCCACCCTTGGTGGTCTGGAAATAGTCGGATTGAGAAGGTTGGATGGTACCCAGACCTGGGCCGCCACGAACGACATTGACACACAATGCGGGCAGCTCAGCGCCAGCGATATAGGAAAGACCTTCCTGCATCAAGGAAAAACCAGGAGATGAGGATGAGGTCATGACGCGCTTACCAGCAGCAGCACCGGCATACACCATGTTGATGGATGCTAATTCACTTTCGGCTTGAAGAACAACCATGCCAGTTGTCAAATATGGTCTTTCAGCCATCAGATGCTCCAGAACCTCACTCTGCGGAGTGATAGGATATCCGAAATATCCGTCGCAACCACAGCGGATGGCAGCCTCGGCAATGGCTTGATTACCCTTCATTAATTTTAATTCTTTTGCCATTTTACTAAGTTGTTTTGTTGTTTTAATTAGTTAATTCGTTAATTCTTGGGAAATGTTGACGGTTACTCCTTTGCGCGATAAACCTCGATGACGCCATCAGGACAGATGACTGCGCAGCTGGCACAACCAATGCAGCTGTCTTCTTTCACCATCTCAAGGTAATTGTAACCTTTCGCATTTACGTGTTTGGAAAGTGCGATGCACTGGTTCGGACAGCCTGTGATGCAGACGCCACAACCTTTACACTTTTCCGTGTCAATGATTAAAGCTCCTTTAAATGCCATAATTAAATGTGTTTTAGAATTTATAAAATTGATTAGTTGTTGTTTTTAAGCAAAAAAAAATGTCGGCTGCAAATATACGATTTTTTTCTTTTGTTATCACTACTCATTTTTTGTGATTTCAAAGGAAAGTCCATCATATCCTAGCTGTACATTTTTTGGTAGTAATTGGCTGGTTTCGGCATAAAGTCCCATCTCGTGGGAGATATGGGTGATGGTCGCCTGCTCGGGCTGTAGTCGTTCGATAATAGCTAAGGCCTGTTGGAGGTTGAAGTGTGAGTAATGCTCCTTGATTCTCAATGCGTTAATAACCAGAAGTTTCAGTCCTTTGAGTTTCTGCAACTCTGTTTCAGAGATGAAACTGCCATCCGTGATGTAGGCCATGTCTTGTATTCGATAACCTAAAATGGGGAGGGTGAGATGCCGCACGTGAATTGGCGTTATCTCGATACCTTTAACTTGGAAAGGGTCGTCATATACCGGATGTAAGGTGAAAGCTGGAGCGCCAGGGTAGGGGTTCTGCTTGAATGCGTAGTCGAAATCTTTGCGAATGACTTTTAAGACACGCGGCATCGCGTAGATCTGCATGGGCTCCTTCATCATGAAATAGATGGGCCTGATGTCGTCTAATCCAGCAAGATGGTCTTTGTGCTCATGCGTTATCAGTACAGCGTCTACGTGAGTGATGTTTTCCCGCAAGAGCTGCATGCGCAGGTCTGGACCGGCATCCAATAGAATGTTGACGCCGTCAACCTCTATAAAAGCCGCTGTGCGCAGACGATGATCCCGTGTGTCGTCAGAGTGGCAAACCGCGCACTGACAGCCCACAACAGGTACTCCCTGCGATGTTCCGGTACCCAATAAGGTCACTTTCATATTCAGCGGCGGCAAAAGTACAACAAAATTTGTTCAGTTGTGCACCGCCACCACTTTTCGTTTGTGCCCTGGCTTTCCTTCCAGATTCCACCATCTCGCGTCAATGATGTATAGGCCTCTAGGCACTTTCCGTCTCTGGTCGTCTTCGCCATCCCAACGGAATAGAGCTTCCGATCCGCATAGCTCATTGTTTGCCAAATGGCATATCGGAATGCCATTCTCATCAAAAAGTTGTATGCTGACTCGGCATTCAGGATTAGGTAGTTTTAGACTAATCAACGCGTAGTCTTCGAACCCGTCATTGTCGGGAGAGATGACCTCTGGTGCGACACTTAATTCTCCATCGGGAATATCGTTGATATGTTGAGAATTGATGTATCCGGGAGTCGCAAAACCAGCGCTTTCTGCGGCTGAATGCCAATTGCCGTCGTCCTGTGTTGCCCGCTCTGGGTCTAGACGCTCCAAACTGACTCCTTCGGTGCTGTTGAGTCTCCCGTAGTGCATCTCTTCGTCGTAGGCAAGGCAGTCTATGCTGCGCAGACTGTAGTCGGTAAGGAAGACAATTCCTGTCATGTTCGCATAGGCGGGCAGCGAGTCGCATTGGATGAGCGCAAACGGATCTTGGCAGGTGTATTGTGACAAGGTGGCTCGCCGGTCTTTGCAAAGCACTGCATAATGCTCTGGTAACAACTGCATTCCGCTGCTTACCGCTACAGCCGCCTTT
Organism: Bacteroidales bacterium; assembly: GCA_024686335.1. Classification (GTDB taxonomy): domain Bacteria; phylum Bacteroidota; class Bacteroidia; order Bacteroidales; family WCHB1-69; genus F23-D06. Next base: position 21,265 of record JAILCI010000061.1, on the reverse strand, counting down.
TCGGGCAACGTGTCGCCACCGCTGCCAATCTTGACGCTATTGAGGTCGATGATTTGATCCGAACGGTTATAAATCTCTACGAAGTCAGCATCAGTGCCGTCAAAAGGGTGCGTAAGGATCTCATTGATGACTAAATCGTTATATTCTGGTTGCGATGCTATTCCCCAATCTAATCCACTGCCGACAGGAATAGGATTGCCAGCGCAGTCGGGTAGGGGGCCGATGACTTCCAATCGGTAAGATGTACCCTCTTCCGGTGCCGCCGCAAGATGCAGATCCAGGCCCGTGAACGTTGGCGGCACCTCCGAGACTCCGTCGATTCCGATATTGGGCGTTATCTGGAAAAGTTCGGCGCCATTCTCTATGGGAGGGTGCAATGGCTCGGTGCACCACAAGCGCAATGTGAGACTGTCGAGCATCGTAGTTCGCCATAGCGCTGGTGGCGTCACGTCGGGCGGCAACGGTTCCAGTGAGTTCGCTCGTCCTGGGGTACCGCCCGACGGGTCCACCGAAGAGGCCCAGCCCTCCTCCTCCAACCATGGCTGCCTATCATCTCTCATCTCCAGAGCCCAGCCACCCTCCTGCTTGATGACTTCCTGATGCCATCGTTTTCGGAAAGCTACGGAGTGAAGGATTTCCCCGTTGGCATCTGACAAAATCAACTGCGTCCCGCCATCGGTGATACTCAATGATGAGAGAGTGTAAATGTCGACGCCTAACGGCTCCAGCAATTCGCGATTCTTCTCAGCTATCACCAAGACATATCCTCCGCTGTCGATGCTGATGGCCGGTAGCGCCTTGGCGGTGTTCCCTAATCGTAAAGTGCATCCAACCAGCAGACAAGCCTCGTCTGTCCGGTTGTGTAATTCCAAATATTCCACTGCAGGTAGCCCGACTGTCGGCGTTGGGTCTGCCATGATTTCGCTGATGATCACGTCATAGCGCCCGACTTGTCCCGAAATGGTGAGGTAAAATGCTGATACAATGGTAAAAACGAACCATCTGAAGATTCCAATTTTGTTGTTCATAACTTTATGTTTTGTTTTCATAATGTTCAGCAAAAATAGTATCTTTGCGGTCAAAAGTCAAGAGATTGTTGATAACTTTTAAAAAATAATTAAAATTATGAAAATAGCTTTAGTCGGTGCCACGGGATTAGTAGGTGGCGTAATGCGTAAAGTCTTGGAAGAGAGAGGATACGGTAATTGTGAATTTATTCCGGCAGCCTCGTCACGTTCAGTGGGCAAAGAGGTGGAGTTCGCCGGCAAGAGCTTTAAGGTGGTCTCCGTGGAGGATGCCATCGCGCAGCACCCTGACATTGCCATCTTCTCAGCTGGTAGCGGTCCTTCGTTGCAGTATGCACCTCTCTTTGCGGAGGTTGGCACGGTGGTGGTGGACAACTCCTCCGCCTGGCGCAGCGATCCTGACAAACCGCTAGTGGTGCCTGAAATCAACGGAGACGTAATTACCGCTAACGACAAGATCATTGCCAATCCCAACTGCTCTACTATTCAGATGGTGATGGCACTTGCTCCGTTGCACAAACGTTACAGAATCAAGAGACTCGTCGTCTCCACGTATCAATCTATCACCGGCACAGGCATGAAAGCCGTGAAGCAGTTGCAGGATGAGCGTGCTGGCCTCGAGGCTGATAAAGTATATCCCTATCAGATTGACATGAACCTCTTCCCGCACGGTGGTTCCTTTGAGGAAAACGGCTACACCACTGAGGAGATGAAACTTGTGAACGAGACCCGTAAGATTCTTCGCGATCCTGAAATTGCTGTCACCGCTACCGTTGTGCGTGTCCCTGTAACTGGCGGTCATTCAGAGGCTGTCAATGTAGAGTTCTACGAGGAATTCGACATTCAGGAGGTGCGTAGTCTGCTCGAGGAAATGCCCGGTGTGGTTCTGCAAGACGACCCCGCCAACAACATCTATCCGATGCCGCTCTTTGCTGAGGGCAAGGATGAGGTCTTCGTAGGGCGTGTCCGCCGCGACGAGAGTCAACCCAAGACACTGAATCTTTGGGTCGTTGCCGACAACCTGCGCAAAGGTGCCGCCACCAACGCTGTGGAGATTGCCCAGTGGGTGGAGGAACACTTTATGTAGTTGATAGTTGACAGTTGATAGTTGACAGTTAAAGTGCGGAGTCACTTTGTAGATACGCGCTATAGCACGTCTCCGACGGTGATAGACGGGTCGGTTATCAGTTATAGGCTTTCAGTTTTCAGTTATCAGTTTTTTTAGTGCGTGGTCACTTTGTAGAGACGTTCCATGGAACGTCTCTTTGTTTATTTGGCAATATTATTTGAGACTAAACCGACACATTGTAGGGTCGATGTGCACATCGACCATTCGTGTTGAAAGCAAAATGATATCTCCATCACATAGTGCTGTTGCGTGGTCAACATGTTATAAAACATGGATAGAGATGATGTCTCTATCCATGTTTTGTTTATTGAACCTCGTAGAGGTTTTTTCCCTGTAGAGACGTTCCATGGAACGTCTCTACAGGTGTGTGATACTGTATTAATCTTTCGTCAAGTTCACAATCAACATCTGGCGCAGTTCCACGGGGGTAAGGTTGCGTTCCAACTTGCCGTCTTGGCAAACAGAGATGGTGCCTGTCTGCTCAGAAACGATGACAGCGATGGCATCGGTCATTTCTGTAGAACCCAGTGCCGAGCGGTGGCGAAGGCCAACCTCTTGGGGCAGGTCAGGGTTTTTGGAAACGGGCAGGATACAACGGGCAGCAGCCACGCGGTGGTCTTTGATGATAACAGCACCGTCGTGCAGTGGACTATTCTTGAAGAAGATGTTCTCCAATAGTTCGTTGGACGGATAGGCATCAAGGACCTCGCCAGTCTGAAGGAAGTCGTCCAGGGGAGTCTGGCGGGCAAAGATGATGAGCGCACCTGTCTTGGTTTTAGACATGTGGGCACAGGCCTCTTGCACGGCCAAAATCTCGTTGGAGAAGGCATTGAAGTCATCCTGTCTCGCAAATTTGCTGGTAAAGAACTTCAGGAATTTGCCGTTGCCAAGGAATAGGAGAAACTTGCGTATTTCAGGTTGAAAGATAATCAACAAGGCAATAATACCCACGCTGATAATCTCTCCAATAAGACCTGAGAGAAGGGTGAAGTGGAAATATCCTACCAGTTTCCAGATCACATAGAAGAAAAAAATGATCCAGAACATTTTCACCGCTGCAGTTCCCTTCGTGAGCTTGTAGAGCTCAAAGAAGATGACGGCTACGATGAGAATGTCCAGTACGTCAATGAACCGGAAGTTGATGAAGCTGAGGTCTACCAGTAAGGATAAATCCATTTTGAATCAGAGTTAATAGTTTATTTTGCCATGAGGGCAGCCAGGGAGATGGAGTAGAGTTTGGTCTTGGCGCTGTCGCCGCGGGAGGTGAGGACGCACGGAACCTTGGCACCCATCAGCATGGCACCGATTTCAGCCTTGTTGAATTTGGTACAGCATTTGTAGAATACGTTGCCGCTCTCGATGTTGGGGAAGAGCAGACAGTCGGCGTCGCCAGCCACTTCGCTGTCGAGTTTCTTGATTTCGGCAGTCTCCTTGTCGATAGCGATATCGAGGGAAAGCGGACCGTCCACGTTGACCTTGCCGAATTGGCCGCGTTTGGCCATGGTGGCGAGGATAGCGGCGTCTACACAAGCAGGCATGCCGGCGAGCATCTGCTCGGTGGCGGCGATAACGGCAACCTTAGGAAGCTCATTGCCCATAGCCTTTGCAATGCTGACTAAATATTTGAGGATGTCTTGTTTCTGTTTCAGCTCAGGCAGCGGGATGATAGCTGCATCGCTGACAACCAACAACTTGTGGTAGCTCGGGTTCTCGATAACAGCGACGTGGGAAAGGGTAGCCTTAGGCGGGCACAAACCTCTCTCCTTGTTCAGGATGGCGCGCATATATTTGTCGGTGGAGAGCAGACCCTTCATCAGGATGTCACCCTCTTTGTTGTTGATCAGGTCGCAGCAAAGAGCGGCGGCTTTTGTGTCAACCGGCTCATGTACGATGTGGAACTTGCCGGCGTCGATGCCTAACTTGGCACACACCTGCTTGATGGTCTCTTCGTCACCTACCAGCGTAGCGTCTACCACGCCCATGTCCACAGCTGCGTTGACAGCGTCAATGGTGTGTTCATCGTTGGCGTAAGCAGCTACTAATCTTTTTCTGGGTTTTGACTTAACCAAGTCAACAATCTGATCTAATTTTGTAATACTCATATCGTTGTGTTTTTGTGTTGATTTATTCTAAACGAGGTGCAAAAATAAAAAAAAAATCGTATCTTTGCCCGCCTTATAAAAAGAGATTGTATGCAGTTTGAAAAAACGAAAATTCGTACTATTGACGATTTCCCAACGCCAGGGATAAAATTTTACGATATCACCACTATGATGAACGATAGAGAGGCCTATCGTGAGGTGATGGATGAGATGATCAAGATAGCTCGTGAGGTGAAACCCGAGGTCATTGTGGCCTTGGAGTCTCGCGGCTTTTTCTTTGGTCCCGTGCTCTCTTACGAGCTCGGCATTCCTTTTGTCCCTGTGCGCAAGAAGGGTAAACTGCCGGCAGAGACGTATCGTGAGACCTATAGTCTTGAATATGGCACCGCAACCGTCGAGATTCATAAGGATGCTATGCCGACTGGCAAACGACTTCTGCTCGTAGATGATGTACTTGCCACCGGCGGTTCTATGAACGCTGCCGTCAAGCTGGTGGAGCATTTCCAACCTGCAGAAATCAATCTACTCTTTCTCATGGAACTCAGTGCCCTCAAGGGTCGCGACAAGTTGAAGAAATTTAAAACTTTTAGTTTATTACAATTATAATCAAAACTATTATAAAAAATCTTTTGTAATGAAAAACATTGAATGGAAAAACCTTTCTTTCGGTTATGTGAAAACCGATTACAATGTTCGCTGCTATTTTAGAAACGGCGAATGGGGAAAATTGGAACTTACCTCTGACGAATACATCCCGATGCACATGGCTGCATCCTGTCTGCACTACGGTCAGGAGGCTTTTGAAGGTATGAAAGCCTTCAGAGGCAAAGACGGTAAAGTACGTTTGTTCCGTTGGGACGAGAACTGGAAACGTCTCAACAACTCTGCTGACACCATCATGTTGGCCCCCATTCCTGAGAAACTTTTCTTTGATGCATTGGAGATGGTAATCAAAGCTAACGCTGACTATATTCCTCCTTATGGCACAGAAGGTTCTCTCTATATCCGTCCGCTTTTGATCGGTACTGGTCCTACCATCGGTGTGAAACCCGCTGACGAGTATCTCTTCATCGTGTTTGTAATGCCTGTTGGCCCGTACTTCAAAGAGGGCTTCAAACCGACCAATATGCAGATCGCTTTGGATTATGACCGTGCTGCTCCACTGGGTACTGGCCATGTTAAGGTTGGTGGTAACTATGCTGCTTCCTTACGTGCCGGCGAACGTGCTCACAAAGAGGGCTTCAGCGCTTCCATCTTCGCAGATGCCAAGACGAAGACCTACATCGATGAGGCTGGTCCTGCTAACTTCTTCGGTATTAAGGACGGCAAGTATGTGACTCCGGACTCCGGCTCCATCCTGCCTTCTATCACTAACAAGAGCTTGACCACCATCGCTGCCGACCTCGGCCTCGTGGTTGAGAGACGTCACATCAAATTGGATGAGATCGGTACTTTCGAAGAGGCTGGTGCCTGCGGTACTGCTGCTGTCATCTCCCCGATCCACAAGATCCAAGACCGTGCAACTGGTAAAGAGTATGTCATCTCTAAAGACGGCAAACCCGGTCCTTGGTCCATCAAGATGCGTGAGATCCTCATGGGCATCCAATATGGTGAGATCGAAGACAAATACGGTTGGTGCACCATCGTGGATTGCTAATCCGTATATACCATATTTATATATAGCGCCAGGTTGCAAAGCCTGGCGCTTTTATATATATCCGCAGACCTAAAGGCCTGCGGTGGCTCGTCAATTGGTGGAGGTGTCTGTTGTTGTGTTGGATTACCCGCAGACCTACCGGCCTGCGAAAATGTGTCCCGTGTGCCTATGATCTACCGGTACCCGCAGACCCAAAGGCCTGCGGTGGCTCGTCAATTGGTGGAGGTGTTCGTCATCGTGTTGGATTACCCGCAGACCTACCGGCCTGCGAAAATGTGTCCCGTGTGCCCATGATCTACCGGTACCCGCAGACCTATCGGCCTGCGGTGACTCGTCAATATGGAATGTTTGCGTCATTGTTCCGGATTCCTATCTCAGAGAAAAATGTCGAAAATCTTTTCCATTCGGAAGCTCCTGCAGGCCGATAGGTCTGCAGGTATTGGTAGGGTGGTGAGATGATGCGCGATTGTTTCGCAGGCCGGTAGGTCTGCGGGTAATGGTGGATTAATTAAATTAAATTTTCATTTGACATCGTCAAAAATGTATTTTTCGTTGTATTCAATCTCATTTTTCCGTAATATATCCAAATATTCCTCTCTAAATGATTTGCGTTGATGATGTTTTTCTTGGTTTAGGATATATCGAATTACGATTGGAACAAGTTTTTTGGTATAGGAGAACCCTCCATATCCTTTTTGCCATTCGAATCTTTTTTTTGTAAACCCTTTGCGGTTGATCCATTCCGAGCTTTCGCGTTTTAGGCGTAGAACTAACGATGATAATGATTGGGCGGGATTTAATCCAAAAAATATGTGGATGTGATTGTCCGTTCCACCTATCGCCAATGGTTTATGCCCCTGGTCTTTGATGATAGTGTTCAAATATTTGTACAATTCGTCACGCCATTCCTTGGCGATGAGAGCTTCTCGATTCTTTACAGCAAAGACCGTTTGGATGTGGATTTGAATGTAATTATTACCCATATTTTTAGCTATTTAATTAATTATAATATTATTTTAAATATTTATTAAACGATATAATTCTCGTATTATTGTATAAATATTTGAAAATCAATATTTTAACAATAAAATGTAAAAATAAATACCCGCAATATCCTACCGGTACCCGCAGACCTAAAGGCCTGCGAAGCCTCGTCAATATGGAATGTTTACGTCATTGTTTCGGATTTCTGTCTCATAAAAAATGTAGATAATCTTTTCCATTCGGAAGCTCCTGCAGGCCAATCGGCCTGCAGGTATTGGTGGCCTGGAATATCGTTGTTTTTTCGCCCTCCCCGCATATCATTGATTATCCCATTTTTACGTCATTAACATTTATTAAGAAATGTAAATTATTGAGTATCAAAAGAAAAATTTATCGATTTTTATCAACAAGGGTGTTTTGTTTGAAATATAAGTGTATTTTTGCCGCGTTTTTTTTAATGACAATGCCAAACCAAATTTCAACTCAAAATCACAGATAATAAAACTCATAATTTACTGATATGGCAATATTTACATCTTTTGATAATAAAATAAAATCTATACCTATGAGAAAGACGTTAACTCTTTTAAGTGCGCTGCTGTTACTAACAGCAAGCACGGTAATGGCTCAAACGCCAAATGGCACTAATACCCAATTTCCTAATCCGGGATTTGAACATTGGGATTATCATTCTAGTGCACCGAGTGGTACAGGCACGGATTATAAATATGTGCCAACATATTGGCACACTTTTGATGAAGTGGAAATAAGTGGACTAGGTGCCAATACAGCTAAGGCTAATCATCACAACAGATATTCAGCAACATCGAATGCAGCTAAGGTCCATAGTGGAAGCCATTCTATTGGTCTTTTTGTTGAAACTGTGCTTACTGTTAAGGCTAATGGTACTATGACTACAGGAAGGACTAAGGTTGGAAATAAATTAAATCCATCCTCTTCTGACAACTACAATTATGATTATAATGGAAGTACTGCATCAGCATATCAATCTTTTGGTAATGGCCATTTTTATTTTGAATTTGTAGGATGCCCTGATTCACTATCATTGTATTATCAGACCAACTGGACTAGTTCGTCCATAAAGCCAATGATTAAAGTCTTTGCCCATCAAGAATTGCCCTTTTATGATAAGGCAAATGGAGATTTGGATCCTACTAACAAGATAATTTTCCAGGCAACACCTCATTTTGCTACATCTAATGGAACATGGAGCAGAGGGGTTGGCGGATTAACCTATAATACTTCAAATTATCCCTATAACGGGGATAATAACCCTTCTACTATTTCAAGACCACAATATTTGTTGGCATCTCCTTCGACAAGCCAATCTGCAGGGTCAGGATCTGATGGTCATGAATTTATAATGGATGACCTGTATTTTATCTATGATAAAGGGTTGAGTAGCTTGTCCATCGGAGACTCAAGCCAGTCTTCAATGCTCTCTTCTTTCAATGCGGCTGAGTTTGCCACTCACGAGCCTACGCGTACCTATTCCTCTTCGGATGGAAGCCCTACAGCTCTTTTCAATAGCGGTTCTACTTCAGCCAATTATACCACGTTAGTCTGTTGTTCAAGCGATGCTGATATTCCTCAAGTGGCAGCAACGGCTAAATCAGAACATATTTCAAGTATCGTAATCGATCAGGCTACCATTGCCACACCCCATGCTACAATCGTGGTAACACATAATGATGGTTCTACATTTACTTATACTATAAACTTCACGAATCTTCACCCGGCTATTTCCGTTTCTCTGAATGGAACTGGTTCTTCAAGCAACATCTATTCTGCATGTGCGGGTGAAACCATCAATGTCACCGCCACAGCTTCTGGATCTTCTTCATATAACTATAGTTGGAGTAACGGAGCCTCGAGTGCTACCATCCATCCTACAACAAGTGGAGAATATGCGCTGACAGTCTCTGCTTATGGTTGTACCGCCACCAATACTGCTTATGTAACTGTAAAACCACTGCCTGTAATTACATTTACAGGTACTCCTTCCATCTGCTCAGGACAAAGTACAACTTTGACTGCTGAAGGCGCAACTTCATTTGTCTGGAGTAATGGGTTGGAGAATGCCGCAATCAATGTTCCATCAGGTGGCACCTATTCAGTGACAGGTACCACTAATGGTTGTAGCAATTCAGCTTCTATTACTGTTACCGCGTACGATGCTCCTGATGTTGACATCAGCGGTCCTGCCAATGGTGTTGCTTGTAGCACTGATGAGATTGTCCTGACTGCTTCAGGTGCTTCTTCATATACTTGGTCGGGAGGATTTACTACAGACACCATCCATCCTTCGTCTTCTAATATCTATTCTGTGACCGGTACGGATAGCCATGGATGTACTGCTAGCGCATCTTTCGATTTGACGGTTAATACAACTCCAACAGTCAGCATTAATGGTAACACCTCCTTCTGTGAAGGCTCAAATACTACGTTGACAGCCTCTTCAAATTTGGCCAATACGACCTATCTTTGGTCAGATGGTACTACGACTGCAAATGCCCTCACTGTCTCAACTGCGGGCACTTACTCAGTCACAGGAACTCTGAACAACTGCTCCAGTTCCTATACTGTCACTGTAACAGAGTCTGCCGCTCCATCAGCGCCTATCGTCACCAATTCTACAGTTTCCCGTTGTGGTGCTGGTGAGGTTACCTTGAGCGCTACCTCTGATGAGGGTACCATCTATTGGTACGCAAATGCTACTACTGCTGCAGAGTCTCATATAGGCGCGACTTATACGATAGAGTCAGTAGCTTCTTCCACGACCTATTATGCAGCTGTGCGCAATAGCGCTGGTTGCGAGTCTAGTCGTGTCCCTGTTACGGTGACAATAAATGCTGTTCCCGCTGCTCCTGCGGCTACCACCCCGAGCATCTGTGGTGCTGGCGAGGTTACCTTGACAGTCACCGCAGCCGATAACTGCACTTTGGCATGGTACACCGATGCAGCCGGTACTCAAACTCTTGATAACACTACTGTTCAAGTGGATACAACCACAACTTACTATGTGGCCAATGTGAATACAGATAACTGCCCAAGTGAACTTACTCCTGTTACAGTGACAGTGAATCCCGTTCCGGGCGTTCCGACATTTACTCAAACTACTTTCTGTAAGAGTGATGGCAATGTGACCATGTCGGGTGCACCGGGCGATAATGGTACTGTTCTTCGTTGGCGCTCATCTGCTGATGGAAGCGTTCTTGCTCAAAATAACTCCTATATCACCGGTAATGTTGGTATATATTATGTGTCTACATACAATGCCAATACTACTTGCGAGAGCCAGCAGGTGACCGTTGAATTAGTAGAAACTCCTTCTGCGCCCACGGCTCCTGCCGTAACGCTTTGTGCCACAGGTACAGCCTCATTAGCTGTTGACAATCCTTCTTCTGATTATACATACACTTGGTACTCCGATGCAGACCTCACCAATTTAGTGGGTACGGGTTCTACTATCGATGTCACCGTCAGTGCCGACGCTACCTACTATGTGACAGCTCAGTCTGATGATTGTGAGAGTGGTGCCACTTCTGTTGCCGTGACTATTCGTGAGACCATTGATGCTCCGACACTCACTCCGATATACGCTTGTGATGGCAATGCAACACTGCCTTCCACTTACGGAAGCTATACATTGGAATGGAAAGACGCTTCAAACACTCCAGTCAGCGAACTGAATGTAACTGTTGCCAGCGGTAGCGCCACCTATACGGCTACCTACGATGTCAACGGTTGCGAGAGTCAGCCTGCCACAGTAACAGTGACCTACGAGGCAATTCCTACTATCAGTGCTTCTGGTAATTCCCGTTGCGGCAATGGTACTGTTGAACTGTCCGCTACCTCCTCTGCTGGAACAATCTATTGGTTTACTTCCCAGAACAGCGCTAATGCCTTTGTTAATTCAACCAGTTCTAATGCCGGTACTGGTGCAACATTCACCACTCCCTCTTTGAGTGCTAATGCCACCTACTATGTTCGTGCATTGAGCAATGGATGTCTCTCTTCTGTAGCCTCAGCAGTTGCCACGGTGAACGCTCTTCCGAACGTCTCAGTTACAGCAACCAAGACCTCTATCTGTGAAGGTCAGTCTACGACATTGACCGCTAGTAATGCGACCACTTACACCTGGAACAATGACCAGGAGGGTGCTTCTATCACAGTAAGTCCTCAAGTTACAACTATTTATACAGTGGTTGGTGTTGATGATAATGAGTGTTCTAATACTAATGAAATCACCGTGACAGTCAACGCGCTTCCTGGCGAGCCTAACTTGACACAGACAACGTATTGTAAGGGCTCCGGCAACTTGCCTTTGACTGGCGTTACAGCTGGCACTAACGGTGACGGTTTGCGCTGGCGTACAACGCAAGATTATTCCGCGGCCTTTACACCTGACAGCTACAGTGCTACAACTACGGGTACTGTATATGTTTCTACAGTAAACACCACGACTGGTTGTGAGAGTGACATGGTAGCTGTTGCAGTGGTTGCCAAACCTGCAACTCCTACAGCTTCTGATGTGACACTTTGCGCCGCTGGTACCGCTTCATTAGCTGTTACTAATCCTTCTTCTGATTATACATATACATGGTACTCCAATACGGACCTTACTACTTCAGTGGGTACAGGTTCTTCTATTGACGTTATCGTTAATACAGATGCCACCTACTATGTGACGGCGCAAGCCAATGGTTGCGAGAGTGAATCCACTGCAGTTGCTGTAACTATCCGTGAGACCATTGACGCCCCGGAACTCACTACTCCTATTTACGCTTGCGGTGGCAATGCTACACTGCCTTCCACCTCTGGCAATAATACGTTGACATGGAAAGATGCCAATGGAAATGGAGTAAACGACCTTTCAGTCTCTATTACCAGCGGTAGTGCTAACTATACGGCTACCTATGAGGTTAATGGCTGCGAGAGTCAGCCTGCTCAGGTAACAGTGACTTATGCCGCCGTTCCATCCTTTACTGCTACAGGTGCAACTCGTTGCGGTGCTGGTGAGGTGACATTGAATGTAACATCCGATGAAAATGATATTGAATATAAATGGTATACGAACAATAATGTATTGATTACCACTACAACAGGTAATTATAATGTTACTCCTACCGCTACCACAAGCTACAAAGTGGTTGCTCGTAATACGGTGACGGGTTGTGAAAGTCAGCCCGTTACTGTTACTGCCACTGTAAATCCTGTTCCCGCTGCTCCTGCGGCTACCACTCCGAGCATCTGTGGCGCTGGCGAGGTCACCTTGACCGCAACTCCAGCTACCAACTGCACTTTGGCATGGTACACCGATGCCGCTGGTACTCAACCACTCACTAACACTACTGTCCAAGTGGAAGAGACCTCAACTTACTATGTGGCTAATGTTAATGCTGACAACTGTCAGAGCGCGCTCACTCCTATTATCGTGACGGTGAAAGAGATCCCAGGCGTGCCGACAGTCACCAATCCTGGTGCTCAGTGTCTGACAGGTACTAATGTTCAGGTTTCCTTAACGGCAACTGTTGGCGCAGACGGCAACTATGCTCAGTGGTATGACGCCAATATGACAGCCCTGACTCATGACACCTATGGCGCTCGTATCTCTACCACTACGACCTTCTACGTTTCCACAATCGGTACAAATGGTTGTGAGAGTGAGGCAATTTCCGTTGAGGTAGTAGTCAATCCGCTGCCTGCAACTCCTTCCATTAGCGGTACGAGCCGTTGCGGTGCTGGTGAAGTGACCTTCGTTGCAACTCCTGCTGAGAACATCCAATACAGATGGTATAGCAATGATAATACTTACATCACTGCTACCGAAGGTAATTATACTACTAACGTAGAGACTACCACTACTTTTAAGGTAGCTGCATACAACACTGAAACTGGCTGTGAGAGCACCAAGGCTACAGTAGTTGCTACTGTCAACACACTGCCTTCTGCACCACAGGTAACTCCGATTGCTAATTGCGGTGGCACAACCGTGACCTTGACCGCTACAGCAGCTACTGGTTGCACCCTGACATGGTATAGCGACGAGAACGGAACACAAGTATTGAACAGCACTACCCAAGAGGTCGCTGAGACTACCTCCTTCTTCGTGAAAGCTATAGATCAAAATGGTTGCGAGAGCGCATTGCAAGAGTTGGTGGTTACTATCAACGAGATTCCTGCAGCTCCGGAAGTTGCTACTCCTGACGTAGTTTGCAAACAGGGTAGTGTGACACTGACGGCAACTCCTGCAACTGATTGTATCGTTCGTTGGTATGATGCCAATAATCAGTATCTTGCTGCTGGCAATACATACACAACTTCTACTATTAACTCAACTACCCAATATAATGCTGTAAGCTATGACGAGACCACTCAGTGTAGCAGCTCTGCTACCGTTGTTGAAGTTCCTGTCTATGCACTTCCTCCAGCTCCAGCCATGACCGCAGAGGTTTTGTGTGGTCCTGGTCAAGTAAATATTGTCGCTCAAACTATTACGGGCGTTACCACCACCTGGTACCAAGATGCCGATACTACCATCTACCTTGGCACTGGCAGTGTATTGCCCGCCGCTGTAGAAGAAACAACAACCTTCTATGCTGTTAATACCGACAATACTACGAATTGTGCAAGCAACATCTCTAATATTTCGGTAATTGTCTATCCGACTTATAATGTAGAGTTTGATGTAACGGCATGTGTACAATATGAATGGGATAATGAGATTTTCACCATCTCTGATGACATCACAAGAACCTTTGAGACTGTAGACGGTTGCGATAGCGTTGTTACTATGCACTTGACAATCAATCCTGCTTTGTCTACAGATATTACTGTTGACGAGTGTGACAGTTGGACATGGAATGATGAGACTTATACCGAGAGTGGTGATTATGATCAAACGTTTACTTCCGCTGTTACGGGTTGTGACAGTGTCGTGACTGCTCATGTGACGATTCGTCATTCCACTGCTAGTCAACAGTCCTTGACAATCTGTAGCAATGAACTTCCTTACGCCTATGCAGGCGCACAGATTACCAGCGCTGGTGTGAAGACTATCACCATTGAGAACGAGCAGGGTTGTGACAGCGTCATTACTTTGACCGTGACTGTCAATCCTCAACCTGAAGTCCCGACTTTGACAGATGCTAGTCGTTGTGGCGCTGGCGCCGTGACCTTGAATGCTTCATTCGGTACTAACGGTACTACTTGCCGTTGGTATGAGGATATGGAAGCTACAACTCCTTTCCGCGAGGGCGGTAACTATAATGTTGAATTGACTGAGACGACTACCTATTACGTTTCTTCCTACAATGTCAATACTGGTTGTGAAAGCGCTCGTATGCCGGTGACGGCTACCATCAATGAGGTTCCCGCTCAACCGACCGTTGAGAATGTGGAGCGTTGTGGCGCAGGTTCCGTGACAATGACCGTTGATCCTACTCAAGCAGAATTGTCATATCGTTGGTATGTCAATAATACGATTACAACTCCGTTGCAGACCGCTGCATCTTATACAACTAACATTCAGAATACCACGATTTTCTATGTGGATGCTTACAATGCAACCACAGGATGCCGCAGCGCACGTACGGCTGTGACGGCTACTATGAATACAATCCCGACCGCACCGGTGACTACCAATGCCGAGAATTGCGGTGAGGATTCCTTCCAACTTGAAAATTACGTAACTTCCACACCTAATACCACATTCCGTTGGTATGAAAGTCAGGAAGCTACCACTCCTCTGGCTACTGCAGACAACTATACTACTGGCAATGTCACTGCATCCCGCAGTTTCTTCGTTAGCAACTACAACGAGACAACGACCTGCGAGAGCCCGATGAGTGAAATCCAAATAACCATTTATCCTGTTTACGAGCCGACAACTATTGAGGATGAGACCTGCCAAGGTGAACTCTACACCAACTATGGTCAAAATACCACTTACAATGAGGCTGGCCAATACTCCATCGTTTTGAGTGAGCAATCTTCCAACGGTTGTGACAGTTTGGTGACATTGGTTGTGACAGTAAATCCTGTCAGCACCGCTGCTTACAGTGATGAGGTTTGTGCTGGTACACAGTATCAAGGTTATGGTTTTGACACTACCGCTATGAATCCTGGTACCTATACCTTGACACATCATAACGATAATGTCTATGGTTGTGACAGCACGACAACATTGACTTTGAAGGTTAACCCTGTGGAGACTAAGGTTATCAACACTACTATCTGCGCTACTGCCACCTATTCATTCAATGGTCAGACCTTGAATCAGCCGGGTACTTATACTGCACATCTGCAAACGGTGAACGGTTGTGATAGTACCGTGATCTTGAATCTCTCTGTGGCTGCTGAGTATCGTGATACTATCGTAGCTCATATCTGTGCTGGTGATGCCTATACTCAAAATGGTTTCAATGCTAATGCTACCGGTTTCTATACACAAGATCTCGTGGCTTCTAACGGTTGCGATAGCGTTGTCGTCTTGAACCTCACCGTTCATCAGCTCTCCACCACCAACCTCACTGATGAGATCTGTTTGGGTGAGACCTACAACCAGAATGGCTTCCAAGTGACTCCGACCGCTGCCGGTTTAGCAACATATCAACGTGTTGTTCCTACCCAGTACGGTTGTGATAGCACTGTTAACCTTGCCCTGACTGTCAATCCTGTTTATCACTTTGACGAGACAGCTACCATCTGCGACAACGAACAGTATGAATGGTTGAACCACAATGTGGAGATTGGCATGCTGCAGGCAGGTACCTATACCTATAATGACAATTTGCAGACGGTAAGTGGTTGCGACAGCACCTATACACTCACATTGACTGTTCTTCCGACTTATCATCATGTTGAGAAATTGTCTTTCTGCGACAACAGTACGGAACTGCCTTACATGTTCGCAGGTGAAGCCTTGACACAAAGCGGTCATTACACTCACAACTTCTACACTGCTGCCGGTTGCGACAGTATCGTGGAACTCTATTTAGATATCAACCCGACTTACAGCATCAATCAGACTGTTGAGATTTGCGATGATGAACTTCCTTATGTATGGAATAACAATCCGCAATTCACCTATCTCTCTGCAGGTGAGTATACTATCAATTTGCAGACTTTGAATGGTTGCGATAGCATCTATCATTTGAACCTGATTGTTCATCCTACTTATGATAAAGATACTACCATCACCGTTTGCCAGGGCGCTCTGCCGTATGAGTTTGATGCTGAACACAGCTTCTCTGCCGCGGGCAATTACGATGTGAATCTCCAGTCACAGTATGGTTGCGACAGTACATGGCACGTACAGTTCCATGTACAGCCTTACGCTCGTAGAACTGAGTCAGCTACCATCTGCGCTGACGAGCTCCCGTATGTCTATGATGCTGACCATAGTTATACTGAAGCCGGTGTTTATGAAATCATGGAAGAACAGGCTGACGGTTGTAACACCATTGTTACCTTTACCTTGAACGTCAACCCGACCTATCTGCACTATGATACTGTTACCGTTTGTGCTAACACGTTGCCGTATATCTATGACGAGACGGAAATGGAAGCTGCTGGTACCTATACCATTGAATACCAATCTGTCAACGGCTGCGATAGCATTGTTATGGTAACCTTGAATGTGACCGAGAACCCGACGGGTGCCGCTACCGAGTATGTATGCTCTGACGACTTCCCATTTGAATATGAAGGCGAAAGCTACGATGAGGCTGGTACCTATGATCTCGTATTCGAAACAGCTGGTTGCGACAGCCTTGTGACTCTCACCATCGTGGAGGTTCCTGTATATCACTTCACCGAGAGCGTAGAGACTTGCGAGGATGCACTTCCTTATCTGTGGCACGGCCAGTCTCTGTACGAATCAGGTACTTATACAGATAATCATACATCCATCTATGGTTGTGACAGTACTTACACTTTGACGTTCGTTGTCTCTGACGTGAAACGTTCTTACGAGAATGTCTCTATCTGCGATAACGAAGAGTATTTGTGGCACGAGAGAACGCTCACAACTGATGGTATCTATCTTGATACCCTCGCAACGCTCTCTGGCTGCGATAGCATCTGCCAGTTGACATTGACAGTTAATCCTACTTACAACAATACGCTGACACTCACAGTATGTCAGTCTGAAGATCCTTATTATTATGCAGCTGCTGATACTACTTTGGATATCTCTGAAGCTGCTGTTTCCACTATCGTCTTCAATAAGACTACCATCAATGGTTGCGATAGCATCACAACTTTGACATTGACCGTCAACCCGACCTACGAGTTTGAAGAGGCAGCTTCTGCTTGTATCTATGACATGCCTTATAGCTGGCATGGCAAGACCTTGGCCGAGGCCGGTACCTATTATGACAGTTTGCAGACCGTGAATGGCTGCGACAGTGTCTATGTATTGACCTTGACGGTTAAGCCTTCTTCTGTGATCACCTCTGATCCTGTTGAGATTTGTCAAGGTGAAACCTATACATGGCGTAACCGTGAACTCGCAGAGAGTGGCATCTATCGTGATACGGTGATGAATGATGTTACGGGTTGCTACGATATCTATGAAGTTAGCGTTTTGGCTCATCCGACCTATCTGATGACAGATACCATGACCATCTGTGATGACGAGTTGCCTTATCAGTGGCGTAATCGCACGCTGACGGCTGCCGGCACATACGATGTCAACTACCAGACTGTTTCTTTCTGCGACAGTATCTATCGTCTCGTTTTGATCGTGAACCCGACCTACAGCTTCGCTGAGACTCAGAACCTCTGTGCTGACGAAGTGCCTTACACATGGCACGGCCAGAGCCTCACGACCACGGGCGTTTATTACGACAGTCTCGAGACTGTTGCCGGTTGCGATAGCATCTACATGTTGACTTTGACGGTTAACCCGACCTACAGTTTCGCCGAGACTCAGACCATCTGCGCTTCTGAGGCTCCATATCAGTGGCATGGCTTGAACTTGACTGCTTCTGGTGTTTACTATGACAGTCTGCAGACTGCCGCTGGTTGTGACAGCGTCTACGCTTTGACTCTGACGGTGAACCCGACTTACAACTTCAGTGAGGCTGAAAATGTCTGCAGTTACGATCTGCCTTACATGTGGCGTGGTCAAGAGCTGATGACGAGCGGCGTTTACTACGATAGTCTGGAGACCGCCGCTGGCTGCGACAGTGTCTATGTACTGACTTTGACTGTTAACCAGTCACAGACTATCACCAATAACGCTATCGAGTTGTGTGAAGGCATGACTCAGACCTGGCGTGGCAAGACCATTGCCGAGTCTGGTGAGTACCGCGACACAGTGATGAATGCTACGGGCTGCTACGACATCTATATCGTTAACGCTATCGTACATCCTACCTACCATTTGTATGACACAATGACGGTTTGCCAGAGCGAGCTTCCTTATCAGTGGGCTGGCCATACCTTCACTGCTGCTGCAACATACACTTTGAATCTGCAGACGGCTAGCGGCTGCGACAGTATCCGCGAGTACACCTTGATTGTTAATCCGACTTATAGCTATGCTGAGACCCAAACTCTCTGCGCTGGCGAGGTGCCTTACACATGGCACGGTCAGAGCCTTACAACCACAGGTGTTTACTATGATAGCCTTGAGACCGTTGCCGGTTGCGACAGCGTCTACATGTTGACTCTGACGGTGAACCCGACCTACAGCATTCCTGAGACACAAACCATCTGCGCTTCTGAAGCTCCATATCAGTGGCATGGCTTGAACTTGACTGCTTCTGGTGTTTACTATGACAGTCTGCAGACTTCCGCTGGTTGCGATAGCGTCTATGTTTTGACTTTGACTGTGAACCCGATTTTCACTTTCAACGAGACTGACGATGTCTGCAGCTATGACTTGCCTTACTTGTGGCGTGGTCAAGAGCTGATGACTAGCGGTGTTTACTATGATAGTCTCGAGACTGTTGCCGGTTGCGACAGCATTTATGTCCTGAATTTGACAGTGAACCAGTCACAGACCATCACCAACAACACCATCGAGTTGTGCGAAGGTATGACTCAAACTTGGCGCGGTCAGACTATCGCTGAGACTGGCGAGTTTCGCGACACCGTGATGAATGCTACGGGCTGCTACGACATCTATATTGTTAACGCTATTGTTCATCCTACATACCATTTGTATGACACGATGACGGTTTGCCAGAGCGAGCTTCCTTATCAGTGGGCTGGCCATACCTTCAACGCTGCATCAACATACACGCTGAACCTGCAGACCGCTAATGGTTGCGACAGTATCCGTGAATACACCTTGATTGTGAACCCGACCTACAACTACACAGAGACTCAGTCTGTCTGTGCTAACGATGTGCCTTACACATGGCATGGTATGAACCTGACTACTACAGGTATTTACTATGACAGTTTGCAGACTGCTGCTGGTTGCGATAGCGTCTACACCTTGACCTTGACCGTGAACCCGGTTAGTCATCAGTTTGATACTGCCGCCGTTTGTAGCGGTGAGCTACCTTACATCTGGCGTGGTCAGTCACTAATTGCTACTGGTCATTACACTGATACCGTTCCGAATACCTATGGTTGCTCCGATATCTTTGAGTTGCAATTGACTGTCTATCCGGCTGTTCATACTACAATCTACGATACCATCTGCCAAGGTGATCACTATGCACAATATGGCTTTGACACGCTTCCTGCTACCTTCGGAAACATTCAGTTGGATGGTCTCTATACCAGCGCTCTCGGCTGCGACAGCACCGTGACCCTCCTGTTGACTGTGAACAGAACTTATCTCTTCACCACTGAGGCTTCCACCTGCGAGGATGTGCCGTTCGAATGGCGTGGCAACAGCTACGATACAGCCGGTGTTTACTACGATACCTATCAAACTGTAACTGGCTGCGATAGTGTCTACATGCTCACATTGTCCATCAACCCGACTTATGAGATCTACGTCGTGGATACTGCTATGCGTGAACACGAGTATGTTGGCTACGGTTTGACTTTGATGCCGCTCGACTCCGGTGTCTTCGAGTATGAAGTTCAGAACTACACTATCAACGGATGTGACAGTATCGTCTACTTGACCCTCTACGTGATGTACAATGACGGTGTTGAGGAATATGTTGTTCCTGAACCTGAATTCAAGGTTTACCCGAACCCTGCCACTACCTATGTCAACATCTCTGGCGAAAATATGGACCGTGTCTATATCTACAATGCCCAGGGTAAGCTGATGTTGGTTGAGCAGGCTGAGAGCGACACTCATACTCGTCTCGAACTTGTAAATTATCCGACAGGTTACTATGTAATCCGAATCGAGCTTATTGACGGACGCACCGTCCAGAAGAAACTCGTCATCCGGAGATAATTATAGGTGTGATAAATTTTAAGGGTAAGAAACGGTGGACATCTGTTCCACCGTTTCTATTTATAAGTGATTCTAATGTGGTCGATATACACAGCGACCCTACAAAGCGCCTTTATCAACTTAATCAGCGAAATACAATTTTCAATTATCAATTATCAATTTTTCAACTTTTTCCTATTTTTGCAGACTTTTTGTCAAACGACAGAATGCACTTTTATAAACTAAAAAAGAACGACAATGAAAAGAATCATCAACCCTTGGATTGGCAATAAAAATGGATATCACTGCTTCGGCTGTGACCCTAATAATAAATTGGGTATGCGTATGCAATTTTACTGGGACGGCGAGCAGGTCTTATCTCCATGGCGAGCCGGTGGAGACCATGTGAGCTGGATAGATACCTTGCATGGTGGTATTCAGGCCACGCTGCTGGATGAGATCTGCGGGTGGGTGGTCTTCTATCAGCTCCAGACCTCCGGTGTGACGGCCAAGATGGAAATGCGCTACCGCAAGCAGGTAGACACTCGCTGGCCCTACATCTTGATGAAGGCCCGACTTCTTGAACAGCGCCACACCCTGGCCACCGTCAAGGGTGAAATCTGGAGCCCCGAAGGTGTCCTCTGTGCCGAGTGTACATGCACCTACTTCATCTATCCCACTGAGAAGGCTGTCGAGATGGGCTACATGCCTGCGAAACTCGGCGAGGAAGATATTACCATAGAAGAGGCTATTGCACTGCTCGGACGATAGAGACGCAAAGGGTTGCAAAGGTTTTTTAACGCAAAGAATTTTAACGCAAAGACGCAGAGGCCGCAAAGGGTTGCATTTGCTGCTTCGCGAAAATAAATGACGCTAGAGCCCTGAAAGGGCGACAGATTACAGGCGGGGGTGAAAACCCCTGCGCGGAACGGCATCACGCATAATCAAAGCCCCGAAGGGGCGACAGATGCTTGTTAAAACGTAATG
>JAILCI010000055.1 GCA_024686335.1 Bacteroidales bacterium | reverse complement strand
CCCCCCCCCCCCCCCCCCCCCCCCCCCCCCCCCCATACGGGCGAATTCGATTCGCCCCGACAACCAACCGCGGGCGCGGTTGACCCCGATAAAAAATCCCCGACGATATAATCGCCGGGGATCTTTATTATAACACCTATTTGTTTGTCGATAGCACCTTATCGAATCCACCTTTTTTTATCAGTTTGTGTTTTTTAATATTAAAAATAGTATCTTTGCCATCTTTAATAAATAGACACTACTTTATTATTAACCTAATTTATCACAAAATGAAAAAAGTATTATTCTTTTTCCTAGCAATCTTACTGAGTTTCAGCTCACTAAGCTTGTCAGCGCAATCCGTTATTGTGGCTAACGGCACAGTGACGAATTCGTACATCCCATTCTATGGGTTCTATTTGGATGATGCTCAGCACAACCAAGTGATTTACCCAGAGAGTATGTTGACGGATCTGGTGGGTGAGTCTATTACCGGTATGATATTTTATCTTGCCACCACCCCCAGCTCTACCTGGACCTCTTCTATCACACTGAGTTTGGGTGTTACCACTAACACGGGATTCACTTCAGCAACTCATGATACAGCTCCAGTGACTCCTTATTACACCGGTTCTATACCGCAAAATGGCGATGTGGTTACCTTTATGTTTGATTCAGCCTATGTTTACAATGGCGGCAATCTTCTTCTGGATATCACAACTACCGCCTCTAATTATTCTTCTGCTTCTTTCTTCGGAATAACACAAAATGGTGCTAGTATGTACAGCTACAGCTCTACATATACGCAGAACTTTATTCCCAAGACTAACTTCATTTACGGAAACTGTATGGCACCGTCTGATTTATCTGTTGACAGTGTCAGCCAAACAACTGCATTAATCTCATGGAGTCCCGGTGGAACAGAGACTGCATGGGAAGTGTATGTCGGAAATGCTACCGATGACCTTAACAATGTGACCTGGACCTCTGTAACGGATACTACCTATGAGTTTCAGAACCTGAGCCCGAGTACTCTCTACACCGCTTTCGTTCGTGCCGATTGCGGCGGTGAGCAAAGTTATGCTATTAGCACGGATTTCCGCACGGAGTGTGGTATTACGGGAGTTCCTTATACGGAAAATTTTGAGACCTATGCCTCTTATGAACAACCTGTATGTTGGAGTTTTATGAATGAATACACTGGATACTCTGGTAATTATCCTTGCGTTTACAATTATAGCTACTATTCTCATAATGGTAACTGTAGTCTTGAATTCATTTATGGCACGGGCGATCTTCAGTTGGCTGTTCTTCCTCTCTTCGATCAGGATTTGACAGATCTTCAGATTTCCCTTTACTCTCGTCGTGAGGGTTCCTCTTCCGGTACTTTCCATATTGGTTATATGACTGATCCTGATGTTGACAGTACTTTTGTATCTGTCTTTTCCGTAACTTCTGCAGAGATGGGAGATGATGAATACCACAAGCATATTGTTGACTTCAGCAATGTGCAACTTAACCCTGGCGATACTGCTTACATCGCTTTAGGTTATTATTGTGCTAGCAACTGGTATTGGTTTGTTGATGATATCGAGGTAGAATTGATCCCGGCTTGTTCTGAGCCTTCAGGTCTGACAACCTCTTCCATCACCACCACCACTGCCACTGTTTCTTGGACCCCGGGCACTTCCACCACTTTCAACCTCTACTATAAATCATATTATGATACAGCTTATACCGAGGTGCTTTCAATAGCCGACACCAGTTACCTGCTTGAGAACCTGTCTTCATCCAGTTATTATCAATGGTATGTTGTTGCCATTTGTGATGACGGTTCATTACAGACAAGTGAGCCCTCTTCATTCAACACATCTTGTGGTGCTCTTACAACGTTACCTTACACCTGTGATTTTGAGCCGACACCTGGCCAGACAGCCGATATTCCTCATTGCTGGACCAGAGGAAACCTCACAACATCATATCCATATAATTACAACTATGACTACTATGCTCATAGTGGCAATTACAGCCTCTATTTCTACGAGACCAATACCATTGCCTTGCCTCAGATTGATGCTACTGAGATTGACATCACAAACCTTCAGCTCTCTTTCTATGCAACATGTTATTCCGATGCAACTCTGCAGATTGGTGTGATGACTAACCCCAGTGTTTCCAGTTCATTTGTTCCGGTAGGAAACCCGTTAACAATATCTCCTGACGATTATAATCAATATGAGGTTAGCCTTGCTAGCTATACAGGCACAGGTACCTATATTGCAATCAAAAATACCAGCGATTATACATCTGTCTATTTGGATGATTTGACACTTGGACTCTTACCTGATTGTACTCGCCCTGAGGCTGTCACTCTCATGACTGCAGATACCGTTTCCGCAGTTATCACTTGGAATGCTGCCGATGGTCAGAACGGTTGGGAAGTTGCAGTTGGTTCTCATGGCTTCAGCCCTGACACCGTTACTGCCGATTATGTCTCCACCAACACCTATCAATTACAGAACCTCACTCCTAATACCACTTATGACGTATATGTAAGAACAGAATGTGGCAGTGAGTTCAGCCAATGGTCAAATGTGTTTTCGTTTACTACCCTGATTACTGCTCCGGCTACCATTCCTTACTCTTGTGATTTTGAAGATGCAACGGAGAACTCCTCCTGGGTTATTTTGGATGCTGACCAGACCAACAAGTGGTACATTGATACCGCTGCCAACAATACTGATCTCGGTCAATATGCTATGTACATCTCTTCCGATAGTGGCGCAACAAACAATTATGTCAATACTACTTCTGTTTCTTGGGCTTATCGCGACATTCAGTTCTCAGACGCTAACGAATTTATTCTCTCTTTTGATTGGAGGGCATATGGTGAGAGCTGCTGCGACTATCTCAGAGTCTTCATTGGCAGTCCGAGCGCTGTTACCCCTGGTACTAACGCAACACCTGCCGGTGCCGTCCAAATTGGACAATATAACGCTTCCTCCTCTTGGAACACAGTATCTGTTTCCTTGAATGGTACTTATAGCAATACTACCAGACGACTCTATGTTATGTGGAGAAATGATGGTTCCCTAGGAGATGCTCCTGCAGGTGCTATCGACAATATCTCTATTGTTGGTGTAGACTGTGCACAGCCTATCGCCCTTAATGTTACCAGTGCAGACACAACATCTGCAGAGGTTGTCATTACCCCGGCTTCCGCAAATGATACCGAGTGGGAAATCATGTACGGTACCAGCGTTGCTACAATGACCACCATTGTTGTAAACGACCTTACCAACACGCTTACAGGTCTGAATCCTGCTAGTGAATATACTGTCTTCGCTAGAACTCTCTGCTCTTCTGGTGACACCAGTGCATGGACTCCTGCAGTGACCTTCCAGACCGAATGTTCCCTTATCACCACAGTTCCGCAGACTTGGGACTTTGAAAGCAATAACAACGGTGGCACTGACACTTATCCACTGCCTACTTGCTGGGAAAGAGGTTCTTCTACCTATTATCCTTATGTTTATTCATATAATGGACATAACAATAGTGCTCACTCCTTCTATTTTTACAACTATTATATGAATTCTGTGGCTTTGACTGCTATCGACAATGATGTATTGCCGATTAACACTTTGCAGGTTTCTTTCTTTGCTAAAGCCACCTCACTTGATTCTTATAGTGCATATCTCTTAGTAGGTGTGCTAAGTGATGTTGATGATCCTACTACCTTTACCGTTGTTGACACTGTTGATTTGACAGCTACCTATCCATCAGAACCTTACGTTGTGATGTTCAACAACTATACCGGTACAGGTAACCGTATCGCATTCAAGAATGGTACTAATGATTCCGATGCTTATAACAGCATCT
This sequence comes from Bacteroidales bacterium, assembly GCA_024686335.1. Taxonomy (GTDB): domain Bacteria; phylum Bacteroidota; class Bacteroidia; order Bacteroidales; family WCHB1-69; genus F23-D06. The sequence continues at coordinate 31,143 of JAILCI010000055.1, read as the reverse complement.
ATATTGATGATCTTGTATTAGATTTAGTTCCATCCTGTCTCCCTGTTTCCAACTTGACGACTACCGTTGCAAACATGAACGAGTTGACAATGAGTTGGACTCCTGGCGATTCTGAAGGTTCTTGGAATGTAGAATATAAAGAGGCTTCAGATTCTGTATGGACAGCTACTACGGCTTCAGCCATTCCTTTCACCATTACTGGCCTTACATCTGGTACTGTTTATGATGTTCGTGTTCAAGCTGACTGCGGCGGTGGAGATGTTTCTCCGTGGATTACTACTCAAACCAATACAACTCTGTGCGACACTGCTGATCAGTGTGCTTACACCTTTATCCTCATCGACTCTTATGGCGACAGCTGGAATGGTGGCTATCTGTCAATTCAGCAAGGTGGTATTACGGTTGCTGTCGTTGAAGCTTCTGATCATGGCGGCGGCGCTATTCAGTCCTATGACACAGTAGCTGTTAGCCTCTGCGACAACCTTGCTACTACCCTTGTATGGACAGCAGGAGATTACGCTTCCGAGGCTTCTTTCATAATTATTGAACCTTTTGGTGAAGTCATTTACAATTCTCCTTCAATGACTAGCTACACCACTTACACCTTCACTACTGCTTGTACTCCTCCGACATGTCCTACTCCAGCCTCTATCTCTGTTGCCAATATCGGTAGCACTACTGCTGATATCAGTTGGGTTTCTACAGGTACAGAGACTGCTTGGAATATTGAGTATAAGTTAGCTTCTGATCCTACTTGGACAGTCGTCCCTGTTACTACTAATCCTTATACCCTTACCGGTTTGACCGCTGCTACCGCTTATGACGTACGCGTTCAGGCTGATTGTGGCGCTGGTGATTTTTCTGACTACAGAACGACCTCTTTCACCACTGCAGTCTGTACTGCTGCTGACCAGTGTGCCTACACATTCATTCTCGGTGATAGTTATGGTGACGGTTGGAATAATGGTTCTCTGACAGTAAAACAAGGTGACGCTACAGTCACAGTCCTTGCAGCTACAAATCATCAAGTTACCAGTACTCAGACCTATGATACTGTTGTCGTCAACCTCTGTGACGACATTTCCACCTCTTTGGTTTGGAACACAGGTAGTTTTGACTCAGAAGCAAGCTTCACCCTCATCGGCCCTGACGGCAGCGAGGTTTACTCAGCAACAAGTATGTCTTCATACACCACCTACACCTTCACGACCGATTGTGACGGTGGCTCTGCCATCACTTGCGATGCTCCCACCGCATTGGCAGTGAACAGCATCACCCAGACCTCAGCTATCGCTACCTGGACTGCCGGCGGCACCGAGACCTCCTGGAACGTAGAGTACAAGGAGGCTTCCGCTACCACATGGCAGACAGCTACCGTATCTGCAGCCACCTACACTATGACAGGCCTTACTGCCAACACCGCTTACGAGGTACGTGTACAGGCTGCCTGCGACGCTAGCACCACCAGTGACTGGACAACCGCAGTCTCCTTCACCACCTTGCCTGCCGATGTTCCTACTTGTCCTGCTCCTACCAACCTTGCAGCTACCGTTGATCACACTGACGTGACCCTGACATGGCAGCAAGAGGCCAACACCGCATCTGAATGGCAGATCAACTACCGTCAGACTACGGAGAGCACATGGAGCACCGTGACTGCAACCACCACCACCTACACCTTGACCGACCTGGTAGCCAATGTTACCTACGAGGCCAACGTGGTGGCACACTGCGACAACGGTTTGAACAGTGAACCTTCCAATACGGTCACCTTCGAGACCAACAACAACGGCGTACAGACCTATCTGGAGAAGAGCGTAAGTCTCTATCCTAACCCTGCAACCGAGATCGTTAGCGTGGCAGTCAGCGACGCCAGCATCCAGATCAGCAGCGTTGAGGTCTACAACGTCTACGGTCAGTTGATCAACGTGATCGAGTCCAACGACAATCCTCTTCGCATCAACGTCAGCGGATTGGCCGACGGCATGTATTATGTGCGCGTGACGACCGATGGCGGCGTTGTAACGAAGAATTTCGTGAAACGGTAACCCGTATGGACGAATCGCATTCGTCCTCGTAGGGGCGAATAATCATTCGCCCCTACGCCCCAAAAATGGGCGAATGCAATTCGCCCCAACCGCGGGACGCGGTTGACCCCGATAAAAAATCCCCGACGATATCATCGCCGGGGATTTTTTTAATTCGGTTGTTTAGACGTTTATTTCTTAAACAGCTTTCCTAGCAGGCCACCGAGGATTTTGCCACCAGTGGATTTTCCAGCACCAGAGCCAGCAGCACCGCCGAGGAGATTTCCGAGAAGATCACCAACGTTGACACCACCACCATTCTTGCCAAGCACCGCCAACAAGTTTGGTGCGATGGATGCAAGGATGTTGGATACCTGATTGTTCTCAGTGCCAGTCTGCTTGGAGAGACCTGCAATGACAGAACCTAGACCGCCACCAAAAACTTTGCTCAAAATCTTCTGACCATCTTCAAGGTCGATGCCTAAAGATTGTCCAGCATGATTGCTGAGAGCTTGTGACAATGAAGATGCACCTTCTGCTGTAGCTGCATTTTTCTTCATAGCGTTTAAGAATTTTGGAATAGCTGCGCTGATGACAGCCATGATTTTCGAAGTGTCAATATTGAGCTTCTTGCTGATTTCGCTGATCAGATTGTTATCTGAGAGCATGGAAATGAGTTTGTTTAAATCCATAATTTGAAAATTTTAAGGGTGTTTATATTATTAAAGCGCAAATGTAATAAAATCATTGTCATATTGTATGCAAAAAATGATTAATAAATCTGCTTGTTTACTATTTACATAAATCCTTTATTTTTGCAGTCTCGTTAAATAAAGATGAAATGAAAAGTAAAACGTGGCTTCTGATCACCTTCGGTTTCTTGATACTTGTGACGGGTATTGTTTGTGGCTTTTATTTTGGGGGATATCAAAAAAAAACACAGCAGGATGCACCTGAAAATATTATTTTGATAGAGGAGCCTCATGTTGATACTCATATTTCCGATACTATTCCAGAAGTTGATAATACACAAAAGAAATCCCGAGAGACCTCTGCCCAAACAGATGGTTTTGTGATGCTATCGGAGGCGGTGCCAGATGCCATTCTTGAGATTCGCTATTACAGTACCTATAACTTCGTAGGCACGCGTATCGACGGCTATCTAGAGCCCGTGGCATTGCTTACCAAGGAGGCCGCCGACGCCCTCAAGAGGGTGAGTGATGATGTGATGAAACAGGGATACCGCCTTAAAATCTACGACGCATATCGTCCTGTGTCTGCGGTGCAACACTTTATGCGATGGGCAGCAGATCCTAATGATACGTTGATGAAGCCCTATTTTTATCCAAATCTGCCTAAATCCGTACTCTTCCGTAAAGGCTATATCAGTAGCCATAGCGGTCACTCGCGTGGCTCTACAGTTGATCTCACGCTTTTTGACATGAATACAGAAAAAGATGTGGATATGGGCGGCACCTTCGATCTTCTTGACCCACAGTCACATCCGCTCCGTCGTGATTATGTTACCGAAAAGCAATATCAGAATCGTATGATTCTCCGCAATGCAATGGTTCGTCATGGTTTCAAACCCATCGGTACGGAGTGGTGGCATTTTACCCTCATCAACGAACCTTATCCTAATACGTATTTCTCTTTTCCAGTACAATCTTTATAAAAGGGGTGAGAATATAGAGCATAAAAAAAGGGAGAAACATTGTTTCTCCCTTCGTTGTGATATGTAGTTGGATTATTTTCTGATATCCATTTCGTTGAGCAGGTAGCCTGCACCACCGAACTTGTCGATGATGAACAGCACATAACGTGCATCCACATTGATACAACGTTGCAACTCGGTGTTGAAGACGATATCGCTACTCAAAGCCTCATAGTTGCCGTCGAAAGCAAGACCGATGAGCTCACCGTCGCCATTCATGATAGGGCTACCAGAGTTACCACCGGTAATATCGTTGTTAGAGAGGAAGCACACGTGCATTGTGCCGTCTTTGTCGAGATATTGACCGAAGTCCTTGTTCTCGATGAGTTGTTTCAGTTTTGCAGGTACGTCGAACTCAGGATCGCCAGGAATCTCTTTCTCCAGGATACCTTTGGTAGTGGTGAAGTAGTTGTAATGTACGCCATCAGCAGGATAGTAATCCTTAACGGTACCATATGTGCAACGCATAGTGGAGTTTGCATCCGGATAGATAGGTTTCGTGCCCATCATCTCTTTGTAAGCGGCGATGTACTGACGACGAGGAACGCTTACCTCATCCATGGTTGCGAAAACGCCTTGATTTTTCATGATGCAAGGTGTCAAAACATTGACATAGCGTACAACAGGGTCGTTAGCCAATACTTTGTTGTTCGGTTTGTTCAAGAAGTTCTTGAAGTTTTCCGGAGAGATAAAGATGGAGTTTGCTAAAGCATTCTTGTAATTCTCTTTGCTGCCTTTGTAATATTTAGCTAACATCTCGTTGAAATCAGGACGATAGCTTTCTGCGATGCCATGGTAAGCATCCATGGTAGCCATGATGATCTTAGCCTCAGTCTCAGGATCTTTATCATTCCAATAGCCTTCATATCCTTTGAGAAGTTGATCAACTTTAGTATCTGAATAACCCTTTTCGCCTTTAGCCAAAGTCATGGCATTTTGCAAGCGGAAAGCAGAAATCAAAGTTGGGGAGGAGGAGAGACTCAAACTACCGGCATAGACAGTTTTTAAAGCATTACCGTCGATGTTTTTGCAAGCCTTTTCAATATCTTCCAAGCATGAACCATATTTTTCCTTGCGGGAAGCGTTGGTGTTGATCCATTTGGTCAGGTCAGCTTCGATTTTTTGTTTGGTATTGACAACTTTCAGTTTTTTCAAGCTGGTAACCATACCGTGTTGGTTTTTCCAGGTGTTGGCGAGGCTGGCGTGGTCGTCAGCATATTGCAAACGGACAGCAGGATCAGCATTCATAGCGTCGCTGATAACAGGAAGGATAACATCCAGGGGCTCATATATGGCCGGACCAGTGATGTCGATAGCATTCTGAACCTCATAGGAGGTCATGAAACGCTCGGTGGTTCCAGGATAACCCCAAATCATCGTATAGTCGTTGGGTTGATAACCCTTCAAGCTGATTGGGAGGAAGTGTTTCGGGTGGAAAGGAACGTTATCCTCAGAATACTTAGCGGGAGAACCGTCGGGAGCAGTGTAGATACGGAACACGGTGAAGTCACCGGTGTGACGCGGCCACATCCAGTTGTCGGTATCACCACCGAATTTACCGATAGCACTCGGGGGAGCGCAAACCAAACGAACATCTTCGTAGGTGGTGTAGATGAACATGTAATACTCGTTGCCCTCGTAGAAGGATTTGATGACTACTTTGTGACGACCCTCTTTGGAGTTTTCTTTTTTCAGTTTGTCGGCAGCAGCCTTGATGGTCTTCTCACGCTCGGCTTCTGTCATCTTGGTGGTCACGTCGGCCAGCACGATGGCGGTAACGTCTTCCATTCTCTCGAGGAAGTTAACATGGAAGTTGGCGGGAAGTTCCTCTTTCTTGCTCATGGCGAAGAAACCGTTGGTCAAATAGTCGTGTTCCATGGTAGAGAGTTCTACCACAGATGAGTAACCACAGTGGTGGTTGGTGAACATCAGACCATCTTTGGAAACCATTTCACCGGTGCAGAAACCATCGCCCAATTGTACGATAGCATCCTTTAGAGAAGAGTTGTTAATGTCATACAACTGCTCAGGGGTAAGGTGCAAACCGAGGTGCTGCATCTCTGCGTAGTTGTAGTTTTTGATAAACATAGGCAACCACATGCCCTCATCAGGAGGGTTCACCGCAAAGGTGGTGGCGCTGAATGCAACTGCTAACAGAAGCAGAATGCTTTTTTTTAGTGATGTGAATAAACGCATTTTGTATGATTTTTTTTGTAAAACAATTAAACATTTTCAGTTTTAGGTTCTTCTTCAGTCACTTCTTCATCTTTTTTCCCATCTTCGGAGAAAAAACGCTTATTGAAGATTAACATTAAGATAAGGCCAACAGTAATACATGCGTCGGCGAAATTGAAGATGGCAGGAAAGAAGTAACTACCACCCCACAATGGGAACCAATCGGGGAGGATGAAAAGCGGAAAGTAGAACATATCCACCACCTTGCCAAACATAAAGGGAGCATATCCACCTGCAAAGGCTTGAGCAACAGTGAGCGGTGTGCTTTCGGAGAAAATCAGCCCGTAGAACAAGGAGTCTATGATATTGCCAAAAGCACCAGCAATGACCATACAGAAGATTGCCAACTGCATGCCGTCCATCTTCTCTGCTTTAATGCGCTTGTGCAGATACCAACACAAAAGCACAATCAATACTACTCGCAATAATGAGAGCACCAGTTTCCCAATGTTATGGCCCCAGCTTAAGCCAAAAGCCATACCTTCGTTCTCTACAAAACAGATATTAAACCAGTTCCCTAAAACAGGAATGGTTTCTCCTAAGCACATATTTGTCTTGACCACGATCTTGATGATCTGGTCAATCACAATCAATGCAAGAATAACACCGATAGAGACAATCGTGTAACGACGCTGCTTGTTCACCGGCTATTTCTTCTTTTCATTAAGCTTGGAATCTACGTCAAGTGTTGCATGGGGCACAATTCTCAGACGCTCCTTGGAGATGAGTTTGCCTGTGATGCGGTCGATTCCGTATGTTTTGTTCTCAATACGTACTAACGCAGCCTCAAGATTTGCAATGTATTTGTCAAGACGACCTGCCAGGCGGCTATTCTCCTCTTTAGACAACACTTGGTTGCCTTCTTCCATGTTTTTGAAGGTAGGAGCCGTGTCAGTGGTATCATTGCCAACACCGCTATATGCCTCTTGATAAACTTCCATCGCCTTCTTGGCTTCTTCTATTTTCTTCTCAATAAGAGCCTTGAATTCAGCTAAATCTTCGTCAGAATAACGATTTACGACCGGTTCAACGGGGTTATTAATCTGATCAGCCATAAAATTTGTATTTATAAGGTTAATAATTGAGCGCAAAGATATATTTTTTTAAGACATAAAAAAGACTATCGAACTATTTTCTGAATGAAGCGCTGTTGCTTGTCATTAGTAGCTTTTAGGATATAAATACCATGCGGAAAATTAAAAGGAAGAGCAATTTGTTGTTTTCCAGCGGAAAGTTTCCGAGTAAAAGCTTCCAATACTTGTCCATTGATAGAGTATATTTCAAAAACGAAAGTGTCATCCTCTTCAACTTGTAAAGAAATTTGCAGATTGTCTCTGACAGGATTGACCACATTCATCAGAAAATTGTTGTCACGATCTGCGATACCTGTGGTGGCACTGACCTTGAAATCTACAATCACGGGCAAGTGGTCCGACATCTGATACAGGGCATTGGCCACGTTGCTGGGGATGCTGTTGTTCTGCGGGCTGGTGATACTTCCGTTGAAACGATTTCCATCCTGACCTAAAGCGTGATAGGAATCGCTCAGCACCTGCATGTTCATGCTGCCATAATAGAGGTACGGAGAGACGAGCACCAAGTCAAAACGATCGTCTAAACCGCCAGTCACAAAGCATCCGTCAGAGTAGGTGCGGGTTGATTGCGTATGGCAAGATGCAAACTGAGAGTTGTTATTCCAGTGTCCTTCCTGCTGTATCGGGTCGTAGAAACGGTATAGACTGTTATCATAGTTTATCAATGTCTGATAGCCGGGTTCTTCCGCTCCTACCATGTTGAAATCCCCGGAGAAGACGTGGTTGCCAGGCATCCCCATACTCTCAATTTTGGCCAACAGCTTATCTATCTGAACCTTACGAACATCCTCATATCCGCTGCCTGCTTTAAGATGAGCCACCCAAAAGGTCATGTAGACAGTGTCGCCCTGCGCTAAATCTGGTGAGTTGTAGTAGAAACGATATCCATTGATGTCACGGTAGGATGTTGAGATATAGTAGTTGTTGCTCAAAGTCAATTTGCGCGTGTCATAGTAGATCATATTAGCAATATTTCCACCCGAATAGTTGGTCAGCAAACCATGCTCGTAATAGTCAACACCGTCAGTGTTGATGGCGTTGTCCAAGATGCGGTTGACGTAGGTCATAGATGTACCGAGCTCGTTGACGCATAAGATGGTAGGCTTGACGTACTGAAAGATGGTCTTTAAGGCCGCATCTTTAGTGTCTAGATTGTTGGTACTGGAGTTGCAGTCGGAGATGCCCGAACTGTTGGTGTAGTACATCAGATTATACTGCATCATCCGGATGGTGTCTTGTGCCACCAGTCCGGATGATATTGTTAAAAAGAGTAGTAAAATAGGGAATAGCTGTTTTCTCATACTCATTTCCATTCAAAGGTGTTAATATAATGCATAGCATCCTCCCGCAAGTAGTCTATGACGGGCTGAAGGGAGTCGTTGTTTGGTGTAAAGTTGAAGTAGAGAGTGGCGCGTACAAAGTTACGAGTGCTGTCGGTGAGCCAGAACTGGAATGGTGTAGCCACCTCTTTGCCTTTAATATCATAAATCTGTCCCCACAGATGAGAATCTTCGTCCTTCACCACTGAATATTCCACATCATCAGCTTTTTGATAGTGGAACTTCACCATTTTTTCCTCGCTATAGATCAGGTCGCGCAAACTGTCAGGAGAGGTTATTTTCAGACAGGTCAGTTTGAGCGTCGCATTCAAGTCTGGATAGTCAATGTCTACCCAGCAGTTGCCGTCTTTTTGCGGTTTGATGCTCAATTGGCTTTTGTCGGACTGTTCAAAGGTAAACGGCAATGTGGTGTCTACCTTGTCGTAGTTGCGCTCCGGCAGGTCGATACGCAGATAACCCATTGGTTTGGGCGCCTCGGGTGCGGATGGTTTGCAGCCACACAGAAGAGTCGTGAACGCGAAGAGAAAAAGGTAAAGCTTTTTATTCATTAAAGGTAAGATCTCAAATTGTTGGTACTGTTCTGTTTCAGATGTTTAAGACCATTGTCACGCAACTGGCGTACGCGCTCGCGGGAGAGACCCATTACGACGCCAATCTCTTCCATGGAGTGTTCGTAGTTGGCATCAATGCCGTAGCAGAGTTTCAACACTTGACGCTCTTTCTCAGGAATCGTGCCCAAGAGGTTATGCACTTCAGTGGAAAGAGACTCTTTCATGATAATAGCATCGGTGTCATCAGTGTTAAAGCGAGGTACGAAGGTCTCTACGAAGGTCGTGTCATCATCGGAAGAGATGGGCGAGTCGAGAGACTGGATATGAGAGCTGACGCGCTTTAACTCGCCGACCATATCGACGGAAATGCTCATGTCCTCGGCAATCTCCTCGTTGGTTGGCATGCGGCCCAGTTCCTGCTCCAGACGAGAGGTGACCTTTTTGATCTTGTTGATGTTGCCCACTTGGTTGAGAGGCAGCCGCACGATGCGTGACTGGTTGGCGATAGCCTGCATAATTGCTTGACGGATCCACCAAACTGCGTAAGAGATGAACTTGAAGCCACGGGTCTCGTCAAAACGCTTTGCAGCCTTGATAAGTCCGATGTTACCTTCATTGATGAGATCTTGGAGTCCCAGACCCTGATTTTGGTATTGTTTAGCTACCGAGACCACGAAACGGAGGTTGGCACGAGTCATCTTGTCCAAAGCCTCTTTATCGCCGGCTTTGATTCTGCGTGACAATTCGACCTCCTCAGCAGGGGTGATCATAGGTTCTTTGCTGACATCCGCAAGGAAGCGCTCCAGAGAGTCGCTGTTGCGATTGGTAATTTGCTTGTAAATTTTTAATTGTTGCATATCTTGTTTTGTTATAAATAATTAGGTTAGTCCTTAATAATGTCTGTTGTGCCGTTTTCGTTCAATAGGGTGATGGTCTGTGTCTTCTCGACGCCATTGCGTTGGAAGGTGACTTTCACTCTGTCGCCGGGAGATTTGGTGTTCAGTACTCCGAGTACTTCGGAGAAGCTGTTTACGGGCGTGTTCTCAATGGAGAGGATCACATCGCCCTCTTCCAATCCGTTCTGTTTGGCAGCACCCTCCTCTTCAACAGAGGCTACATAGATGCCGTTCGTTGTAGGCAAACTGTACTCCTGAGCCACCTCTGCTGTTACCTCCATCATGGAGAGACCGAGGTATGCCTTCTGCATCTTACCGTATTCTTTCAAGTCGAAATAGACCTTTTTTGCGATGTTGGATGGGATGGCAAAAGAGTAGCCGGTAAAATATCCGTCGCCAGAGGCGATAGCAGTGTTGATGCCTATCAGTTTGCCTTGTGCGTTGACAAGTGCGCCGCCACTATTGCCTGGATTGATAGCTGCGTCTGTCTGCAGGTAGGACTCCTCGGAATCGCGATAGCGTGACAATGAGAGTTGGCGTGCTTTTGCGCTGATGATGCCCGCCGTGACTGTGGTGTGCAAAGATAACGGGTTGCCTACGGCCAAAACCCATTCACCTAATTTGACGGAGTCAGAGTTGGCAAACTTCAGATAAGGCAGACCACTTTCCTCTATCTTGATGAGCGCCAGGTCAGACTTTGGGTCAGTACCGATCACCTTGCCCGAATATTCGCGTTTGTCATACAATGTGATGGTTATCTTGACAGCATCTTCCACCACGTGATTGTTGGTTAGGATGTAACCGTCGGGAGAGACAATGACACCGGAACCTGCAGCTTGCAACGGGTAGTGACTCGGAGCCATGCCGAAGAAATTTTCCCAGAAGGATCCGCTGAAAAATTCGTCCCAAGCCGAGTTTTTCTGCACAAATTCTGTCTTGATATAGGTGACAGCGTTGACAGAATTCTCGGCCGCATAGGTCAAATCCACGTATCCAGCGCGACCTTGAGCCATGACTGAAGTGATGGCGAAAGTTGTTGATAACAACGTGATAATCAGTGATTTTCTAATTGTGTTTGGTTTCATATTCATACATTTATTATAAATAAAAGTATCCTATTAACGAAGAACTTCAAAAAAAATTGCAGCACATATAAAATAATATAAAAAATTTTTATTTTTGCACCCCGAAAAATTAGTAACTAAAATTTTTATCAAAATGTACGCAATTGTAGAAATAGCCGGGCAACAATTCAAGATTGAAAAAGACCGCAGAGTCTATGTTCAACGCCTTCAGGCTGAAGAAGGATCCCAAGTGAAGTTCGATCGCGTTATGCTGATCGGTAATGACGGTGATGTAAAAGTAGGTACGCCGACCGTAAATGGTGCTTCCGTAACCGCTACCGTCCTCAAACATCTTAAAGGTGACAAAGTTCTTGTTTTCAAAAAGAAAAGAAGAAAAGGTTATCAGAAATTAAACGGTCATCGTCAGTATTTGACCGCCATCAAAATTGATGATATCCTCTTGTAACATTAGTATTAACCATTTAAAAAAACAATAAGTTATGGCACATAAAAAAGGTGTCGGTAGTTCACAGAACGGCCGCGAATCACATAGCAAGAGATTAGGTTTGAAGATTTTTGGTGGTCAATTCGCCAAAGCTGGTAACATCATCGTTCGCCAAAGAGGTACTGTTCACAATCCTGGCCAGAATGTTGGCATGGGCAAGGATCACACCCTTTATGCACTTTGCGATGGTATCGTTACCTTCAAGAAAACCTATAAGGACAAATCATTCGTTTCAGTTATTCCACAAGAATAGTTGGAATGTGGTGATTTTTATTCATAATGTTTGATTTTTTGGTGAAAAGCTGTTCTTCGGAACAGCTTTTTGCTTTTATATACTTTCCTTCCCTCATGAAAAATAATTTATAAGGCCACCCTTGTTTTTTTGTATCTTTGCCGCCGTACTCAAATAGGAGATCATGATCAAATACGAAGACCTGAAGAAGCAGATAAAGCAAAAACAATTCAAACCTGTGTATATTCTGGCGGGAGAGGAGCCCTATTTCATCGACCGAATAGCTGAAGCTTTTGAGAACGGTGTTATCGAGGAGGAAAATCGCAACTTCAACCAGATTGTGATGTACGGTCAGGAGACTACGGGAACTGAAGTTGTTGCTTCTGCGAAGCAGTATCCCTTTGGAAGCGATCGTCTGCTAGTCATCGTTAAGGAAGCCAAGAGTCTCAAGGAGTTTGATGCTGTCCTCAACTACATCAAGAATCCGACACCGACTACCATCCTTGTCATCTGCTATAAATATGGCAAGATAACGGCAAAGCAACTGGGTAAGGTGGACTCTTCAATTTGTGAGGTCTTTTCATCGGAACCTGTCAAGAGTTGGGATGTCGGAAAATGGGTCGTAAGTCTTGCCTCAGAATTTCAATACAAGATTGACCCGGGCACTGCCAATCTTATTGCCGAGCATATCGGCGATGACCTTTCCACCATCTATAATGAGTTTGTCAAGATGCGCCTCGTTCTGCCTCCGGGCAGCAATATCACAATGGACGTAGTGCAGGAGCATATCGGTATCAATAAGGAATACAATATCTTTGAACTTCAGGACGCTTTGGGCACGCGCGATGTGGCAAAGGCCTATAAGATCACGCTCAACTTTACTCAGCATCTCAAGGAAAATCCAAATGTGAAGACTATTGCGGTCTTGTATCGTTTCTTCAATAAGATGCTGCAATATCATTTGGCGCCGGATAAAGATACCGCTACCAAGGAGAGAATCTTCGGTTCCAAGTCTTCCTTCATGATTAACAAGCAGGTAGGTTATACCTACAATTATCCTTTGCTAAAGGTGGTCAGCGTCATGTCCATTTTACGCGAATATGATATGAAATCAAAGGGTTTGGGCTCAAATGCCAGCGAAGGAGATCTTCTCAAGGAGATGATCATGAAGATTCTTGCTTAAAAGTTTTGAATTGGAAAAAATAAAAAAGGACATCAATCGATGTCCTTTTTTTGTGAGGTCTCTTCCAGATTCGAACTGGAGTCAACGGTTTTGCAGACCGGTACCTAACCACTCGGCCAAGAGACCTTTAAGATGAGGCTGCAAAGATACAATCTTTTTTCGAAAAAACAAGCAGCAGCCTCAAATTTATTATTCACCTGATTTACAGGAAGATGAGGTTTTTATAAAGGAGGATCCCGTTATGGAACAGGCTACTTAACTGGGAACGGAATAACGATATCGTCGCAATATGCGCAACGGTAGGAACGTTTCTTTTTGTCCACAAGGTGGAACTCGTGGTCGAAATAGTGCTCTACGGAGGTCACGCAGCGCGGGTTTTTGCAATGGATGATGTTGATGACCTTTTCGGGCACCTCTAGTTTCACCTTCTTGATGGTCTTGCCTTCTTCGATGATGTTGACGGTGGCGTTGGGGTCAATCAAGCCCAGGAAGTCGTAGTTGATATCGATCACGTTGTTGATCTTGATGATATCTTTTTTGCCCATCTTGGCGCTGTAGGCGTTCATGATGAGTGCTACGTTATAGTCGGCTTTATCCAGGTTGAGGTAGTTGAAAACTTGGAGACCGTAGCCGGCGGTAATATGATCGATGACGATACCTCTTTCAATACTTGTAACTTCTAACATAATGCTTTTGATTTTTTAGTAAATACCAAGGAGTTTCAAAATGAGTGCCATACGGACGAACATACCGTTTTTGGCTTGGTTGAAGTACTGTGCACGCGGGTCGCCGTCAACCTCGACGCTGATTTCGTTCACGCGAGGCAGCGGGTGCAAGATGTAGGTGTCGGGGCGGGCGTAGGTCATCTTCTCGGCGTCGAGGATGAAGCGGTCTTTCAGACGAATGTAGTCCTCTTCGTTGAAGAAACGTTCACGCTGCACACGTGTCATGTAAAGGAAGTCGAGCTGGCCCATGTAGGGTTCCATTTGGTCTACCTCCTGGAACGGGATGCCTTTTTTCTTGACGACTTCTTCGCGGATATATTCGGGAACGCGAAGCTCTTCCGGGGAGATGAAGATGAATTTGACGCCTTCGTAGTTGCTCAGGAACTTGACGAGGGAGTGTACGGTACGGCCGAACTTAAGGTCGCCGCAGAAACCGTAGGTCTTGTTCTCCACACCGCCGCGCAGACGCTCGATGGTCAGAATGTCGGTCAATGTTTGGGTCGGGTGCTGATGGCCGCCGTCACCAGCGTTGATGAGCGGCATGTGGATGTAATGGGAAGCCATACGCGGGGCACCCTCCTTGGGATGACGCATAGCTGCGATGTCAGCGTAGCACTCGATGGTACGCAACGTGTCGGCAATGCTTTCACCCTTAGCCGTGGAACTGGAGTTGGGCTCTGAGAAGCCTATCACTTTGCCACCAAGACGCAACATGGCAGCCTCAAAACTGAAGCGCGTACGTGTGCTCGGCTCATAAAAAAGAGTTGCCAGGATTTTTCCCTCACAACTCTTACTGTATTTTTCCGGATCGGCGATAATCTGATGCGCCAAATCAAAGATTTCACGAAATTCCTCACGCGTGAAATCAGACGGATCTATCAAACTTCTGTTCTTTAACATGAATCCTCCTTGAATTTATAGTGAATAATAAAATGAATTTCTTCCTAATCCCCCAAATACGACCTTGCAAAAATATGAAAAAAATAAAAAAAACATCGGGCTGTTGAAAAAAAATAAAAAATAATCTTTCACAGCCCGGTGTATTTTTCCATATACTTTATAATGAGATATTTCTATAGGATTACTAGCTTTTCTATCACTTCAGCAGTCTCCATATTTTCATCCCTTACGCGCAATCGATACATGTATACACCCTTTCCGATCTTATCTCCGTAGTCATCCAGACCGTCCCACGGAATCGGGTAACTGCGGTTGCCGTCCAAATACTGATTGGTGTTGATGGTTTTTACCAACTTGCCTGAAATGGTGTAAATCTGTACCTGTATGTCGAAGAGTCCGCCTCCACGATTGTGCTCAAAAAAGAACTCCGTGTGTGTGGTGAAGGGGTTCGGGTAGTTGAGCACATGACTCAAGGTTAGCTTCTCATCGGAGACGACTTCAAAGGTCAACTCCTTCTCAGCATGATTGTTGTTGATGTCCCATGCACGCAACATGATGGTGTGCTTGCCAACACTCTGTTCGCTCATCTGATATCTGACTGTTCCCATGTTGAAACTGTCTTTTTCAGTTTGATAGTAGTCATTGAGGATGACCTGCGTGTCGGAAAGTCCGTCCAAAACAGCAGTCAGGTCGTGACCGATGCCGTTGCCAGTAGTGTTAATACCGTAATTGTCTTTGATTTTGGCAATCAAGATGGGAGTACTGTTCACGATACCGCCATTGACGAAGGTCTCGTCATTGAGATAGAGTTCGATTTCAGGACCCTCTTTGTCGTTGAGCCCTGACGTGTCAGTGCCACCGATAATGATGTCGGAGTAAGCACCGGCTGCGTCACTAGACATGCTGTGGGCATAGTAACTGATCTTTCCGTTACCATAGTTGTAGTTGATGTCTTTCGGCACGTAGAATGAAAATGAGAAACGTCCGTTTTTCACAGTGTTGTTGCCTTTGAAAAGGAGGCTTTTCTGGACTTCAAAGCTGAAGGGAAGACTGCCGGGATCATTTTGCAATGTGGACACGGTGACACTCTTGTCGAATACTGACGGATAGACAGTACCGTTGAAGTCGGTTTGTATAGCACCTTGATCGTCTGCAATATGACCACATATCGTGACTTTTGAGAAAGCTCTAAGTGTATCTTGAGCACTGCCTGCCAGATGTTGGTTGACGGAGTCGGTGACCACAGTATGGCGCGGTATTGCCAACGGCATCGACGGATCGCCATACAGAATGAACATGCCGAGGCTGGAGGTGGCACCTCCATATTTGTTTTTGCCGTGGATTTCTGTCTCACCAATGGTAGGGTAGCGTCCATACTCCTCTTTGTCAAAAAGGAATCTGAACATATAGCCACCGAATGCGTTGTTGGGATATGACCATGCCTCGCGGGAAGCGGTAATCAACGCGCTGGCTCCGCCGTTGCTGTTGAAAAAGACGAGGTCCGCCGGGGAAATGGTCGGACGATCATAAAATCCAAAGGTGCAGGAGAGCGTCAACATTAACGGCAGGTTGTACTTGTTGGTCCATTTGTTAATGTCGGAACTCTCTAAAATGCGCTCTGCTGCCCAGCCGTCCTTACCGCTATGACCGATATAGGTGAACATTAGCGCACCTCGGTTCATACGGTTGTTGATGGCCGTCGTCACGTCGGGATAGCGCTGTCCGCCAGCATTGGAAACCTGGGGATAAGCATCCAGATAGATCTTATCAAAGTTGATATTGGGATTGGCGTTCTTAACATAAGCCGAGAACGTGTCGGCATTGACAATGAAGTCGTTGCTCTCTTCGTCATCGGCCACAAAAGCCATCATATTGCGCCAGTCGGCGAGATTGGAGATTGTGGATGACTGTTCTCCGACGAGATCTGTGTGAGTTGTATAGTTTATACTCTTGTCCACAGCTGTCGTTGCTTGAGAAACAGTTGATGCAGGAAAGCGCCCAACCGGAATGTCAAAGAGACCTCCGTTAAGATCTCCTTCCTCATCATCAAGAAGACCTAACATGTCGTCGCATGACCAGAAAAAGACCTCCGAGAGGCTATTTCTGTTATTGATATACTGATAGTTAGGCACATAGCACTTGGTGTTCTCCACGCGTCCGCGATAGTCGTAGCAGGGTCGTCCGAAAAGGAGGAGGTATTTTGGATACTCACCATTGGTACGGTCGTAGATCATCTTCATATAGTCGCGGATGGCCATCGGGTCTTGGGAACCGCTGGAGAACTCGTTGTATACCTGCTGTGTGTTGACTACCTTGACATTCAGACCATCGTTGCTGCTGCGGAAGTTGGCTAGCCGGTCAGCTTGACTTCTGAAATTAGGATGGGTGACAATGACCAAATCTACGTTGGATGATGCATGGAGGTTCTGGTTGGCTACAGAACCTATCGGAGTAACAGTGTGAAAATCAGTACCATCGAAGGCGATGAATTTGCGTAGTGTGTCGGTTTGTACCTTAAAGGAAGCTCCACTGCCCGTGCTCTGCAGCACAAATTGGACACTCTGGGAGGGATCTGTGACGTCCCAAACATAAGTGCCTGTGTTCGCGCCGTTGATTCGGAACTCTGTCACATTACTACCACCAACAGTGGAAGGGTTGCAGAAGGGCACCTGTGCCGCATACATGCTCAACTGACAAGGTATCTGTAGTTCTATCCAATCTAGATAGGCACTTGAGGTGGTCGTCGGTTTGTTGTAGTCCAGCGTCACATTCAACGAGTTGCCACTTGGCGTGAAGTCGTAGGAACCGTTAGCCGTTATGGCCATGTTCTGTGTTCCAATAGGTGAGATGATGACAGAACCTACGGTCGAGCTGTTGACCTTAACGTTCATCCGGGAGGTGCTTTTGGAGATACCCGCCACTGCTACAGAGACAAGTCCCTGTGCACCTGTTGGTGTGGGCGTGTTAAATCTATATTGGCGAGAAGTAGTGATGTCGAAATAATCACCGAACCAATCACGACCCGACTCGCCCATGTTGGTTACATCATCTTCAATGAAATCGTAAAAGATGTAATCACTGGCTGTCACGTTGGCTTGCAGAGAGTTGTTATTTACTGTGGAGATGCGTTTTTTGATGCCGACGCCAGGAGTGTTGGTGATGAAATAGTAGGAAGAGTCGCAATAGATGTTGGTGGCGTGTTTAAAGCGTTGATATTCGCTATCATAACTCCATCCGTGAGGGGCCTGCCCGTAAAAGACAAAGTAGTCGCCGTTGTCAAAGGTGCCGTCGCCATTGTCGAACATCATGATGGGCAGTTCCAGAAGATCATCGGGTCTCGGGGCGCCGGCTATTTCGGGAAGCATGGTTCCGCCATTGCCGAAGATAGCTAACTGGGCTGAACTGATGGGTGCCTGCATTCCCATGGATATCAAGTCGTTATAGGTCACTCTGTACATGCCCGTTTGAGTCAGGCTGCAACGATACCATTGACCGTTGGCCAGCACTGATTGTGTGGTATGGCCCTTCGCAGATTTGGTACGCGCCACCTTGGTGCCCTCCACTGTGATGGTTACAGAAGTCAGACGGCTGTACTGTCCGGGAGCTGTCTCAATGATGGGAACGAAGGAGAGTAGCAGATAGGGTTTCTTCCGCTCGTATGCTGATATAGTGCTTATTTCTAATGTTTTATGATGAAAATCTTCTGAAATCAATTGGGCTTCTTTGGCATTGAGAACCTCATAGTTGGCGTTGGAGACAGACACCTTATATTCTTCATAAAAGGCATTCATAGGAAGCATCTCATACATGGCCGGCATCCCGGGATCTGCTTGAAGGTATACGCAGCCTTCAAAAGACAAGTAACTCATGACCCGATCTTCGGATAGGGTATGGGTAACAGGATCTTTCCAGAGGATGGTGTATTTTTTTTCTATTTTTTGTGCCTGAATATCAGATAGTTGAAATATTAACAGTATAAAAAGTAGAAAGACAACCCAATATTTTTTTCTCATTCTTCGTTTATTTTAAGTACGAGCTCATGCAAGTTAGATAACGATTTTGAGTTGTTATTATTGCAGTGTTTGTAACAAAATTATATTTATTATAGTATAATATAAACTTTTTTGTATTTTTGCACGCTAAAGATTTTAAGATATGCGTAATCGAATCATAATCCTACTCACAGCAATATTGTCGGTTGGCTTCTTCAAAGTCAATGCGCAAGATGCTTTGTTTTCGCAGTTTTATGCGAATCCATTGTACTTGAATCCGGCCATGGCAGGAACAAACGTGTGCCCTCGTATCGCGTTCCATTTTCGCGACCAGTGGCCTTCCGCTTCCGGAACATTCATGACATACACGGCTTCTTACGACGAGCACTTTGATAAAATCTCCGGCGGTATCGGCGTGCTGCTTTTTGGTGACCGCGCAGGTGAAGGCGGTTGTATCAACACATACAATGCCAGCTTCATGTACTCCTTCAAGGTTAAAGTTGCCAAGAAGTTCAACTTGCGTTTAGCTTTGCAAGCTACTTATCAGAACAAGTCATTGGACTGGAACGCGCTGACCTTTGGAGATATGATCGATCCTAAATACGGTTTCGTATATCAGACTAGCGAACAGCAACCCGGCAAGTTGAGCCGTAGTATCTTCGACATGTCTGCCGGTATCTTGGGTTACACACCTCACGTCTACTTCGGTGCCGCTGCCCATCACATCACCCGCCCTTATCAGGGATTCCTCGTCCAGAGCGGTTCCGACGCTCCCGAGGCCCGTCTGCCCGTCAAGTGGACAGCTCATGTGGGTGCCAATTTTGATTTGAAACGCAAAAGTAAAAAAGAGACCTCATTTGGTGATATCTCCATCAGTCCGAACTTCATCTACGAACATCAGATGTGTTTCAACTACTTCAATGAGGGCTTATATCTGAATTTCTATCCCTTCACCGTAGGTACCTGGTTCCGTCATGGTTTGACCTACCGCAATGTTGAGGAGGAAATCTCCACCTATAACCTCGATGCTTTCATCGTGATGTTCGGTATTGAGCATAAGTGGTTTAAGATTGGATACTCCTACGATGTGACTATTAGCAAATTGGCCAATGTGACCGGTGGTAGCCATGAGGTGTCTTTACAACTCCTGCTGCCTTGTCCTAACAAGAGACAAGCTTTGAAAGACCTCAAGTGTCCTTCATTCTAACATCATTTCAAATCAAGTAAGATTTTTAAGAAGAAAAAATAACATCAATAACAATGAATACAATTAAAAAAGTATCAGTATTATTTTTCATCGCGGCACTTTTGTTCGGTATGACATCTTGTAAAAAAGAGTCTTCCGCCACTACTGGATGGACCTACAATGACGCGAAGAATGGTGGTTTTGAAGTAGCTCCTTTCGAAGAGCAAGCTACGGGCCCAGGCCTCGTCTTCATTGAAGGCGGTACCTTTGTGATGGGTCAGATGGAAGAGGACGTGATGAAGGATTGGAATAACACTCCTCGTCGTGTGTCTGTTGCCTCTTTCTATATGGACGAGTGCGAGATTTCCAATGTCGACTATCTTGAATATCTCTACTGGTTGGAGAGAGTCTTCATCCCGCAAGATTTGAAGGTGGTGTACGACAACGCCGTTCCTGATGAGAATGTATGGCGTGACCGCTTGGGTTACAATGAGCCGGATGTGGAGTACTACTTCCGTCACCCCGCTTACAGACACTATCCTGTAGTAGGTGTTAACTGGCTTCAGGCAACCAACTATGCAGCATGGCGTACCGACCGTGTCAATGAGAAGATCTTGGCAGATCGTGGTTATGTTGAGTATGCCGAGACTCCGACCGCTGAGGGCTATTTCAGCACTGATGCTTATTTGACATACGAAACTTATGAGGCAGAAGGTCAAAAACGTCTTCGCTACATCTCCTCCGGTGAATACCGTAATGTGAAGATGGAAGATGGTATCCTGCTTCCTAAGTATCGCCTCCCGACCGAAGCTGAGTGGGAATACGCAGCATACGGTCTTATCGGAAACACCCTTAACGAACGCGTGCTCGAACGCAAGGTATATCCTTGGAACGGTCAGCAACTCCGTACCGAAGATAAGAAATACTATGGTAACTACATGACCAATATCCGTAGAGGACGTGGCGACTATATGGGTATCGCAAGTTCTCTGAATGATGCTGGTTTCAAGACCAAAGAGGTTTACTCCGACTGGCCAAATGATTACGGTTTGTATCAAATGGCTGGCAACGTGGCTGAATGGGTTATGGATGTCTACAGACAGAGTTCTCACGATGACGTGACTGAGTACAACCCGTTCCGTGGTAACTACTTCGAGACCAAGCAACTCTTGGAAGACGGTACTGTTGCTGAACGTGATAGCGTAGGTAAAATCCCGATGGTTCCTGTTTCAGACTTCAAGAACGACAGAAGACGTAACTATCGTGCCGCTGACAACAAGAACTACCTCGATGGTGACTGGCAGTCTCTGCAAGACATGGATAGCTGGACTAACGCTACAACCAATACAGAAGCTACTGAGCAGATGTACCGCAAGAGTTCTGACAATTATGCATACTCTTTGGTAAGCGACCATGCTCGTGTTTACAAGGGTGGTTCTTGGCGTGATATCCCTTACTGGTCAGCTCCTGGTTCCCGTCGCTATATGGACGAGGATGAAGCTACTGACTATATCGGCTTCCGTTGCGCTATGGCTCGTGTGGGTGGTCAGACCCAAGGCACCAAAGCCAAGAAGGTTAAATAATCCTTGTGATTAGAAATGAGAAGAGGATGGCATTTAGTCATCCTCTTTTTTTATCTCCTCAACTTTGGAATAGGTGTTGATGATGAAGTATTTCTTTCGAATGAGAAACTCATAAAGCAACCAAACGACAAAGTAACCATTGGTGAAGATTTTATATACAAGTCCCCAAGGATGTGGTAGCGTGAAGAAGAAATCGGCAAACCAAAGAATGATGTCGATGATGAAGAGATAGTCCCACCATTTCTCGCGATCGTGGAACTCGGCATAGTTGACTACGCCTTCCTGAACGGTAACGTTTTGGGAAGCAGAAATGAAGGGTATCATACTTTGGATGGTCAGCACATAATGACCAGGCGGCATCTGAATATTAAGTTCTCGTGTTTGCATAATGCCCAATAGCTGACCATTGATGATGATCTTATGCGGAATCTGCATCGAAAATTTAGAGTGCTTCTGTATGATTTTCAGTAGTGCCATCTCAATCTTTTTTAAGCCATTGGTCAATCTCCCTGATTTTGCTGCGATATTTTTCTATCTGAGCATCCAGGAAGCTCTCGCTGTATTTGGAGTCGCAGAAGCCGTTACCTCGGGCCACATACTCGGCATCCTCCATGGAACTGTATAATTCCAAGTAGTTCTGCAGATAGATTTCGTATTCTGTGCGCAGGTTCTGCAGTTCTTCCGGCGTTGCGTCTATGCTTTCGCCGGTTTCAAAGGTATAGTGTTTTTTCATCTTCAAAAAAAAGAGGGTGATGATGCACCCTCTTACAATATATATTATAGGTTTATAGGAATACTTTATTCGGCCAGGACCAGGATCTTGTCGCCGAGAACTTCCACGACACCACCGTTGATGTCGAAGGTGAGGGTCTCTTTCTCCTCTTTGGTTTCGACCTTGATCTGTCCCTTCTGGAGAGCGGCAACCAGGGGAGCGTGGTGTTCGAGAATTTCGAACAGGCCGTCGATGCCAGGGAGTTGTGCCAAAGAGACCTCTCCGAAATAGACTGCTTTTGCGGGTGTTCTAATCTCTAACTTCATGACGCTTGTTATTTTGTTGCGGCCAACTCTTTCTCACCCTTTTCGATAGCCTCTTCGATAGTACCCACAAGGGAGAAGGCCGTCTCAGGAAGGTGATCCAGTTCACCGTTCATAATCATATTGAAGCCCTTGATAGTATCTTCGATGCGGACGAACTTGCCGGGGATGCCGGTGAACTGTTCGGCCACGAAGAAGGGTTGTGACATGAAACGTTGCACACGACGAGCGCGGTGGACGGTCTTTCTGTCCTCTTCGGAGAGTTCTTCCATACCGAGGATGGCGATGATGTCTTGCAGCTCTTTATAGCGTTGCAGCGTCTCTTTGACGCGCTGAGCGGTCTTGTAGTGCTCCTCGCCCACAATGTCGGGAGACAAGATTCGGGAGGTGGAGTCGAGAGGATCGACGGCCGGGTAGATACCGAGCTCGGAGATCTTACGGCTCAGCACGGTGGTTGCATCCAAGTGGGAGAAGGTGGTAGCAGGTGCGGGGTCCGTCAAGTCGTCGGCAGGCACGTAGATAGCCTGTACGGAGGTGATGGAACCGCGCTTGGTGGAGGTGATACGCTCCTGCATGGTACCCATCTCAGTGGCCAGCGTCGGCTGATAACCCACGGCGGAAGGCATACGGCCCAGCAGAGCGGATACCTCAGAACCAGCCTGGGTGAAACGGAAGATGTTGTCCACGAAGAAGAGGATGTCACGACCGCCAGAGGTCTCGTCACCATCGCGGTAACCTTCAGCTACTGTCAAGCCAGACAAGGCGACACGGGCACGTGCTCCAGGGGGCTCGTTCATCTGACCGAAGACCAGAGTAGCCTGTGATTTGGCCAGCTCCTCGCGGTCGACCTTGGAGAGGTCCCAACCGCCAGCCTTCATGCTCTCCAGGAAGTCGTCACCATAACGGATGACCTTGGACTCGAGCATCTCACGCAACAGGTCGTTACCTTCACGGGTACGCTCACCAACGCCGGTGAACACGGTCATACCACCGTAGTTTTTGGCGATGTTGTGAATCATCTCCATAATCAAGACGGTCTTGCCGACACCAGCACCGCCAAACAGACCGATTTTACCACCCTTTGCGTAGGGCTCAATCAGGTCGATGACCTTGATACCAGTATAGAAGACCTCTTGAGAGGTAGACAGGTTATCAAATGTAGGGGGATCGCGGTGGATGTCGCTGCGCTTGCTTGTCTCCACAGCGCCGATACCGTCGATAGAGTCGCCGATGACGTTCAGCAGACGACCGTTGATATTCTCAGTAGGTACGGTGATCATACGACCGGTGGCGGTTACTTCCATGCCGCGGTGCAGACCGTCGGTGGAGTCCATAGAGATACAACGCATCGTATTTTCACCAATATCTTGTTCGCATTCCAAAATCAGTTTCTCGCCATTCTCTTTGATTACTTCGAGAGCATCGTAGATGTTAGGCAGCTTGCAGTCTTCTTCAAAGTGTACATCGACCACAGCACCAATGATTTGGGAAATCTTTCCTTTAATTTGTTCAGACATATTTTGTATGTTTAATGACAGTTTTTAATTGAGGCGCCAAAGATAGAAAAAAAAACGATAGAAGGATGAAAAATTTTTTTTTGAATTGTGTTGTGCGAATAGAAAAAAAATGTATTTTTGCCGCCGATTTCGCAAGCGGAAGTAGCTCAGTTGGTAGAGCACGACCTTGCCAAGGTCGGGGTCGCGAGTTCGAGTCTCGTTTTCCGCTCAAAAATGAAGAGACGTTCCATGGAACGTCTCTTTTTTGTTTGCGAAAACCCCAATCAAGCGTCCCTACCGAATGACCTTCTCAAAATCGGAAGCGGGATGTTTGCATAGAGGGCAGATGTAGTCAGCGGGCAACTCTTCACCCTCATATTCGTAACCACAGATAACGCAGCGCCAGACGGTCTTGCCCCCGGATGTGTTGCAAACGGCCTCGGGCTCAGGCTTGATGTGCTCCTGATAGTAATTGTAGGTGGCGGAAGGAGTCTCGTCAAGTATCTCCATCTCGGTGACGAGACCTATGAAGAGAAGATGAGTTCCCAAATCAACGACTTGCTCCACATCTGCAGATATGAAGGCGTTGGTGCCACGGGTGATAGCCAGCAAGCCATTGCCAACTCGGCGGCAGTCGGTGAAGTCGGCAAACTTGTCGACGGTGTGCCCGCTCTGGCATCCGAAGTGCTTGAACAGCTCAAAATCGGCTGACTCGCTGAGGATAGAAGCAGTAAAACGCTTGGTACGTTGAATCTGCTCGGTCGTCAGGTTGCTCTTGTCGAGGGTTACGGAGATACGGTTGGGCTGCGCCGTCACCTGCATAACGGTATTGCTGATGCAGCCATTGTCGCGGCCATCTTCACGCGCAGTGATGACAAAGAGGCCATATTGGATGTTCAAAAGTGGGTTGTTCATAGTGCTCTGAATGATATAAAAATTTTAATGTCGCTAATTGCAGTTGCAAAAGTAACAAAATGATTTAAAAAAAAATGTCGTAAAAGGATAATAACTCCAAAAACGATTTATTTTGCAGTTTTTGGGAACCATCTATATAAAGGAAATTCCGTATTTATCCCCCCCCAAAAAAAAATTTTTTTCTGCAAAATTTCTCTTTTTTTATTACTTTTGCCTCTTGAGTGTTTGTTTTCAAATATGAAGATTTTTGTGGTGAGGTTCTGAGAAAGTGGAAAATTCGTTAGACCCTTAATATTAATAACATAAAATCTCTTATTATGAAAAAACTGTATCTTCTCGTGCTATTTTGCACACTGGGTCTTCTTTCGCTACAGATAGGAGGTCGCGCACAGACAGTTTGGGACGGCACTACCGACATCACGTGGTATAATGCCACCCAAACATCTTTCAACATCTCCACGCCAGAGCAACTGGCGGGCGTGGCGCAGTTGGTCAACAACGGAACTACCACTTTCAATGGAGTAACATTGAACCTGGTGAACGATATTTGGCTTAACAGCACCGGCGACTCTACTAACAACTGGACACCTATCGGCGGTGGCGCCCCAACAGGCGAGTCTCCTGAGACGGGTAACTCTTTCCAGGGTAATTTTAACGGTCATGGATTCGCAATTCATAATATGTATTGTGAAAAGACCAACACTTTCCACGCAGGCTTGTTCTGTTCTATCAAATATCCTTGCACAATCGACTCTTTGGTGATGTACAACCCCGTGGCAAAATCCCGCGGCATGATGGGCTCTATTGCTGGCTATTCCCGTAGTGGTAGTGGACCTATTTTCATCCGTTATTGTATGGTTATAAATGCCCGTATTGTGGGTACCCCAGGTAGTAACAATAACAATATTGGTGGCATCTTAGGTGCAAGCTATAACAATTATGCTGGCAACAATGTTCAATATTGCGGTGTGACAGGCACTGTCGCAGGCAATTATGCGGGTGGCATCAGCGGTAACTGTATGTCACAAAATGTCTTCAACTGCTACTTTGCAGGTCATATCAATAACTATAACAACTGTTTTGGTGGCATTTCAGGATATCTTGGATCAATTGATAACTGTTACTCTTATGCTACATTCGCATCTGGAACAGGCGGTGAAAACGGTACTGTTGTTACCCAAGCAGAGATGCAGTCTGACAGCATGATCACCCTTTTGGGACCTGCCTTTATGAGAGATCTCGGTTTCAACAATGGCTATCCTATCATGTCATATATGGCTGGTGTTAGACCGATCTCCTCTGAGATCTGTACGGGCGAGACCGTAACCCTGACAGCCTATGGATTCCAGTCCTATTTGTGGAGCACTGGCGATACAACTGCCAGTATAGAAGTTTCTCCTACCACTACTACAACTTATACAGTCTTATGTACCGCTTCTACTGGTGATACGGCAACACTTTCTTCTACTGTTACGGTTTATCCGCAGGCAGTCATCACGGCGGAGATCATGCCTGGTTATGATGGCCTCGTCCACGGAACGTTGAACCAGAACAGCTTCATGGTGGCATGTGGTGGCTCTGATGCCATTACGCTGGTGGTCACGCCCGATGTCAACTATCGAGTGGCCAAAGTGACGCTGAATGGAACCCCTGTCTATGGTGATGAGTTCGGGGAAGGTGTGGCCAATATCATGCTTTTCCCCGGGGGTACTTTGGGTGAGGTGAAAGTTTATCTGGACAACACCTATACGGTTACAACTACCGCTGTGGATGTGAATGGAGATACAATTGATGCTTCCGGCTTGGTAGTTCCTTACGGTGCTAATGGGGTCTATTCAGTGTTTGCCAGCGACTCCCTCGTGATGAGCTTCAATAATACGGCACGTTGGAAGTTGACTGATGTGGAGGTGGACAACATTTCCGTCGGGTTGGTGCCCACTTACACTATATATAATGTACACGAGAACCATACAGTCTTGATTACATATGTAGATAGTTGCGGCATCTATTCCATTCCATTTTTTGAGGATTTCGAGTCTGTTTCCAGTAGTCTGCCGGATTGCTATGAGAAAAACAATGCAAACAGCAATTATCCGAGAGTCAGTACCTCTTCTGCTTATCAAGGTCGCTCTTTGTACACCTCTAACTATCAATATGATGATAATGCCACCAATGTACCTTGTCTGATTCTGCCAGAATTAAGTGACCAATTTGATCTGTCCACCCTGATGCTCCAGTTTTACGGAAGGATTTCTTCAACAAACGGATACTTTGTGGTAGGTGTCATGACCGATCCTACGGATATGTCCACATTCACTGCATTGCAAACCGTCACTCCTGCCGCTGTTTCCTCCTATGAGTTGTGTACAGCTTATTTTTCCAACTATCAAGATACCGGACGATACATTGCCATCAAGATTGCAGCGACCAGCTATTGTACCATGAATATTGACAACTTGACTATCGATTATGCACCGCAATGCTCTCCGATTTCCAATCTGCAGGTTGACTATATTTATGGCACCAATGCCACTTTGACGTGGAGTCCTACCATCGTTGGAACGCCTGATCAGTATCATCTGATTGTCACAGACTTGTCGCAATCCACCATTACCACGTTCACTACCACAGACACTACCTTTTTGTTGACGGGCTTGTCGGAGCAGACCCCCTACCAAGTCAGCGTCTACACAGCTTGTACCAATGGCCAGACTAGTGATACTGTATCAGTCTCTTTTACAACCATCTGTAATTCTATGTCTAGTGTTACGGTGGCTGCTCCGATTAGCAGCAGTTACAACAACAGTCTTCCTGCTGACGATTGTTATCAATATGGTTATAGCCAACAGATCATACTGGCATCTGAGTTGGGCAGCGATTCTGCTTCATTTACCTCTCTTTCTTTCCAATGTGCCTCCGGCTCTGGGGTGCGCCACTGGGATATCTATGCTGCCCAAGTGACCAATTCCTATATTATGGATTGGATTCTTCCCTCTGAGACCGTGATTTTCCATCATATTTTCTCTGGTAATGTGACTATAAGCGGCACAGGCCCTGACCATTGGTTTGATATCCAACTGGATTCTGCACTTCAATACAATGGCACTGACAATATTCTTCTCTCCATTGCTGTTGACAATCTCAACACTGATTGCAGTATTTCGTATTATTGTCATGCGGATGCTAACTGGAACTATATCAGTCTTTCCGATATGAATGATAGCTACCCATATTCTTACACCAATCCTATGGCCTCTTCAGAAGGTTATGCAGGTGTGTTGCCTATTGCCAACAACATACGCTTCAGCTCTTGTCTTCAAGAGAGTTGTGTCCGTCCCAACACGCTTATCGCTTCCAATGTGACCTCCAATTCTGCCGATGTCAGTTGGGTGTCCGCAGGCGCGGAGACATCTTGGGAATTGCAATACAAAGCCTCTACGGATACTGGTTGGACATCTCTAAACAACCTTACCTCTAACCAGTACTCTTTAACAGGATTGCAATCCAACAAAGAATACAGTGTACGAGTAAGAGCATTATGCTCCGCCACAGATGTCAGCATGTGGAGTGATATAACCATTTTTCACACCGAATGCGGCACCATTGCTATTTTGCCGTACACGGAAGACTTTGAGGATGCCAACAGTTTGTATAACAGCAGCCAACAGAACTACATCTATTGCTGGTACCGCTATGCTTCTGATCCTTCCCACTATGTATATATTCCAAGTAACAACCATGCTCACAGCGGTTCGCGCTTCCTGGATTTCCACCATACCAACAACTGTTTCAATATTGCCATTATGCCGGCAATTGATCCATCGTTGAATATCAATGATCTCCAAGTACACTTCTATGCCTGCAAATCTGGTAATACGGGCACTCTGGAAGTGGGTATGATGAGCGACTATGACGATCCTACCACTTTTGAGGTCATCGACACTATCGATCTATCTTCATACAACACTTATGAATATGCATCTATCTATGTTCCATTGGATGATTACATGGGTACTGCAAAGAATTTTGCTTTCCGTGTATCTAATGCTATCAGCTGTGGTTTCTATATCGATGATGTGACGGTGGAAGAAATTCCAGATTGTACATTCCCCACGAATCTGCATATCACAGCTCTCGGTACGCATGATGTAACGCTGGCGTGGACGGCTAGTAGTAGTGCCAATAATTATGGTGTTTATCTCATCAATGATAATGATACTGTTTATACCCCTGTTTCCGACACTACTGTTACATTGTCAAATCTTCTCTCAGCCACTTCCTATGATGTCTATGTGAGATCTTTGTGTGCTGGCGACTCTTCTGCTCTCTCACAGGCTTGCAGTTTCACTACCTCTTGTGATGCTATAACAATCACTGCTGCCAATCCATGGCAAGAGGATTTCGAGTCCTATGCAGGTAGCGGGATACAGTCATTCCTGTGCTGGGATCGTCCTGTTGTAGAATCTGAATATCAGTCTCCATTTGTCTATTGTCACTATGGTCCTGCCAGCCATTCCTATTCCAACACCTGTGAGTTCAAAGGCTTGAGTTCCATATTAGCTCTTCCTGAATTCACAAATGATATTCAAGATTTGAGACTCTCTTTCTGGGCAACATCTACAAATCCCTCTCACGGGCAAATGGAGATTGGTATTATCACGGACATCACCGATCCTACCACGTTCGTTTCCCTCTATGACGCCGGAACTCCTGGCGACAGAGGTTCCTATTCCGGTGGTAATGGTAACTTCATGGGACCTTTCGATTTTGATACACTGAACCTGACAACCGGTAGAATTGCCCTGCGTTACTATAACACTAATACTGGCGATTCATGGAATCTTGATGATTTTACTGTTGAGTTGATTCCTGACTGTCCTTCTCCTGTGAAGGATAGTGTTTTTGCTTCTAATATTGGATCTCATAGCGCTACCATTACTTTTGTCGATCATGATGCCACACATGACTCATGGAACGTCTATTACAGAGCTTCTGATGATACAGCATGGACTACGATGCCAACAACGACAATGTCGGTTGACCTGACCAACTTGGATGCTCAAACCACCTATTATGTTTACGTGAGGACCGACTGTGGACCTGGTATGGTAGCAGATGCCACCTATACAATCCATTTCACAACGCAAGTTGCTTGCCCAGCACCTACCAATGTTAATGCCTCTAATATTACCAATAGTTCTGCCACTATCAGCTGGGCTGGCAATGCTACAGATTTTATTTTGGAATATGGTCCTCAAGGCTTTACTCCTGGAGACAGCCTTGGGACAATAGTTTTTGTCAGTGGTTACAGTTACGATATAACAGGATTAACACCTTCTACAAGTTACAAGGTGTATGTCAAATCTGACTGTGGTTCCGAAGGATACTCTTCTGTCGCTTCCAAATCCTTTACTACTTTGGATGCCTGTCCAGCACCTTCTAGTGTGACTGTTACCAATATCACCAACACCTCTGCAACCGTCACGTGGAATGGTAGTGCTTCTAACTATATCATTGAATATGGACCCTCCGGCTTTACCCCTGGCGACAGTATGGGTACGATTGTGAATACAAGCAACAATTCCTACGATATGACAGGCCTGACTTCAGCAACAGAATACACTGTGTATGTCACTTCAGATTGTGCGGATGATGGATACTCTTCTACGGTTAACTACACGTTCGATACTGAAATATGCGACCCTGCTGACCAGTGTGCTTATACCTTTAACCTGACTGCCGTGGGTAATGGTTGGTTGGGTTACAGTCTTTTAGTTGAACAGGCTGATGTCAACGTGGCAAATATTACTTTCACTAGTGGCTCCAGTTACAGCACCACTGTTAATTTGTGTGACAGCATTCCTGTTACCGTAATTTATATTGTCGGAAGTGGCGTACCTCCTTATATGATGGGACATCCGCAAAGTTTCACTATTTTGAGACCTGATGGAACACAGGAGTATACAACTAGCGATATGTCTAATTACTCCACCTATACCTTCACCCCGGATTGTGATCTAGTCTCTTGTGATGCTCCAACTGCTTTAGGAGTTACCACTGTTACCCAGACTTCGGCTGTGGCTTATTGGACTGCCAGCGGCACCGAGACCTCTTGGAATATCTCGTATAAAGATAGTTCTGACACTGCATGGCAGACGGTTACACTTTCTACGATCATCTTTAACATGGATTCTCTGACCCCGGCTACCACCTATCAGGTGCGTGTACAGGCAGTTTGCGATGTTGACCTGACAAGCGATTGGAGCGAGATCGTGACCTTCACGACAGCTCCTGCCGATGAGCCTACCTGTCCAGCTCCAACCAACTTGGCCGTAACCGTAGACCACACCGACGCCACCTTAACCTGGCAGCAGGAGGCCAACACAGCTACGGAATGGCAGATTAATTATCGTCAGTCTACAGAGAGCGACTGGAGCACCGTGACAGCAACCACTACCACCTACACCCTG
>JAILCI010000044.1 GCA_024686335.1 Bacteroidales bacterium | reverse complement strand
AGTTGAGCGGAAAACGAGACTCGAACTCGCGACCCCGACCTTGGCAAGGTCGTGCTCTACCAACTGAGCTACTTCCGCTTGTGTACCGAAGGTGGGACTTGAACCCACACGCCCGCAATGGGCAAGGGATTTTAAGTCCCTCGTGTCTACCATTCCACCACTTCGGCCCATCAAAGAACTTTCTCAAAAATGAGGTCGCAAATATATGAATTTTATCATTCTATGCGATATTCTATGATAAAATTTTATTTTACTGTTAATCAGTGCGTTATGTAAATTCGCGGTATTCAACAACTGTTGTTTCTAGCTATTTTGGCATAATGACTGCCATTTCTGCGCTTTTTGTAGAACTCCTTTACTAATATTCGATACGGTCCTGGAAGTTCTTCCACCGTTCGAAGGTCTCTTCAGCAATCTCGGCATCATGTTGCTCAGCCACGATGTCATATTCGCTAATGGGTTTGCCAAGCTGCTCATATATATAAACATCGTCGAAGCCTGCATCAGCGGCCACACTGCATGGAGCACCGTAATAGATCGCTTTCGGCCGTGCCCAGTAGATAGCGCCAAGACACATAGGGCAGGGTTCACTGCTGGCGTATAGTTCACAACCATCGAGTTGGAAAGTGTTCAGATTCTGGCAGGCGTCGCGGATGGCTTGCACCTCAGCGTGCGCCGTCGGATCGTTGTGCACCGTCACCATGTTGCGCCCGCGCCCCACAATCTCGCCATCTTTGACAACCACAGCCCCAAACGGACCGCCCTTGCCTGTCTCAAAGCATTCGTTAGCCAACCGTATGGCCTCTTCCATGAATTTCTTGTCGTACATGTTATCTGTTTTTTGAGGAGGCAAATATAGGAAAATTTTGTGACGTGTAAATATGAAACGAAGGACACGAGATTCCATCCCGGTTTATATTTTCATTCTAACTTTTATCGTCATATATTTTTGACTTTTTCCCCATATTTCGTTGATATGAATTTGTGATGGATTTCCAGAATTTATCCTATAATTATGTCTTTATATATTAGAAAAAGGTATTTTTGCGGATGTCTATTTTTAATGTAATTGATATGAAGCGACTATATCTTTTTTTTGTATTATCCGTATCTTTAAATTCACTATTTGCTCAGCAGACTGTCTCATCATGGTCTGCTGATCGTCCTGGCGCCGCGACAGGTCCTGACATTACTCCTTTTATGAAAGTGGCATGGGAGACTGGTTTTGAAAGCTGTTGGGATGGCTCTCATTCATTTACGTTGCCTACAACTATGCTTCGTTTCGGTGTCACCAACTTCGCAGAGATTCGCCTTGAATACGATGGTACTCTTTGTAGTCTTGGCAATCATGATTGGGCATATAATGTTGAACCGCTCGTTCTTGGAGCCAAAATGAAAGTCTACGAGGGAAAAGGATGGATTCCCAAAGTCTCTTTTATGGCGAACTTGACTATTCCACTTATGCGTCATGCTGATCCCAATACAGTTGTTCCGCATGTGGCCCCATCCTTCTATTTGCTGTTTCAAAATGACGTAACTGATTGGTTTAATATTGGTTATAATGTTGGTGTTGAATGGTCAGGAATCTCACATATTCCTGCCACATTTTTGGCCCTCTGTCTTGGCTTTAATATTACCGACAACCTTGGCGCTTTTGTGGAGAGTTATAACTACCTTACTCGCTACGGGAAAGGTAATACCGTTGCAGAATGCGACTTGGATTTTGGCTTTTCCTATACCGTGCATCCTCGTGTGCAACTCGATTTATATGGGATGTTTAATTGCCAGGATCCAAGGTCATACAATGGCTTGGGATTAGGCGTTGCTTGGCTTATTAATTAAAATATAACTGGGCTAAGTAAAATGACTATATTAAATTTCATAGAACGGTCCACATTTTAGAATTTCAAGTCCAATTACACCTAGAATACTGAGGCCTATTCTTCGATATAGCTTCCTTTCCCGAACAATTCCTTTGCATATGGAGTTAGTTCAAGATGCTTCGATAACCAATAGATAGGCAGTACCACGGTTTGTAATCCGCAAGCGTAAGGGGTGATGTCGTATTGTTGGTATGTTAAGTTGATAGTGCTTCTTGTGCTGTCGATGTCGAAGTTGTCAGGTACAAATATCTTCTCGGCAGTTTTGAATTCGTCAAACAGGCACTCCCGAACCTCTTTGTTGACGTCCAAGTCCTGGATGGCGCGCACGATAACCTCGCCAAGTTTGGAGGTGTCCACGAGGTCGTTAAGATGGACTACCTTTTCTGCCTTGCGGTCGTAAGTTAGATACCCCACAATATACATGCCGTGTGCGGCCCCAGCAAGAGAAGCTTCGTTAGTGTTGATGAATGTGACGAGATTATTATCCTCTCTGATGCTATTTTCTAGATGGGAATAGGTGTAGGTCTCAAGATTAGAGACGGAGTCTACCTTCTTGGTGCTAATGACTTTGGTCGTTTCGTCATAGTTCCAGGAATTCTTCAGCCAAAGTTTAGCTGCATCTTTAGCTGTGGTGGAGATGCTGTCGTTAAAGACTTGCATGATGAGCTCCTTTTCGGCTTCTTTTGTCATCATTCCCTTACCAGGCCAAACCAATGAGAAACTATTTTCCACACCGTATGGGTTGAGAGGCTCTGGCAGGTATGGGTCGTCGGTTTTGACCATGAAACAATTTTTGCCCACCATTTGGGTGGTGGAGAAAGGCGGAAGTTGTTGTTTACATCCAACCAACAAGATTATAGAGAGCAATAGGAGTATTGAGTTTCTTTTCATGATATTTTTGATGTATACAAAAAAAACAGGGAGGTCACAATGTGACATCCCTGTCATGTATAAGATGAAATGTTATTCGGGTTTGTAGAAAGGCATCTTGACGGTAACGGCCTTGAGAAGGCGGTTACGTACTTTGATGAAGATTTCTGTGCCGGCTTTAGCGAACTCTTTCTTGATGAGGGCTGTGCCGATACCTTTGTTGACGGACGGGCCGAAAGTGCCAGAGCGAACCTCGCCGATGACATTGCCTTCAGCGTCGCATACTTCATAGCCGTTTCTCGGGATACCGCGGTCGATGAGTTCGAAACCAGCGATTCTGCGGGTTACGCCGTTAGCTTTGAGTTCTTCCATGTATTTACGGTCGATGAAGTTCTTGCCGTCCACGAATTTGGTGATCCAGCCGAGACCAGCCTCGATAGGGGAGATGGTGTCGTCGATTTCGTGACCGTAGAGGCAGAAACCCATTTCAAGACGGAGGGTGTCGCGAGCGCCCAGACCGATGGGTTTGATGTCGTATTCAGCGCCAGCTTCGAATACATCGTCCCAAATCTTCAGAGCAACCTCGTTGGGGAAATAGATCTCGCAACCGCCAGAGCCAGTGTAGCCCGTGGTGGAGAAGAGGATGTTGTCGAAGCCAGCGAAGTTGATGATCTGGTTGGTGTAGTATTCCATATCCACAACATTGGCTTGGGTCAGCTTCTGCATAGCTTTGAGTGCGAGAGGACCCTGAACGGCCAATTGGGAAATGTTGTCGGAGATGTTTTCGATTTCAGCGCCGAAGTTCTTGTTCTGCTCTACAACCCATGCCCAGTCTTTGTCGATGTTGGCAGCGTTGACAACGAGGAGGTAGTCTTCGTCGTGCAGGTTATAGACGAGCAGGTCGTCGACGATACCACCCTTGCCGTTGGGGAAGCAGGAGTATTGTACCTTGCCGGGGAAGAGGGCGGCCACATCATTAGTGGTGATGTGTTGCAGAAGGGCGAGGGCTTTAGGACCCTTGACGGTGAATTCACCCATGTGGGACACGTCGAAGACGCCCACCTTGTTTCTAACCTGAAGATGCTCATTGGTGATGCTATCATACTGAATCGGCATGTAGAATCCGGCGAACTCTTCCATTTTGGCACCCAATTTCTCGTGAGTGGCTCTGTAAATCGTTTCTTTCATAATAGTTTTAGTTTATGTTTTATTGATAATTCCTATTAAAATTACAAGGCGCAAAAATACAAAAATAATCTGATATTTTTTAGTCCGAAAGTCCCCAAATGCGAGGATTATAATCGGCCTCGATCATGTTTTCCACAGAGTCGTCCAAAGCGGAGAAGAAGTCGATGCCGGTGATATGTTCCACGTGGTCCACAGAGTGGCAGTAGGTCTTGAGGGCGTGGTGTTTGCTTTCGTCATTGTCAAAGAGAAAGCCCAAAGCCTGCCATTTACCGTCTATTTTGCACAAAACCACTTTGTAGAATGCGTCGGGGACAGCCACTCCGCTCCGGCCGATGCGCTCGGGATTGTCTGATACAATGGGTCCGCATACAACGTAGATATTGTCATACTTGAGTGCCCAGCGGCGGATCTGCTCTTCGAGCAAACGCCAGTCACCAGTGTTAAGGCTATGGTCTTGAGGACAGATGTTGGTCATGAAAAAGCACTCCTCCATAGCTTGCTGATCCCACTTCATGTCGCCCGCAGGTGCCATGTGGCCACGGTCATATTCAGAAGTGGAGTAGTCTTTGTATGAGGGACAGTGAGTGTCGAGCTCTGGGTCTTCGGTGAAAAAGTCTGCACGCCCCTGTTTGCCATTAGCCTCCTCTTCGGTCAGCTCGTATGCCACCCAGTTGGGTATGAGCCAGTCGGGGTTGAAGTTGACAGTATAGCCACAGTGATATATGGTCTGTCCAGTGCGAGTGCTAGTATAGACAGGCAGTTCCAGCATGACGTCGGTGTCGGAAGGTGCCAAAACTTCTTCTTTTGAGCCAAAAGTGGATGAGAAATCCTTAGCTCTAATGTACTCACAGCTGCTGAATATTAGGGATGTCAAGAAAATAATAAAAGTTATCTTGCTGAGATTTAATGGTTTGAAAAATTGTTTCATTGTTTGTTTTAAAAATGCAAATATAAAATTTTTATAGTTTGAATTATTGAAAAAAAATGTACTTTTGCCGCCGCAAAGGAAAGATGGCCGAGTGGTCGAAGGCGCACGCCTGGAGAGCGTGTAGGCGCCAAAAGCGCCTCCTGGGTTCGAATCCCAGTCTTTCCGCACCTGATCTGTTAGCTCAGTTGGTTTAGAGCGCTTGCTTGACAGGCAAGAGGTCACAAGTTCAAATCTTGTACAGATCACTCAACCTATGAGGCACCTGCTTGACGGCAGGTGCTTTTTTGTGCCCGCCCAGTAGAGACGTTCCATGGAACGTCTCTGCGTGAACGAAAGTGAAGTCCCATTTCATGAATAATATGTATTTTTGCGCTCTGTTTTTGGTGGCCCTTTTGCAGTCATCAACAACAAGTAAATATGTTATAAAAGAATCAAACAAGTGAATTAATATGAAAAAATATCTGTTTTTCCTTTTTCTGTTCGGCATATTGACAGTCTCCGCACAAAACCCTGCAAAATATTGGGTTCAATTTAAGGATAAGGAGGGCACCCCATACACTATCGACAAGCCTGAGGAGTATCTCTCTCCCCGTGCTTTGGAACTGCGCCAGAAATATCATATTCCTATTACAATGACCGACCTGCCCGTCAACCCGGAATATGTAAAGCAGGTTTTGGCTGCCGATAGCACTTCGTATCTCTGCACACAGTCTAAATGGCTCAACGGCATAACCATATATAGCACCCAAGACTCGTTGGAGAAACTCCTCACCGCTCTTCCTTTTGTGGCGGAAGTGGAGATGACCTCCCGCTTGGACACGATTGAAGATGAACCGATTGTAGAGTTTTACTACGAAGACAACGCTCCGATAGCCCACTCGTTGAAAAGTGATGTACAGTCATTAGACTATGGCAGCGCATTGTTGCAGACGCAGATGAACAATGCCCAGTGGCTTCATCGCATGGGATATTATGGCGAGGGCATGCAGATGATGATTATGGACGGCGGCTTCCATAATGTGGACTCCGTCTCCTATTTTCAGACACTCCGCGATGACCATCGTCTGTTAGGAGCTCGCAACTTTGTCCAGCCGGATGTGGATCCTTTCCGCAAACATAGTCATGGCACTATGGTGCTTTCCTGTATCGCTTCCTACATGCCTGGCGAGTTGGTGGGTACAGCTCCGATGGCGCAGTTCTATCTCTGCCAGACTGAAGATGCCCGTTCCGAGACTAAAGTGGAGGAGGACTATTGGGTAGCAGGCGTTGAATGGGCCGATTATCTGGGCTGTCAGGTTCTGAACTCTTCGTTGGGGTACACTAAGTTTGATGATACGGTAGCTCAGCACCGTTCATACGAAGATTTGAATGGCTTGGTGAGCCGAGCCTCTCGTGCTGCTACTATTGCGGCCTCTAAAGGCATGATTGTCTGTAATAGTGCGGGCAACGAGGGCGCTAGCAAGTGGAAATATTTGGGAACTCCTGCTGATGCTGATGCTATCCTCACGGTTGGGGCAGTAAGGGCAGATAGTGTTGCTGCCAGCTTTTCATCATGGGGCCCGACATCAGATGGACGTGTTAAACCCGACGCTTGTGCTGTAGGTATGATGGCTGCCGTTTGTAACCCTAATGGCAAACGGACGCGCGCTGCAGGTACCTCCTTCTCCTCTCCAATCCTCTCGGGCATGGTCGCATGTCTGTGGCAGGCATTTCCAGAGAAAGACAACTACGAGATCATGGAAGCCGTTCGCCAGAGCGGTAATCTGTATTGGGAAGATGAACACGGACAGTTGGGCTTTGGGATCACAGACTTTCTGAAAGCTTACAATATTCTCCGTCAACCAGATCCAGAGGATGTGGTTGTTGTTTTTGATTCTTTTACCCCGAAAAAGGACAAGAAGGGCTCTTATGAACTTATTGTTATGGTTGTTCAAGGCGAGAAGGTTCCCGTGCAATTCAGTTTGAAGAGCGGTAGAAAACTAAATGTGAAAGGTAAAAATTCAACCATGACAGTTCCAACTTCTGAAGGGGATGTTGTTGTTCAGGGAGCTCTTTATCAAATAAAGTTAAAGCCACTTGCAAAGAATGAGCCATGGCGTATGGAGGAGTTGGAGTTGCTGTATAAAGGGGAGACCCTTCGATATGTGATCGGGTTGGAGTAGTTATTTTCTCAATTCGAAGTTGGAGCCGAGATAGACTTTCTTCACGAGAGGGTCAGCGGCGAGCTCTTCGGCAGTACCATATTTTAAAACTTTACCTTCATAAAGCAGATAGGCGCGGTCAGTGATAGAGAGCGTCTCGTGCACATTGTGGTCGGTGATGACAATGCCGATATTCTTGTCTTTAAGTTTTGCCACAATATGTTGGATGTCTTCCACAGCGATGGGGTCCACACCGGCGAAGGGCTCGTCGAGGAGGATGAACTTGGGGTCGGAGGCAAGACAGCGGGCGATCTCTACACGGCGGCGCTCACCACCAGAAAGGTTGTTACCTTTGTTTTTGCGAACCTTTTGTATGTTGAACTCAGAGATGAGGCTCTCAAGGCGCTCTTCCCGTTCGCTCTTGTTGGAGTATTTGAACTCCAGAATAGCCCGGATATTGTCTTCAACGGTCAGATGACGGAAGATGGAGGCCTCTTGCGGCAAGTAGGCAATGCCCATCTGAGCCCGCTTGTACATGGGGAAAGTGGTGATATCCTCGTCGTTGAGGAAGATCTTGCCGGAGAAAGGTTTGATAAGGCCTACAATCATATAGAAAGAGGTTGTCTTGCCTGCTCCGTTAGGGCCGAGTAGACCGACAATCTCACCTTGGGTGAATTCCACGGATACCTCATTGACAACCGTGCGATTCTTGTATTTCTTAATCAATTCCTCTGTCCGTATACGATATTCCATAGTAGTTGCGATTAGGCTTGTTGTTCCACCATCTCTTTGATTCTGCTGACTATCTGATTCATGCCCTGCTGCATTGGCTTTTCAAGCATGGCTTTCAACATGAAAGGCACTTCGGCTTCAGTCGTTATCTGCAGATTAGAACTGTTGTCGCCAAGACTCTGTATCAGAAATGTTGCCTCACCGGAGATCTTCTTGTCTGTGTTGATGGCGTAGGTGACGCTGGAGTAGGGCACAGACTCCTTCAGGGATACAGTGCCGTTGATCATATTGGCGACGGTAAAGCTGAATCCGTTCTCAATAGGCGTGATGTCGGCCATTTTCTTGACCTCTTGGAAAGCCTGACTCTCGGTGTCGCAGAAGGCACTCAAAAGAGCGTGTAAACGTTCTGCCGACATGTTGACAGTCTCTGTGTTGCTGCTTAAATTCATACTCGAAAAAATTTAGGGCAAAAATAACATATTTATACATATCAACCGGTGTTGAGGAGAAGTTTTTTTCCTTTTCAACGATGCAACCTTTTTCTGTTTGCGCATCTTATATTTAAAAGATTTATTCATCTTGAAAGAAACTAAGATATGTTTAAGATTAGAAGAATACTCTCAATTTAGTAGTGTTTTTATGCATAATTGTTCCTTCATAAAATGGTTTTATCATGTATTTTTCCTGTGGCACTTCTGTGCCACAAGGGAGTTTAATCCCCTTCTATTTTAGAAGGGGTGCCCGAAGGGCGGGGTAGTAATATGAACATCAATAATTAAATTGACGAAAGTTATGTCATCATCTTTATCATTGTCTGTTTTTTGTATTTTTACCCACTTTTTTATTGAAACTATTGATTTGGTAAAATAAACATCTCGATGGATGCGAAGGTCTATTAAGACTTTTGATTAAATATAAATTACAATGAAACAAATAACATTAACCATAACATTACTTTTGATAATTTCAATGGGAATATCGCAACAAACGCCGAAACAGATTGCTGAGATCTGGATGAAGATGGAACTGATCAGCTTGAAAAATGATAATTCTGAAGACAGTCTCCATAAAATTATAATGCAAAATCTGTCGCTAACTAAGGATGATCCAGAAGCTCATGCCATCTGGAACAACTGCTTGGCACAGTTCTATAGTGGCTATCTTGACAATAATACCTACGAGATTCGCAATCGTAGCAAACTGGAAAACACTCCGGAGGATTTTAAAGAGTGGGATAAGGCTACCTTCGAGGAACATATCAACCTCTATTACCAGCGGTCGATTGCAGATGCTGCTTTGTTACAAAGAGTCCCTCTGAAAAAGTGGGGGCTTCTGTTGAATGATACAAGCAATCTGGTTTTTCTGCCGACTTTGTATGATCTTCTCATACAAAATTATACGACCTATCTGATTCGAAATATCAATGGCTCTGGTGAAAAATATGGAGAGGCTCCAGAGGAGTTGAAACCGCTCGCTGATTATTGGATGCCGCAGACATTTCACAAGGCCTATATTTCTGTTTCGGAAGAGAGCTCAGATGTTGTAAAACTGATGTCTCTTTATCAGCAATGGTCTAAATATCTGAGGGACAGTAGAAACCAGAAGGCATTTATCCATTTTACTTTGGAGCGTTTTAAAACTATGAGTTCATTGGGATTGCATCCAGATGGCAGTGAGGAGTGGCGTGCTATCCCGCAACTTATCCAGTTGGCTGAATATTGTAGCGGTTGGGATGGATTGGAGCAGATTTATGAGAAACTGGGTGAACTATACCAGTCTCGTGCGAGAAAATATGATGAGGTTCCGGGCTTGTATGCCGAATATAAGGAGGATTATGTGAAAGCAATCTCCTGGTTCGAGAAGGCCTGCCAAGAGGATGGAGCTTCAGCTGAGGCTGGATGGGCAAAAAATAAGATAAGTGAGATCAAGCAGCCGGATCTGGATATGGCCTTTCCGCTACATTCTCCTATCGCTCCCGTTCAGACGCAGCAACTGGCCAAGCTCTCCTTTAAGAATCTTACCCTTTGTTATTTCTCAGTGGTTAAGATTTCCTATGACGATTATATTAATC
The DNA here is from genome assembly GCA_024686335.1 of Bacteroidales bacterium. Classification (GTDB taxonomy): domain Bacteria; phylum Bacteroidota; class Bacteroidia; order Bacteroidales; family WCHB1-69; genus F23-D06. The sequence goes on along the minus strand of JAILCI010000044.1, from coordinate 124,786 downwards.
TTGTTAGGAAGTCTATGGCGTCGAGGAAAGAATATGTTATGAAAATGCGGCCGGAGATGACTAAGGAGATTCTCCTTCCTCAGTCTGGCGATTATCGTGAAAACATTGGATACGTGGAAATTCCTGCATTGGCTGCCGGCAGTTATATGCTTGTGCTATCGGACGTTCCTTTGAATCAGTCTAATCTGGGAATCATAAAATGTTATTTCTATCAGGCTGCTGATATTCAAGTCGAATATAGAGAAGAAGGCAATGGAATGCATTTTCTGGCGCTCAATAGAAAGAGCGGAGAACCAGTGCAAGGAGTGAAGGTGGTCTTTGAGACCTATGTCGGTTATGCTGGCAACAAAGCGGTAGAGCACAATGTGACGACGGATCGGGATGGTGTGGCAGATTATAAGTTTGATGGAGAAAATGGTACACATGTCCAAGTTAAGTATGCGCAATGGCGAGGTCAGACACTCATCCTCCAGAATTCTTGCTACCTTTGGGATGATTATTCTGAACAAACTTTAATAAATACAGTCCTCTTTACCGATCGTTCTCTCTATAGACCAGGTCAGCGTGTGTATTATAAGGCGATATTGAAAGAGGTGTCTCAAAAAAACGGCGAGACTTCCCAAATGTCTGTTGTGACAGGAAGAGATTTTACTGTTAAGTTGATGGATGTCAATAGCCAAGTGGTGGCGGAAAAGAAAGTTACAACGAATGAGTTCGGCTCGGTTGAGGGCTCTTTTGAACTGCCGGAAAGCGGTCTGACGGGATTATTCAATCTGCTTGTTTGGGATGAGAAGAATGTTGTGGGTGGTAAGACTTTCAGAGTTGAGGAGTATAAGCGTCCCACTTTTGAGGTTACTGTCGAGGAACCGGAAGAGCTGTTTAAGACTGGAGAGACAGTCCGTGTGAAGGGCCTTGCAGAGGCTTTTGCCGGTTATGGTTTGTCTAAAGCAACAGTGAATTATCGTGTTAATCGCACGATTCGCTATCCCTGGATCCGTTATGGCTATCTGCCCAATCCGGAGACAAAGCAAGTCGCTTCTGGCCAGCTGATCACGAATGAGAATGGGGAGTTCGAAATCCAGTTCCCTGCAAGTGCGGGTAATGCCAATATGAGTTATCATCCGCTCTTCAGCTATCAGGTAGATGTGGATGTGACGGATATTAACGGTGAGACGCACTCCGCCAAGACGACAGTTTGGGTTAGCGACCGTCAACTGCTGCTCTCCGCCGAGGTGCCTTCATCGATGAATGTTGATAAGAAAGATTTAGGATTGGAGGTTTCCCTAACCAATACTGCCGGAAAACCTCAGGAGGGTAGAGTCCGTTATCAGATTTATGCGCTCACTGCTCCGGACCAGTATCGTATTAAGGATGTCGTTAATGTGAAATACTATCTCTCTGATGAGGATAAGTTGCGAAAACAGTTTCCATGGTTTGATTTTGACGATCAATGGGAGATGGAGAAGTGGCCTGCCCGTGAGATTGCCAATGGTGAAATTGAGGTGCGTAAGGATGTCCCTGCTGTTTTGCCGTTGTCGGATGCCCAACATTGGTCGGATGGATACTATCGAATTTATATGGTCACGATGGATCCAAGTGGTCAGGAGGTGGAGCAGTCCTATGTGACGCATTTATATCATCCAGATAATAAAAAATGTACAGCTTACGAACCGCTTTGGATTGCATCCGATAATTCTGTGGATACAGGTGATACTCTGCATTTCACCATTGGTTCTTATCTCAAGGATGCATGGGTGCTTTGCGAGTTCAACATCAACCAGAAAAAGGTGTCGTCGAAGTGGATTCGCCTGGATCAGCAAACGGCCTCCTTCGATTATCCGATGAGCGATGACGACGAAGGAACTGCGCAAATCTATCTTACGTTGTTTCAGAATGGGAGATTTTACCAAGAAGAGAAATTGGTGAAAGTTGTCAGCCATCGTCAAGATATTCGCTTTGACTTCTTACGTTTCCGTGATAAGACGTTGCCAGGCAGTCATGAAGAGTATCAGATCAGGCTCACAGACCATGAGGGACATCCTGTCAATGCTGAAATGCTCTGTTCTATGTATGATTATTCTTTGGATGCACTTGGCGCGTCTAACACCTTTTCTTTAGGCTTTTTATTTTCTCATAGGACAAGGGATCTTGATCTGGTGGATTTCCCCTATAGAGGCTCTTGGTCGTATGTCAAACCTCGACCAACCTTTGAAATGCTCCATTATCCGTATGTACGTTTCAAAATGCCGATGCAATTTTACCAGATGAGTTATATGAGTTTTAAGTCAACGCCCGGAAGAAGTGTGAATGGGGCGATTGCTGAAGGCGCTGTCATGTCTGATTCGTTTGAGGAGAGTGTGACATATAGTTTGGCGCTGGATATGGACGAGGAACCCCTTCTCGATAAGGAAGCAGGAGGTGTAATTGATAATAAAGTTGCAGAGACAGCCCCGGTGGTTCGTACGAATTTTGATGAGACGGCTTTCTTTTATCCGATGTTGCGAACTGATGAGTACGGAGATGTCTTTGTCAGTTTTACCATCCCTGAGTCTTTGACGAAATGGAAAATGCAGGGCGTGGCTCATAATCCCGACTTGCAATGGGGACTTTTCGAGAAGTTTGTGCAGACCAGAAAGGATGTGATGCTCGTGCCTAATGCGCCGCGTTTCTTGCGCGAAGGCGACACGATGACCTTCTCGGCCAAGGTCGTCAATGAATCGCTTCAAACTATAGAGGGCTATGTGACCCTGGAGATGTTGGATGCAGTCACGGGAGTACCTGTGGACATGATAACCACCAATAACAAGGTTATGTATAACGTTGAGGCCGGCGGGGCTAAGAATGTAAGTTTTGACATTGTAGTTCCCGAGGGTATCTCTGCTGTGACTTATAGAATGGTAGCTCACAATGTCGCCCCGGAAGGAATCGCCGGTGACGGTGAGGAGAAGACCTTGCCTGTGCTTACAAACCGTATTCTCGTCACAGAAACGATGCCGTTGCATATCTCTGGCATTGGAGAAAAATCGTTTGTTTTTTCTAAGTTTCAGAAGAGTTTCCAAGTCCCGAATAGCACCATTAGTCAATATCGTCTGACCCTTGAGTTTACCCCGAATCCTATCTGGTATGCAATACAGTCATTACCTTATATGATGGAATATCCTCACGAGTGTAATGAGCAGATATTCAGCAGATATTATGCTAATGTGTTGGCAGCTAATATTCTAAACTCCAATCCGAAGATTAAAAAGACTTTTGATCAGCTCTTGGAAGAATCTCCTGATGCATTCTGTTCTGCGTTGGAGAAGAATCAGGAACTGAAACAGGTCATGATAGAAGAGACACCATGGCTGTTAGATGCTCAGCGAGAGGGCGCTAACAAGCAGAACTTGGCTATCCTGTTTGATTTCAAGCGGATGTCTAAGGAAGAGAAGTCGTCTTTGGCCAAGTTGGAAAGCAATCAGAATAGAGATGGCGGTTGGCCTTGGTTTGCTGGTGGTCGCTCCAGCAGCTTTATCACAACACACATCGTTGCCGGATTCGGACATCTGGAGCGTTTGGGTGTCAAGACTTCTGCTAAAGACAATACCTTGCGTAAGGCCATCTCCTTCATGGATTCGGAGATGTATGAGCGTTATCTGGAGCGTAAGAAATACAACATTCAAGATGTCTCAGAGATTCATTACCTCTATGCCCGTAGTTTCTATTTGAACGACAAGCTGACGAAGCAACATAAGGTGGCTTACGATACCTGTTATAAAGCCACTATGAAAGATTGGAAACATCAGTCCTACTATGCTCAAGCCATGTTGTCTTTGATTGCCTATCGCAATGGGGATAAGGAGTTGGCAGTTTCTATTGTACGCTATTTGAAATCGATGGCTCAACATGATGAGGAGATGGGCATGTTTTGGAAGAAGCAGGGTTATGGCTATTACTGGTATGAGCAGCCTATCGAGCGTCAGGCGATGCTGATAGAGGCTTTCAATACGATTACGCCGGAGGATGAGCGCTCTGTGGAGGAGATGCAGCTCTGGCTGCTGAAACAGAAACAGACGCAACATTGGGGTACTACCAAGGCCACTACCGAGGCTTGCTATGCATTGTTGCTTAACAAGACAGAGGTCACCGAGAGCGATGCGACAGTCACCGTCGGTGGCGAGACCTATCCTAACAGCGAGACCAAGGCGGATGCTGGCAGCGGTTATTTCAAGACCTCATGGGATGGTGATGCTCTGACGGCGGATATGGCTAAGGTGACAATCCGTAAGGGCGACAAAGGGCCGGCTTGGGGTGGTCTCTATTGGCAGTATTTTGAGAATATTGACAAGGTGTCCGCCAGCGATGACCGTAACCTGGTTATCCGCAAAGAGCTTTACAAAGTTGGCAATGACGGCACCCGTGAAGTGTTGCAGGCTATCACTCCGGATAGTCCGTTGCATGTGGGCGACAAGGTCCGTGTGCGTGTCGTTATTCGTTGCGACCGGGATATGGAGTTTGTCCATCTTAAAGACATGCGTGCCGCCTCTTTTGAGCCGGTAAATGTCTTCTCTCAATATAAATATCAGGGAGGTCTCTTCTATTACGAGGCGACCAAGGATGTTGCCACACACTTCTTTATCGACAATATGCCGAAGGGACAGTATGTGTTTGAGTATACGTTGATTGCTAGCCAGAAGGGCTCATTCAGTAATGGCATCACCCATATTGAGTGCATGTATGCTCCTGAGTTCCAGTCTCACTCCGAAGGTATCCGTGTGAAAGTGGAGTAGGGTCCCCTACATTCGTTCTGGTACATTGATACCTAACAGATCCATGCCGTTGTGAATGGTAATGGCGGTTAGTCGTGCGATCTGCAGACGCAGTAGACGCTTCTGCTCGTCGGTCTCCTTCATGACCGGAGTCTCTTGGTAGAAGTGGTTGAACTGTTTTGCGAGATCGTAGATGTAGTTAGCGATGACGGCAGGACTGTAGTTGTCGCCAGCGACCAGGACGGTGCTCGGGTATTGATAGAGCGTCTTGATGAGTTCTCGCTCCTCGTCGTTCAGTGCGGGGATGGCAGCCATTTTTGAGTTCCATGCCAGTTGTTGCTCGTCGGCCTTGCGCAGCAGTGAGCAGATACGGGCGTGTGTGTATTGGATGAACGGTGCTGTGTTGCCGTTGAAGTCGATGGACTCCTCGGGGTTGAAGAGCATGTTCTTGGTCGGGTCTACCTTGAGGATGAAGTACTTGAGTGCGCCCAGCCCGACCATCTCGTAGAGTTTGTCGGCCTCTTCGGGGGTGAACTGGAACTTGCCGAGGGCTTCGGTGCTGGCCTTGGCCTCGTCGTACATGGCGTCCATCAGATCGTCAGCGTCCACCACGGTGCCCTCGCGGGATTTCATCTTGCCGTTGGGCAGCTCAACCATGCCGTAAGAGAGATGGCGGATGCTGTCGCCGAAAGGCTTCTCCAGCTTCTTGCCGAGGATGAGCTTCAGCACGTCGAAGTGGTAGTTCTGCTCATTACCGACAACATAGATCATCTGTTGCGGATGGAACTCCTCATAACGCAGTTGGGCGGTCCCAATATCTTGGGTGATATATACGGAGGTGCCGTCTTTGCGGAGGAGCACCTTCTCGTCGAGACCTTCGGCCTCCAGGTTGACGCGCACGGAGCCGTCTTCGTGTTTGTAGAAGACGCCTTTGTTGAGACCCTCTTCGACAAGAGCTTTACCGAGGAGGTAGGTTTCTGATTCGTGGTATACCTTATCAAAATGGATGCCTAAGCGGTTGTATGTCTGGTCGAAGCCGCCATATACCCAGTTGTTCATCTGTTGCCAGAGGTTGCGGACTGTCGGGTCTCCGGCCTCCCATTTACGGAGCATCTCACGGGCCTCCAGCATGATGGGAGCCTTCTGTTCTGCTTCTTCCTTGGTGCGACCTTGGGCGATGAGCTCCTGTTGCTCCTCTTTATAGTGCTTGTCGAAGGCTACGTAGTAGTTGCCCACCAGATGGTCGCCCTTGACGCCGTTTGTCTCTGGGGTCTCGCCGTTGCCGTAGCGCAACCATGCTACCATGGACTTGCAGATATGGATGCCGCGGTCGTTGACGAGGTTGACTTGCACGACGGGATGACCGCAGGCCATGGCTATCTTGGAGACGGAATGGCCGAGGAGGTTGTTGCGCACGTGGCCAAGGTGGAGAGGCTTGTTGGTGTTCGGGGAGGAGTATTCGATGAGTACGGGTGCTTCCTGGATTGTCGGGAAGATGCCGTACTGTGTGTTTTGGAAGTTGGACTGCAGATATTCGCCCCAGAAAGCCTCGCGTATGGATATGTTCAGATAGCCTTTGACGACATTGAAAGAGTCGATGATGTCCAGCTCTTTTTGCAGTTGGGTTCCAATTTCGTTAGCGACCATGTCGGGGGCTTTACGGGCGATTTTGACATAGGGGAATACCACTATAGTGCGGTCGCCTTGGAATTCCTTGCGGGTGGGCTGGATAAGTTTCTCATCGGCGTCTATGGTTAATTGATAGAGGTCTTGGAGGGCCTTTTGGAGGGCTGTTGCCAGGGTTTTTTCTAGGGTCATGACAGTCGTTGGTTTTGAGGTGGCGAAAATACAAAAAACGTGGGAGATAGCGAGGGGAAAAGTGGGGAGGGGTGGGGTGGAGATGGTGGAAGGCTCTGAATACTCATCTTTCTGCATTATCTTCCAATAGATACCTGTTGGCAGATAGTATTATAAATAATTGTAAATGAGGAGTTTGTATTTTGATTATTTTTCTTGACTTTTAGGTTCATTTGTTGTATATTTGCAAAGTAATAACAAATATTATTTTAATTATATACAAATTTATATGAAAACAAAATATTTTAATGAATTCAATTCTCTAAGCGATTTAGAATCGTATTTTAAGAATGAAAGAGTATGTAGAGATTATTTGTCAAAAGTTCGTTGGAATCAATCTGTGATTTGTCCTTATTGTGGTCATTCAAAAGTCTATAATCGCCGGGATGGAAGATATGCATGTGCTGGCTGCGCTCGATCTTTTTCGGTTTTGGTAGGGACTGTATTTCAAAATACAAAGTTATCCCTTTTGACTTGGTTTAAAGCTATTTACTTGATCTGTAACAGTAAACAAGGTATCTCTTCTTGTCAATTAAAAATGTTGCTAGGAGTTACGCAAAAAACGGCATGGTTCATTCTTCATAAAATTAGGATTCTTATGAAGAACACTGATGATGAATACGATGATAAAGTTCAGGGTAAAATTGTTAGTCGTGTGAGTAAAAAAGGGAAACTTTATAAGGTTCGGCAATCATATCCAATTCATGAGATCCACCCGGTATTGATGAAATATGTTAAATCAGATAGTCGTATTTTCAGTGATGAATATTTATGTTACCAGAGTATGATTGATAGTGAAAAGGATATATTTAGTGTTGAAGATCCTTATCCGCTGATTTTAGTGAATAAAACCATTGATAAACAATTAGTTGTCGATGCTTTCTGGCTTCAATTGAAACGAATGGTTATGGGAATAGGTCATTTTTTGTCTTCATCGCATTTTCATAGATACGTATATGAAGCTTTATTCAGAAAGAAATATTCCCATGCTTCAAATCATACGAGATTTGCTGTGTTATTGACGCGAACGAATAAGATCATACCATATAAAAAAGTTCGCCCTGTAAATTGATGTTTTTGTTGTGATTTAAAAAGAGTGATTTATGTTGGTTTCGGAACTACTGCCAACATGTATCTATTGAGGGATTGTCTACAAAAAAGATATTTTAGCCTACCACTAACAATTAAATTACCCCATCTTCCCTAAAACCTCTCCAAAATTCTCCCCTCCCTGTCAATCAAAAACATCCTCACCCGTTTCCCCTTCCCCTTAAACACTTCTGCCTTCCCCTCTTTGAACTCTACCGCCATCGTGTACTTCATCGGAATTACCACCTTTCCGCTCGTGTCAATATATCCAAACTTCTTTCCTCTCCTCGCAACAGCCAACCCTTCGTGGAAATAGTCCACTTCTTTAAACTCTGGCGCTATGATTATCCTCGCATTGGTGTCCGCATATCCCCATAGCCTACCAACTCTTACCGGTATCATCCCATTCTCTCCCCACCATGGATATTCATCCGCTGGGAAGAAATACTCAATTCCTGATCCCGCCTGTTCGATTTTTACTTTGTAGGAATTCGTCCAGGACTTGCTGGTGGGCTTTTCTTGAGCATGGAGGGTAAGACTTATGATGCTGATTAAGCTTAGTAAAATGAACTTTTTCATGACTTCACTTTTTTTACATTATGATGCAAAAATAATGAAAGGTTGCAGAGGGTGTGGATGACTAGAGAGTTAAAAAAAAAGCGATAGCTCGTAAGAACTATCGCTTTCTCTTTAGATTTTATTCATTTGTGAAGGATAGAAGTTCAACCTCAAATATCAGTGTGGCACCTCCCGGGATAACTCCGCCAGCTCCCTGATCACCGTATGCTAATTCAGACGGGATGTAGAAGATGTATTTAGCACCTGGGCTCATCAACTGCAGTCCTTCTGTCCAACCGGGGATGACCTGGTTCAGACCAAAGGAGATCGGTTGACCAGTCTTCTCGGTAGAATCGAATACAGTACCATCAAGAAGGGTACCTTTGTAGTGAACGGTCACACGGCTGGTGGCAGTCGGTTTGTCACCTTTACCTTCTGTGATCACCTTATATTGCAGACCGGAAGCGGTGACTTTTACACCCTCTTTCGTCTTGTTATCCTCCAAGAACTTCTTGCCCATAGCCTTTTCAGCGCTGGTCATGTTATTGCGGTTATCCATTACTTGTTGTTGCAGCATTTGGAAGATCTCCTGCATCTCTTGTTCGTTGAATTGAATCTTGTTATCCAATCCATCATGAAGACCCTGCATGAAGGCGTCGAAGTCAATGTTGATACCATCTTTGTTGATACTGGTACCCATGTTGGCACCGATTGCGTAACTGATTTTCTGTTCTTTCGTCATTTCTGTTTGTGATTTTAGAGATGATGTAAGGCCTACCATAAGGAGGCATAAACATACTGTGGTTATTTTTTTCATTGCGTTAATTTTTTAGTCTGCAAAAGTAGTAAAAAGAATTTAATTGTAGGGCAAAAACTCTTGAAGGGTTTATCGGTCATGATTATAAATGGTTGCTCCTATCTCTTCCAACAGGGCATTCTGCGCTTGTAAAATGCTGTCATTAATAGCTTTCTCAATGCTATCACATACAAAACGCTGTCTTTCCCGATACTCGTTACAATAGATGGCAGCCACTGGCATGTTCTCAAGTCGGAAAGTTTTGATGCTAGTGTCTTGAGGCCACAGGTTGTTTCGCAACATTGCGGGTGGCACGTCGTTGCAGAAATCAATGTAATAATCCCAAGTAGTATCTGACTTGACAAATGGTTGATGTGAGAGCTCTATGTTTTTATCGGAATTGAAGAAGATACCACATGCTTGGTTGCCGTTGGTTGCTACTTTCCATGTGTAGTCGGGGTTACTATCCCAACCGTTCTCCTTAATGTGGTCTTTTAGCCAATAGCATGCAAGCTTGTTAGCTTCGTTATCATATTGTATGGTATATTTAGAGTAAGCATTGTGAATACCGCCAGACAACTCATTGAAATAGATAAACGTAAGGGGCTGGTTAAGGACAATATGACGAATGGGCAAGATGGAGAAGAGTGCGATCAAACCGACAACCACAGTGTTGGTGTATTTGTCATTGATACTGCGCATTGCATTTTCTACACCTCCCGCCGCAATCAGAATGAAAAGCGGATATATGGAGAAATATATGGCACGCAGAGTCTCCGGTGTCATATAATTGTTGCGGACACGATGAATGCAGAAGAAAAATGTGTATAGGAAAATGAAGATGGAGTAGGGCTTCAGAGTCCTGATGGCACTTCTGATGAATACAAAGAATAAGACAAACCCAACCAGAACTACTAGTGGTATGGTTATAAATAGAAAATGTATGAAATAGTATTTAGGGAAATTGTCCGGACCAATAATCTTGCCCGCAAACAATTGATTTTCAGCAACTGGATAGTTGACTGTGAGCAATGTGAGCGCATCACGCGGCAAGACTAATGATTTTACAAGGAAGTGTGTGCCGATAGCGTGGGTTAGATATACAATGCCGGTGATTCCAAATAGTAATAGTAATAATGTTCCGAGAGATTTTAGATAGGCAGTTGTGAAGAACTTTCGGATCGGGTTATAAATGAGGAAGTTGAGCAATGAGAATACAAATAGAAAATGGATGAGGACAAAGCCTGCGTTAAAAGTGGACAGTGCTATGAGCATGCCCAAGATAATCTTTATGACACGGAATATGCGTATGACTGGTATTTCTCTACAAAAATAATATAACTGCGTGATAGTGAATACAAAACCGAAAGCAAAAGTTACATCGGTTACACTGCTGATGGCATATCCTAAAAATCTGGGGGAGATAAGCATGAAGGCCGCAGTGAAGAAGGCCGCTCTCCAATTGTATGCCCTGCGCATCAAGATGGAAAGGTAAAGGACTAATAACCATCCAAATATGGCGCTGATTAAGTGCTTGGCTACAAATATGTCCTTTGCATGAACTATCTTGCCAATTGAATAAATGACGAGGTCTATGTACTGCGCTTGAGTCTTCGCATAAGGGTGATCTTTATATGCATCACTATCTCCAATGTGGTGGAAATGATTGTAAACTAGTTCAGTATATTTGTTCTGCTCAACTTCTCGATCCGAAATGCCTACATGCTGACTCATTAGAATCATCACAACTAACATCACACCCATCATGACTATAAGGATGTACTTAAAGATGTCGTCAGTGTCTTTAATGCTCATGCTGAACAAATCCCGAGTAGCTTTGTAACGGAGATTACTTTGACGTTTCTTGGAAATACGGAAATTCATCACCTCGTCATCAAACATATCGTGTGAGTACGAAAACCAGTTGATGATCTTCTGTACAGTATGTTTTATGAAACCAGTTATATTGAATTTTCCAGACATCTTATTTGAAACAGCAATTTTGTAAATAGGTGGTGGTTTGGGGGCCCTCGTTGAAGAACAGGTCCAGAATGGACAGGTTGGGCGTGAATCCAAAACGGTCGCTGAAAACCTGTGCGTATGGCTGTGTCAGTCTGTACGGATAATCTTCACTTTTCTGCCTCTTGGGATGTATGAGTTGTCGTAAATCAGGTTCCTGCTCATAGACATAATCTGTTGTTTTGGACCAGTTACATGGAATCCGAAGCAATTTGCAGACAGTACAAAGCAACTCTTCATTAAACTCCAAAAGTGATTCGTATCTCTTTTCGTAGAAAGGTTTTATTGCATCTTGATAGTAAAGGAAGTACGGACTGTTGTTGTATGCTGACACGATTGTTCGCCAATGATCTCTCTGCCAAAAAGTCCGATAGTCGATGTGCGCATCGACTATCGGAAATTCTTTGTTCCCGTTTATGACGGGTATAGATAATGTCTTAACCCCGTTGCCTGTCAGTATCTGGGTGCGATTACGAAAACTCTGTTTCTGGAAATGTTCGCAATATTCCAATTGAATGTTCTCTTTCAATAATAGTGAGACGTATTCAACAGGGGGAAGATAAGCCGTTGACAGGGTTATGACAGACACGGCTACTGGGTAATAACCATTTTGGAGCGGTATGTTTGGTTACCGCTAGTGATGTTCATCATATAAACTCCATTCGGCAGATGACTAAGATTCAGCTGGCACGGAGCAGCGAGATCGACTTCGTAAGATCCAACAAGCATACCCATAGCATTGTAGATGAGGCATGTTCCATTATCTTCTGCAAAGGATCCAGTGATGGTTACTTGGCCATTGCTAGGGTTCGGCTGAACACCGAAAGTGTGTACCTCATCTTGGAAATTGTTGATGCCAGCAGGTGTGCCATTATAGTTCATGCCTTGAAGTTTTAGAGTTCCCGTGTTATCTGGGTCGAGCCATGGTTGCAATTTGGCAGCATTGCTATATGTGCCGCCATTTAACCATGAATATGAAATCTTGCCATAGTTGTCAGTGCCATATACATAATCGCAAGCACTGCTGCCGTTGCTGAGGTCACCAATGATGAGACCGTTAGCATTGAAAAGGGGAGAACCAGAAGAACCCTCTTCCGTGACTCCTCTATTGGGATTGGTGTACCAATGAGCTGTCCAATATTTTGCTGTGCTACTGCCAGTAACACTCTTCACAAAACTAATCTTCTTGGTGTCTCCGCCAGGATGGTGAATGCCAACACCTGCTGATGCTGCGCCCGTAGCGTCCCAACCGGCAAATACGATACTGTCACGATATACCTGGCCAAGAGTACCAGTGAGAAGCAACAGCATGAAGTCGGAACTGCTGCTCAGGTTGGCGCGAGCCTTGATTTCACCACCATTGCAATAGCGGTTGAAGTATCCGCCAGCACCAGCACAAGTGCCCGTTTGGTAAAAGAAGTAGAATTTGAAGGTTGAAGAGGTGCCATCCAAGCAGTGGTTAGCTGTGAGACAGTAAGGTGTACGATCTTGTCTGACATTATTAATCATGGCGCCAGAACAATAGTAAGTTCCAGTGGTGCCGGTAATCATAATAAAGACTACGGAACTGGCTTGGTCGTGCCAAGGGAAAGCCTCTGGACATACCACGTTGATATGGCAGTCACCTTCAGCATCACCCCAATGTCCTTTCTCATTATCAGTCTCGCTGACATGGAATATGTCACGATAGATATGGCTGATACGATCTACCTCAATGACTCCGTGGAAAGGAACATCAGCAGGTTCGTAGTATTCTAATGTAGCTTCATCGCCGATGATGTCGTCAGCTGCCAATACGCCGTTAGCTTGGACATCCTCGTTTGTGTAACTGCCAGTTAACTGAGAACGGTCACCACTGTAAATGTGGAATGTAGCACCTACGGGAATGTTGAAGGTAGAGAAAAAGATATTGAGCATATGTGCATCCTCAGACTTGATTGTCAGACGCCAGAGTTTTGAACCATCCTCTAAGATGTCAGTACGTCCGCAGTTGTCGAAAGTGTAACTGACATTTCTGACAATACCAACACGCATAGGAGTACCGTTTTTGTAATTTAAGGCATCTTCTTTGTATAATTCCTCTTCGTCTACTGCGGGCAGAATCTGCTTGTCAACATCGTAAGAGATGTTGTTGTGAGTGAATGTGTATGGTTTTAAATCCTTTTGAGCTTGCAATGTTGTGAAGCATAAAAAGCAAGCCGCAGTTAAGAGAATAGAGAATAGAGTGTTTTTCATACAAATTGGTTTTTTAAATTAAGCCGCAAAAATAAAAAAAAAATGTACATTTGCACCGATTTTTTAATAAGATATGGCAACAAGAAAAAAAGTAAAATTTGAAGGGACACCTTACGAAGGAAATCTTGAAGAACTCATCATACAGGCCCTTATTGAGAAGCAGGGCGTCGATATTAAATGCATGGACCTTAAAAAGGTGAATCATGCATATTTTGACTATTTTATTATCTGCACCGGCAACTCCAAGCCCCATGTTGAAACCCTTTGTGATTTTGTCCAAGAGACTACCCAACGTGTGGCTGGCATAAAACCTACTCATATTGAAGGTATGGAAAATTGTGAGTGGGTATTGCTCGATTATTTCAATATTCTAGTGCACATCTTCCAGCCGGAAGCCCGTGAATACTATAAGGTGGAGGCTCTATGGAACGATGCAGAAGTACAGTCTTTCTAACCTTTCATAACGAACAATGGCAGAGAATAATACTCCTTTCAACAAGGCTAATGGCGGGAATAATGCCCCCAAAAATAATAAAAACAAAACTTCTTCCACCCTTTCATACATCTACATTATTATTGCTGTGGCTATCGGTATATATTTTCTGATGTCCACAAATACTTCTATGCAGGAGGTCGATAATACTCAGTTTAAACAGATGGTTGAAAACAAGGATGTGGAGCATGTGGAGTATGTTAGCAAGAATCATAGGGCTAATATCTATTTGAATAAAGATGCTTTGAAACAATCTCGTCATGAGAGTGTCAGTGAAAATGTTGAAGGCCCTCAGTATTTTATGTCTGTTGGTGATTATCCCTCTTTTCAGGAAGATCTTAAAGATATCAAGGCTACTGCCATCAAGAAAGCTCTGGCTGCTGATACTACTCTGAAAGAGACTGACATTATTGATAGTTATGATTTTCCTATCAAACAAGATAATTCTCGTAACTGGGGTTGGGACTTGATGATTTGGTTTCTTCCTATGTTGTTGATTGTCGGTATGATGGTGATGTGGATGCGCTCTATGCGCGGTGGCTCCGGCCCTGGTGGTGGCGGCAATATCTTCAGCATCGGTAAGTCCCGTGCTAAGGAGTTTGACGAGAAATCAGGCCAACTGGTCACATTTAAGGATGTGGCTGGCCTGGAAGGAGCTAAGTTCGAGATCGAAGAGGTGGTTGACTTCCTCAAGAACCCGAAGAAATATACTGTCTTGGGCGGCAAAATCCCGAAGGGCGTATTGCTCGTCGGACCTCCAGGTACTGGTAAGACTCTCTTGGCAAAGGCCGTGGCAGGCGAGGCTAAAGTGCCTTTCTTCTCATTGTCCGGTTCTGATTTCGTGGAGATGTTCGTCGGCGTGGGTGCTTCCCGTGTTCGCGATCTCTTCAAAACAGCCAAAGAGAAGGCTCCCTGTATCATCTTCATCGATGAGATCGATGCTATCGGTCGTGCGCGTGGCAAGAATGCTATGAGCAATGTCAATGATGAGCGCGAGAGCACTCTTAACCAGTTGCTTACAGAAATGGATGGCTTCTCCACCAATGCAGGTGTCATCATCATGGCTGCCACAAACCGTGCTGATATCTTGGACCGCGCACTCTTGCGTGCCGGCCGTTTCGACCGTCAGATACAAGTCGAATTGCCCAATCTCAGCGAGCGCCTCGGTATCTTCGGTGTGCATGTCCGCAATATCAAGATCGGCCCTGACGTGGATTTGGAATTCTTCGCTAAGCAAACCCCTGGTTTCTCTGGCGCAGATATCGCGAATGTATGTAATGAGGCGGCTCTAATTGCTGCCCGTAACAATAAAGAGTTTGTCGAGAAAGAGGACTTCCTTGCTGCCGTCGACCGTATTATTGGCGGTTTGGAACGTCGCAGCAGCGTCCTGACACCAGAAGAAAAACGAGCTGTCGCATATCACGAATCTGGCCATGCTACCGTTAGCTGGTTGCTTCGCTATGCGTCTCCATTGGTCAAGGTGACTATAGTGCCTCGAGGAAAAGCTCTTGGCGCTGCATGGTACCTCCCCGAGGAACGTCAACTTACTACTTACGATCAAATGGTGGACGAGATGACTGCTCTGTTAGGTGGGCGTGCCGCTGAAGATGTCATCTTTGGCCAACTCTCCACAGGAGCTCTTAATGATCTCGAGAGAACCTCTAAGATGGCTTATGCAATGGTCGTCTATTATGGTCTTGACAAGAAGATTGGCAATGTCAGCTATTATGACTCTACCGGCCAACAGGAGTACTCATTCGGCAAACCATATAGCGAAAAGACTGCTCAAGAGATTGATCAACAGGTCCACGAACTCGTAGAGTCCTGCTATCAACGTGCCAAGGCTATCCTTGAAGAGCATAAGGATGAACTTGAAAAATTGGCAAAAATTTTGTTGGAGCGAGAAGTGATCTTTGCTGAGGATGTAGAACGTATCTTGGGAAAACGCCCGTTTGAAACGAGCGAGGAATCTCAAGCCACACCGGAAACTCCTTCTGTTGAAGCAACTCCTGAGTCGCCAGAAGATACTAATAATGATAATTTAGAACAGACTAATTCCCCAGAATAACATGGATTCTGATAAACTTCATACCGAAAAACCGAAGGATATCATCCGCAGGATGACGCGGGATGCGAAAGATATCAAAAACCTCCAGGTTGAACAGGACTTGGAACAATTTTCCTTTTTTTCCAATTTTAGTCAACCTGTTGTAGATGAATTTGTTCAACATTTTCGCGAAAATGGAGGTAAATTTTTTCCATTTCCAAAAGATTCCATTTATCAAGCTTTAGCACAGTTTCTTCAGAAACAGAAATATGATTCTTTGGTGGCTTTGACCCCTAATATTCATGGATTCCTGGAAAAAAGAGGTATCCCGTTTACCAATGTTCTCCAATCTAATGAACCTGCAGATGCCGTCATCACTTTTTCTGATATGCTTGTGGCATGTTCGGGAAGTGTCGGATTTACCCCTAGAACGATATTATACCCATCTATCAGAAATCTCGCTAAGGATATAATCGTCATGTCTCGTACTCGCTGCGTCTTCGCCAATCATGCTGATGCTATGGCATATCAGCTCTCTTTGGGCGAAAATGCAGAGAATGGTATCGTGGAGTTTGTTACACCGAAACTCATCTTGGACGAGAAAGGCCAACCAATATATACACCCCAAGATCCTCGAATCTTTGTTTTTATGGTCCAAGATGATCTTTAATCTTGAATGCGATGGGTAGCGGGAAAATTAAGAATCTGATTGTGAGAACCATCTCAGGAGCCGTATATGCCGCTCTGATGATCTTGTCTTGTATCTATCCTGTACTTATGATTCCGTTGATGTGCCTCATTAGCATCATCGGCATTGTGGAGTATTTTAGAATGATGGATCCTGAGAAATCAGATCGTTCTTCGCTCTTCGTTCTTATAGCTTTTGCTCTTCTCATCTATCTCCTTCTTCTTGTTTCTAAGTTCTCTCCGATGCTGGCTATCGGACCATATCAGCAATTCCACTATCTCTTTTATCTGTTTATAATCCTTGCAGTTATCTCATTGTTTCGAAAACAAGGAGAAACTGTGCACAATATAGGCCGTTCGTTGTTTGCCGCATGTTGGATTGTGCTTCCGTTAAGTCTGATGACTAATGCATGCTTGCATGATGGCCAGGGTGGTGTGGTCCTTCTCACCTTTGCTCTGATTTGGATTAACGACTCCTTCGCCTATCTCGGAGGTAGCATGTATGGTCGCCATAAGATGATTGAACGCATCTCCCCAAATAAAACTTGGGAAGGCACGCTCACGGGTTTCATAGGAACTATGGGTGTTTCTGTCCTTGCAGGCTATTTTTGGGCAGATAAAATCCTTGCCGGAGCCACCTTCCATTGGTATGGATGGATGGTCTTTGGTTTTGCCGTATCTCTGTTGGCTACATTTGGGGACCTTCTAGAATCATTGTTGAAGCGTCAGGCAGGGGTGAAGGATTCTGGCAATATAATGCCAGGTCATGGTGGCGCACTTGATCGTATGGACTCGATTCTGTTTGCCATCTATCCGGTGATAACTGTTTTGGAAGTCTTGCTGATCTTATGATTGAACCACGCTCTCTGTTTCCCCTTCGTGGAACTGGGTCGTGATGATATCCCCTTTCTTTAATTCACTTGCTTTGGTGACGGCTTTCCCGTTGGCCCTTGTTATGCTGAAGCCTCTCTTCAAGATGTTGTCAGGATGTAACAAGCCGATCTTTTCTTCCATGGATGAGATGACATCTAGTTGATTGTGAATTAATTGTAGACTCTTTTTTTCTAACTTAGGAGAAATCTCATCAATCTGTTGCAAATGCCGTTGCAGAATCTTGGGACTCTCTTTGAAAAGTGTGTCCTGAAGTGCTTTTAGCCTATATTTATGAGATAAAGTGAATTTCTCCGATTGTGAAGATATCTCTTTTGATAGGGAGAGAAGCTCTTTTGAATGATGGTTCAGCAAATCTTTTGCCAGACTTTTGAAATCTCCTTCTGTCTTTGTAAGATCCAAATTGAGCGTGGTTACCATATTTTTTGCCAATTCGATGATTCGAGTGCGACAGTTGTTGACCTCTTCGTCAAAATTTTCAAAGGCTTGCAAGATGGTGAAGGCCACGTCTGTTGGGGTAATCTTATGGGTGTGCGCCACCATGTCGACCACAGTGAGGTTGGTGGAGTGCCCGATGCCAGTCAGGACGGGTAGGGGAAAGGTGGCCACGCGATGAGCCATGGTATAGTCATCATAGCAACTTAATCCCACATCACCGCCTCCACCTCTGACAATTACCACGCAGTCGAAATCATCTATTCTTCTTTCGATAGCATCTAACTGGCTGGTGATGCCGGTGATGGCTTTTTCACCTTGAAGGATAGAAGGGAATAACTCTGTTTCGAAGCGATAGCCATGTTTGTTTCCGGTTAGTGTCGTGATGAAATCGCTGTACCCCTTACTTGTCTCTACTGAGATGATAGCAATACGTTTCGGCAAAAGTGGCAGCTTGAGTTGCTGGTTGTGGTTGAAAACACCCTCTTTTTTGAGTTTTTCGATACACTCGGCTCTGTTTCTCATCAGTTCTCCAAGCGTGAATGAGGGCTCAATGTCCTGGATGTGTAACGCCAATCCATGCTTTGGACTGAACTCTATCTTGGCCAGGCATAGGATGCTGATATTCTCGCGCAATGGTTCCCCCGTGATACGCTTGAATCTTTCGTTTATTTGAATGTATTGCGATGACCAAATGACACCTCTGATCTCGGCCAAAACCTTGTTGCCCTCTTTCTCAATAAGCTCCGGATAGCAGTGGCCTGAGTGCGGATAATAATTCAACTTGAGCACCTCAGCCTTGATGAAGTAGGGCTGGGGATAGGTGCGTTCAATGACATTATGCAGGCTCATCGCTATCTCGGAAAGCGAATAGATTGGGTGTCCGTTAAATGTCTCGCGTTTATTGTCCATTGTGTTTTACTGTGGTTGAATGATAAAAAAAAGAATGATGCTCCCGGCCGTTCAGTCAAATATTGGCGCGCAGAGCATCATCCTTGAAAAAACCGTTATGGTTTATTTGTTCTTCAACAGGTCACGAATCTCAGTGAGGAGAACTTCTTCTTTAGTTGGTTCGGGAGCAGGAGCCGGAGCTTCTTCCTCTTTCTTCTTAGCCAAAGAAGTGGCTTTGTTGATCAATTTGATGACACCGAAGATACAGAGAGCCACGATGAGAAAATCTACGGTTGTCTGAATGAAGTTACCGTAGTTCAAAGTGACGGCTTCCTTGATGACCTCGCCGCCTTCACCCAACTTGGGAGCGCGAAGAGTGGCAGACAGTGTGGTGAAGTCCACATTGCCGATCAAAGCGCCAACTAAGGGCATGATGATGTCGTTAACCAAAGAGGTGACAATTTTGCCGAACGCACCACCGATGATGACACCGATAGCCATGTCCATAACGTTGCCTTTTAAAGCAAACTCTTTGAATTCTTTGAGTAAACCTGATTTTGCCATAAGACTTAAATTTAATTGTTGAAATTTTTTTTTGTGCAAAAATAAAAAAAATATAATCCAATAGTTCGCGATAATATTATTGTCAAAATTTATTATTTTTGCACTCTCTAAATAATATTGTATGAAATTGAAAAATATTCTTATTTTGGCTTTAGTGTTGTTGTTTTGCGTGTCTTGCAAAGTGGAAGATCAGTCTTCTCCTGAATACGCTACCAAGGAGTTCCTGATGTCCTTCAACACTGGTGATTTCCCCACCATTTACAAGTACACTCCTGCTAAGGAACATATTCTCATTGAACAAATCGAGAAAATGATGAATGAGAATAAGGAACAGTACGACAAGGTGAAGAAGAATAAGTTGGTCATTTCTGAAGTCACCTGCACCGAGCAGACTGATTCCACAGCTGTCTGCCACTGCAAATATTCTCTTAATGGGAATGCTAAAGAACAAGATCTTAATTTGAAGAAAGAAGACAATCATTGGTGTGTGAAATTATCACTATAACACATTTATAACTAAATCTATTAAACAAATCGATGAATTTTGTAGAAGAATTGAAATGGCGTGGCATGTTGAATAATATCATGCCCGGAACTGAAGAATTGTTGAACAAAGAGGTTACAACCGCTTATCTCGGTATTGATCCGACTGCTGATTCCCTGCATATCGGACATTTGGTTGGAATCATGATGTTGTCGCATTTCCAACGTTGCGGTCATCGACCGATAGCTCTGTTGGGTGGTGCCACCGGTATGATTGGTGATCCCTCTGGAAAGTCACAAGAGAGAAATCTTCTCGATGAGGAAACACTGAAGCACAATCAGGCTTGTATCAAAAAGCAGCTGAGCAAATTCCTCGACTTTGAATCCGATGCTCCTAATGCCGCACAACTTGTCAACAACTACACTTGGATGAGTAAGTTCTCATTCCTCGAGTTTATTCGCGACATTGGCAAGCACATCACTGTCAACTACATGATGGCTAAAGATTCCGTCAAGAAGCGTTTCAATGGCGAAGGCGACGGTATGTCATTTACAGAATTTTCATACCAGCTTGTTCAAGGCTACGATTTTCTCTATTTGTATCAAAATTATGGTTGTAAACTGCAACTGGGTGGCTCTGACCAATGGGGAAATATCACCACTGGTACGGAGATGATTCGTCGTATTCTCGGTGCTGAGGCTGAGGCTTATGCCTTGACCTGTCCGCTTATCACCAAAGCTGATGGTGGTAAGTTTGGCAAGACCGAGAAGGGTAATATCTGGCTTGATCCCGAGCGCACCTCACCGTACGCTTTTTATCAGTTCTGGCTCAACTGCTCTGATGATGACAGCAAGCGCTATATCCGTATTTTTACCCATTTTTCAAAGGAGGAGATTGAAGCTATGGAGCGTGAACATGATGCGGCTCCGCATCTTCGTATTCTCCAAAAAGCACTGGCTAAAGATTTGACAATTCGCGTGCATTCCGAAGATGATTATAACGCTGCTCTTAACGCTTCCGAGATTCTTTTCGGTAAAGGCACACATGAGAGCTTGGCTGCCCTTCCTGAAAAACTCTTCCTCTCCGTTTTTGAGGGTGTCCCTCAAGTGGAAGTATCCAAGAGCGTGCTAGAGAATGGTTGTGGTGTGGTCGACTTTCTGTCGGAACATACCAACATCTTTGCCAGCAAGGGTGAGGCCCGCCGCATGCTTAAAGACAACGGTGTTGCCATCAATAAGGATAAGGTGAAAGAAGATTTGACTGTGACCACCGATATGATTATGAATGGTCATTACATTCTTGTGCAGAAGGGTAAAAAGAACTATTACATCGTTCATATCGCCTAAATTGATATATCTTGTAAATCATGAAACTCGGTAGTATTATATTAATTATCTTCGTAGGACTGCTGCTCATGATCCTCGACTTCCTGGTAATTCCAGGTGGGGTAGTGGCCATTCTTGGCGTGCTTTGTATGATCGCGGGCGTTGTCACTACTTTTATTCTTTATGGCGCTACAGCTGGGACCATCATGATCTTTGCTGTAGCTATTGTTACATTGCTCTCTTTCTATTTTATGATGCGTACCAAGACTTGGCGCAAACTCCAGCTCCATACGCAGATAGACAGTAAAATGAATGAGATCAGCGATCAACTGAAAGTCGGCGACCAAGGTGTGGCCGTCTCTCGTTTGGCCCAGAAAGGAACTGGCCGTTTCGGTGACCAGATGATGGAGGTGACCTCTCTGCAGGATTTCGTGGATGCGAATACTCCGATTGAGATTGTCAAGATTGATCAGAATGAGATTTTCGTAAAACCTTTAAAATAAACCAAACTTATGACTAGTACAATTTTAATTGTTATTGCTATAGTCGTTTTAGTCATCGTCTTTTTCTGGATGGTGCCTTTGCGCCTGTGGTTCATTGCCATCTTGAATGGCGTTCATGTTTCATTGATTCAATTGATCCTGATGCGTTGGCGTCGTGTGCCACCAGATAAGATTGTTAACTCTATGATTACAGCATCAAAGGCTGGTATCCCGCTGAGTCGTGACCAACTGGAAGCCCACTATCTTGCTGGCGGTCATATCTCTGCAGTCGTAAATGCTTTGATCTCTGCTGACAAAGCTAACATCCCGTTGGATTTCAAGGCTGCTACCGCTATCGACTTGGCAGGCCGTAACTTGGTTGAAGCTATCCAAACCTCCGTTAATCCTAAGGTAATCAACACTCCTCCCGTGGCCGCAGTGGCTAAGGATGGTATCCAGTTGATTGCTAAGGCTCGTGTGACTGTCCGAACCAACATCCGCCAATTGGTGGGTGGTGCTGGTGAGGAGACCATCATC
Source organism: Bacteroidales bacterium (assembly GCA_024686335.1). GTDB lineage: Bacteria > Bacteroidota > Bacteroidia > Bacteroidales > WCHB1-69 > F23-D06. Next base: position 102,648 of record JAILCI010000044.1, on the reverse strand, counting down.
GCCCGTGTCGGTGAGGGTATCGTTACAGCCATCGGTTCTGCAGAGACCCATAAGATGGTGCTTGAAAATCCTGATTCTATTTCTAAATTGGTGCTTTCCAAAGGTTTGGACTCTGGTACCGCTTTTGAGATCCTTTCCATTGATATCGCTGATGTGGATGTAGGTAAGAATATCGGTGCTATGTTGCAGATGGATCAGGCTAACGCCGATAAGAATATTGCACAGGCCAAGGCTGAGGAGCGTCGTGCTATGGCTGTCGCTTCCGAGCAAGAGATGAAAGCTAAGGCTCAAGAGGCTCGCGCTAAGGTTATCCTCGCAGAAGCAGAGGTACCCCTCGCTCTCGCAGAAGCTTTCCGTACTGGCAATCTTGGCGTTATGGATTACTATAAACTTGAGAATATCAAGGCCGACACTCAGATGCGCGATGGCATCAGCAAGATTGGCCAGGATAAGCCCGCTAAAAAAGAGTAACGATGAAAAAGATTTTTATAGTTATAACTCTTTTTATGATGAGTAGTATGTTGATAGCCCAGGATGCGATGTTTTCTACTCCCTATATTCAGCTTCCGAATCCGCAGACTCGTGGCGGCATGCCTTTGTATGAGGCCTTGTTCCGCCGTTCTACAGCTCGTGAGTTCTCCACGGCTAAGCTCAGCCTCCAGCAGATCTCCGACCTGCTCTGGTGTGCCAATGGTATTAATCGTAACGATGGCAAACGCACAGCCCCTTCTGCTCGTAATGCTCAGGAAATCGATATCTATGTGATGATGCCCGATGGCGCCTATTTCTATGATGTGGAGAAGAATCAGCTGACTTTAGTCTCCGATAAGGACCTTCGGCCAGTGACCTCTCATAGCGATTTCGCCAAACAAGCTCCTCTCATGCTCCTCTTCGTCGCAAACTACGACAAAATGAAAGGCTTTGATGAGAATGGTCGCGAATTCTACGGTGCTACCGATGCCGGTTATGTGAGCCAGAATGTCTATCTCTACTGCGCCGCTAACAAAATGAATACCGTGGTGATGGGACATATCTATCGTGATGATATCAAAGCCGCCCTGCAATTTAATGGGAAGGCAGTGCTGGCGCAATGCGTAGGATTCCCAGTCGAATAGAATATGAAGAAGAGACTGATTTTAATATTTGCTTTGGGCATGGCCATCACCGGCTATGCCCAAGTTGCATCCGAAAACTTCCAATATGAGTATCGGATGGTGCGGATGGACTCAACTTGGGATTCCAAAGTTGATCCTATACTTCAACAATATGTGGATATCAAACATCAACAATTGGAAGATATGATTAATGTTGTGATAGGTCGTTCCAATCGTGAACTGGTCTCTTTTTCTCCAGAAAGTCCATTGTCTAATTTCTTGACAACAACTCTGTTGGAGCGAGCCCCCAAGTATGTGGATGATCCTCTTTTCGCCCAATGCGACATTTCAATGCTCAATTTTGGCGGCATCCGTTCTAATATTCCGTCGGGAGATGTTCGCATCGCGGATATCTATGACGTTTCTCCCTTTGATAATAATCTTGCCTTTTTGCAAATTAAGGGCAGTGAGTTGCGCAAGGCGTTAAAACGATTCACAGATAAAAAGAATGCTCCTATGGCTGGAGTGCAGATGACCTATCGTAACGGTAGACCTGTAAAAATCCTTGTGCAGAATGAGCCTCTTGATGATCAAAAGCTATACAGACTGGTGACTGTCGACTTTATTGCTAAAGGCGGTGATAGTCTCATCAGCGATATTCGTTTTGAAAAGACAGTTTATTCAAATGTGATCTTTCGAGATTTTCTCATTGAAGAGATTAAAGATATGAACCAAAATGGGATTATTCTGGATGGTCAATTGGAAGGTCGTGTAAGCATTGAAAGACAACCGTAATTCAATACGTTGAACTTTATAATTATAGAAGAAAATGATAACTTTTTTAATAGCATTAGTGGTGCTTCTTCTCGGTTACCTGATTTATGGTACCTTCATGGAGAAATTGTTTGGAGCCGATGAAAAACGCGAGACACCAGCCGTAACGATGGCTGACGGCGTGGATTATGTGCCGATGAAACCTTGGCGTATCTTCCTCATCCAGTTTCTGAATATTGCAGGCGTCGGTCCGATTTGCGGTGCCATCATGGGTGCCCAGTTCGGAACCTCCTCTTTTCTCTGGATTGTTTTCGGTAGCATCTTCGCAGGTGCTGTCCACGACTATCTTGCTGGCATGCTCTCGTTGAGAAATAAGGGCTGTAGTCTGCCGGAAATCCACTATATGTACCTCGGAAATGGCGTTAAGCAGTTCATGCGCGGTTTCATGGTCTTTCTGATGATTCTGGTGGGCGTGGTCTTCGTCAATACTCCCGCGACATTGCTGACCGCACATTTTACTCCCAATATGAGTGTCTTCATTTGGGTCGGCATTGTACTTTTCTACTATTTGATTGCTACCTTGTTGCCTATTGACAAGCTGATTGGCCGTATCTATCCGATTTTCGGCATCTTGCTTTTGGGTATGGCTGTGGCACTTGTGGTGGCCTTTTTCGTTTACCGTCCTGAGATACCTGAACTTTGGTCAGGACTTCAGAACCGTCACCCCAATGCAGCACATAACCCTATCTTCCCGATGATGTTCATCTCCATCGCCTGTGGTGCTATCTCAGGTTTCCATGCTACGCAGTCGCCTTTGATGGCCCGTTGTATGGTCAATGAGAAACAGGGTCGCCCTATCTTTTACGGTGCAATGATCACGGAAGGCGTTGTCGCTTTGATTTGGGCTGCTGCTGCTGCCTATTTCTTCAGCCCCGAGAGCGGTATCGTAACCGCTGGAAAGTCCGGTGCTGCCATGGTAGGCGTCATCGCTGACACTTGGTTCCCGAAGGTTATCGCCGTTATCACTATCCTCGGTGTCATCAGCGCTGCTGTTACCTCTGGAGATACCGCTTTGCGTTCTGCACGTCTTATTGTCGCCGACTTCATGCACATCGACCAGAAACCTATTAAAAACCGTCTGATGATAGCTGTTCCTATTTTCATCGTTACGTTGATCTTCTTGATCTTCAGTCTGAAAGATGCTCAGGGCTTTGACGTTATCTGGCGCTATTTCGCATGGGCTAACCAGTTCTTGGCTACCTTCACTCTTTGGGCCATTACTGTATTCCTGCGTCGCGAAAAGAAAGGTCATTGGTATCTGCTGACTCTTCTGCCAGCACTTTTCATGACAATGGTCATCGTCAGCTTCCTATTCGTTGCTGAGAAAGAGGGCTTGGGCCGTTGGATGCCACGTGCGTTGGGTTATACCTTGTCAGCTATCATCACTGCTCTTTCGTTAGCACTTTTCATCTATAAATCTCGTAAAAGAGAGAAAAATCTTGTTGAGGATGGGCAGAATATTGGCGATTGATTACGGACAGAAGCGCGTGGGATTCGCCGTTACTGACGAATTGCAGATATGTGCTAATCCGCTGGACACTATTCCGGTGGCTCAAGCTTTCGATTTTCTGAAGAAATACCTCCAGACGGAGAAGGTGGATGTCATCGTCATAGGTGAGCCCCGCAAGCTCGACAATACTCCTTCCGACTCGACCCGCTACATTGAACCCTTTGTCAACAGACTCCGTAAGGAACTGCCAAACATCTCTCCGACAACGACCATAGCTCGCGTGGACGAGCGATTCACATCCCGTATGGCCTTTCAGTCAATGATAGATGCTGGTCTCAAGAAAAAGGACCGCCAGAATAAGGCGCTTATTGATAAGGTGAGTGCCGCCATCATTTTGCAGACTTATATGGAACAACAATCTTTTAATACTAATAATCAAAACCCGTTATAACTATGATATTGCCTATTTATGTTTATGGAGAACCTGTCTTGCGCAAACTCGCGCATGAGGTGGATGTGGAAAATACAGATTGGAAACCATTGGTTGATGATATGTTCGAAACCATGTATCACGCTGGTGGAGTAGGACTCGCCGCACCTCAAATAGGAAAGGATATCCGTCTTTTTGTTATCGATACAGAACCTTTCAAAGAGTCTTTTCCCGATGTTCGGATATTCAAGGGCGCTTTTATAAACCCGATTATCACAGAAGAGTGGGGTGAGGACTTCGTCTTTGGCGAGGGTTGCCTTAGTCTCCCCAATCTCAACGAAGATGTAACCCGAAAATCCAATATTCATATTGAGTATTTCGATGTTGAAGGAAACTTCCATGAGGAGGACTTCGATGGCCTTGCAGCTCGCGTGATTCAACATGAGTATGACCATCTTGAGGGAAAAGTTTTTGTGGATCGTCTCTCATCCATCAAGAAGATGGTTCTTAAACGCTCTCTCAAAGATATCTCTGCTGGCAAGATGAGAACAAGTTACAAGATTGTCCATCCTAAAAAGTAATCAATATGAGACGGTTAACCATAATGATTTGCTGCTTCTTTCTTCTTGTGATGGCAGGATGCAAACAGAAATCAAATTCTGGAATCTCTGCAAAGCAACAAGAGGCTGCGACTACTCTTACGGATCAGTATCATCGTGCTGACTCATTGTATAAGATCGGTTTTATTGACTCTTCTGCCTTCAATGCTTTCATTGCATCAGCTATCGAGTTTGCTGAGCAAAATCCAAAAGCAGACATTGCTCCAGATATGCTATACAAAGCTGGTATTGGCAGTATGATATTGGCTAAATCTTCCATGACTCGGGAGGATATTGCAAAATATGCCAAGCAGGCTTTAAAGATTTTCTATGACTTTCAAGAGAAGTATCCGGAGCATGAAAATGCTAAATATTGCTACTATCAGCGAGGCATTATTTACGACGATATTCTGGGTGACTATACTAGTGCTGAGGATCAGTATCGCGACTTTATAAATCGCAACCCTGATGATAGTTTGACGATTCAACTAAAGGATTACTTGGAATTATTGGGCAAGTCTGAATCCCAGGTGGAAGAGATGTTGAACTTGAACTAGAATAGTTCCAATTCGGGATCCAACTGCTTGATGTGATAACTCTTCCTGTGATAAGGGGAGAGTCCGAACTCTTTAATAGCGGCTATCTGTTTTGGTGACGGATAGCCCTTATTGTTTTTCCAGTCATACATGGGGTATTCCTCGTGTAGACGTTCCATCAAGGCATCACGGTGCGTCTTGGCCAAGATGGAGGCGGCTGCAATGGAGAGATAATTTGCATCTCCTTTGACTATACAGTGGTAAGGGATGTTGTGCACGTCCTGGAATTTGTTGCCGTCTATGAGTAGCAGTTCGGGACGGACGGAGAGTGCCCCGACGGCGTTGTTCATGCACTGGATGGAAGCTCTGAGAATGTTGATTTTGTCGATAACCTCTTCACTGAGTTGTTGCACAGACCATGCTATAGCATCACGTTCGATGACTTTCCGAAGTTCTTCTCTCCGTTTGGCATTCAGTTGTTTGGAATCGTTGATGAGATCGTTATGATAATCGTATGGCAAAATGACGGCAGCTGCGAATACAGGTCCGGCAACACATCCTCGCCCGACTTCGTCACATCCGCATTCCACGGTCTTTTCCGATGAATAGTGTGATTTTAAAGCCATAACAGGATGCATGTGCCGATGATGAAGATGTCGTGTAACCATTTGCGCCTTTCTATTAAACTGGTGAGCGCAAACAGAATTGATGTGGGAAGCAATACGTATGGTAAAGCTTGTGGCGTCTCGTAAGGAGAGAAAATACCGATGATTATGCAACTGATAATCAAAAATATATGTGTGACAAAACGCTTTCTCAAAGCAACCACCTTGTTATCAAAGTAAATCTTGCACGCGAAGATGAATATTAGAATCGTTCCTGCTAAGACGGCAATCATGAGCCAGTTAAGCCAATTCCATGCAGTGACATGGTGGATGATGGTGAAGAACTGAAAATCGTTAAACACAGCAAAAATCTCCGTCGTTTTATCGGTAACGAAGCCGTAGGTGAAAAGGTAGATGTAGATAAAAAGAAAACCTATGAGCAGAATGAGAATTTCTTTGAGTTTGGAGATGCGAGTTGTTATCAACACAATGATCATTAAAAGCATCAACCACACTGCATTATAGTCAAAAAGAGTGGTGATGCCAATGATCAATCCTGAGCTGAACATCCTGTTACTAATCGAATAGCCATGTTCATTTTCTGAATTCATCATGATCAAAAATGCGGTGGTGGCTATGGTGATGAAGACAGGTGTGAATATGGTGAAGGAATGATTCAAGTTCAAGAGTAGGAGGAAGAATACCATGGGCATGTATGTCGTGTTCTCGGCAAAGCTGCTGATGCTGAAGAAACGTTGCACCATGAGAGTGGAAAATATGAGAAGTATGATGGCAAGGGTTTTATATGACCATACATTATTGGCTAGGAAAGGATATACGGCTTTGTACAGAAAAGCCTGATGGTCGGGTGGCATAATCTGCATCTGGGTAATAATGCTGATAATAGCCCAGATGAGCAGGCCAGCTGAAGCGATAAGCTGAATGATTGTATTTTTATTGAGATAGAAAAACATATTACGAAATCATATCAGTGAAAAAACGGAAGAGATGGACAGGGTGGGGTGGAGTTATCTTCATGATGTCGGAAGTGGTGAACACCTGCTCCTGAAACTCTTCATTTTTGTTGAATGTTATGCACCTTACCATTGGTTGCTCGTCATTAAAATGATAGAGACCGTTGTCTATGCGGCAAACGGCATCATCAACTGTCATCCGGAAATAATATTGCATCCGTTCATGCGAAAGCAGAACTCCAGATTGCACTGTCTGGCTAACCTGCTCAACTTGGGCTGCTGTCCAGGCCGTAGAAATTGGCACCACGATTTTACCAGATAACATGCAGGCAAACAATGCAGCGTAGGATTGCACATCTTCCTCCATCAACAACATTACTGTATCGCCAGTTAAGGTGTCTAACTCGTTCATTATCGGAGCAATATACTGGATGAAAGCAGCGTTGGTATATTTGTGGTCGCCGATTTCCAAACAGGTCTCATTGGGTTGCAACCTGACCTTTTTTAGAAATGGAGCGATGACAGATGTCGTGAACATAAAGGTTAAATTTTGCGTGCAAAAATAATAATTTTCAACTTATTATAAATATCATAAAAATCGTATTTTTGCACCCTTATTTTGTATTAGAGTATTTATTAAATTAAAGATATGAAAGCAACTTTAAAAACTGTTATTTGTAGCATCATAATCGTGATGTTTGCATGGTTGAACATGTCAGCCCAGGATGCTAGAATCCAAGTGTCTGACACTGTCGAATTGGAGGCATGTGATAATGCTTTTCCTGTTGTTGTCGACCATCAGAGTTTTGATGCCCCCGGTAGCTATACTGTGGTAAAATATGACCCCGAGACGGAAGATTCCACTGCGACTTTGTATATTGTTAGCGCTCTTCCCACTTCTGATAGCACTGTCTATCTTACTCCATGTCTCGGAAGTCTCCCTGTCTTTTTCAATGATGTTTTGCTGACAGATACGGGAGTGTATGAATTGACTTATACCAACATGTATGGATGCGATAGCACACTTTATGTTGATGTACATTACATTCCTTCATATGATTTGCATGACACTGTGTCGGTGAGCATCTGCTCCGAGGATTTTCCGTATCAATTGGATGAAGATCATATCTTTGATCATCCAGGTGTTTACGATGTATCGTATCAGACACAGGCAGGTTGCGATAGCTTGCATCTGTTGCTTAAACTGGCTACCAATCCTTTTGCCACGGATACTCTGGATTTCAATGTATGCAGTCTTAATATGCCTTTAGTGCTGGATACCCTTGTCGATTCTACAGGATTTGTGTCATGGACTGTTGTAGATTCTGTTGATGCTTCAGATTCAACACTTTTCACTATCAATGAGGCTGGCACTTACGTCTATTCTTTTGACGGGACACAGTCATCCTGTCACGATATCTATGTGCTGAATGTCTCTATCATTGACTATGTGGACACTATCCGTATCGATGTTTGTAATGCTGAACTTCCCTATGATTATGAAGGACTTTCATTGTCTGCTGACACTACATTCGCAGTGCTCGTGACAGGTTGTGATACTACTACACAGATTGTCTTTACTGTTCATCCTGAATATTCTGTTGTGGAATATGATACTTTAGAGGTTTGTCAGAATCGTATGCCTTATGAAGACCCTGTCACACACGAGACTTATATTACCCCTGGTGATTTTGTGGTCCACACTCCTTCAATTTATGGTTGTGACAGTTTGACCACCTACTTGACTATCACACTGGTCGATAATCCTTCTGATACCATCACTCTTCCTGTTGGTGCAAGTTGGTATCCATTCGTATACGGAGATACTGAGATTGCGTCTGAAGGAACTTATGATGTGGTTTATCCTGACACTGCAGGTGGCTGCGACATTTTCCGTAATGTGACTGTTGTAACCATGCCGAGCGTGTATGACACTGTTGAAGTGACCACATGCTCCAATGTGCCCTATATCTATCAAGATTCAGCCCTTACGGAAGCTGGTAGTTATAACTTCTACCTGCCTAATTCTGTTGGCGGCGACAGCGTTGTGACGGTCATCCTTTCACATCTGCCTGCTTACATATTGGACACTCTCAGTTATACTCTGCATGAGATTGAACTTCCTTTGGAATATGACACTTTGTTGATGTATGAGGCTGGCGACTACGTTATGGCTTACCAGACTGTTGACGGCTGTGATAGCTTGCAACCGATTCATCTGGAAGTTATTCCTGCAGTTTATAGCCCTGATACCCTCTATCAAGAGATTTGTCCTTCTGAACTTCCTTACACCTTCGCTGACAGTGTTTTGACTGAAGGCGGTTTGTATGCTTTCCTGACAGAGTCTACTATTCCTGGCTATGACTCAGTATATTTCTACAATTTGGTTGTTCATCCTAACATTGATCCCTACATTGAGGGTAATCAATATCTTTGCGAGGGCAACACTGCTGCCTTGACAGTTTATCCTGCTGATCATTCCTATGTTTGGAATACCGGTGACACTTCACAAATTATTACCATCCAAACCCCTGCAACCTATGTTGTCACGGTGACTGACATTTATGCTTGTCAAGCTATTGCAACCTTCACAGTTGATTCCGCCTTCTATCCAGTCATTGAATTTGCTGGTGATGACGAAATCTGTTTGGGTAGTGCTGCTGAGTTGAGCGTTTCCGGTGGCGCTTCTTACCTGTGGGATAACGGCAGCACCGAAGATACTATTGAGGTCTATCCTAGCACTACAACGACTTATCACGTTACCGTGACCAGTGAGCAGAACTGTGCTCGTGAAGGCTTTGTTACTGTTGTGGTCAATACTCTACCTGCTGTCTACATTTCTGGTCAGGATACGATTTGTAATGGAAGTAATAGCACTTTCACTGTTTCAGGTACGGGTACCAATTATGCATGGTCTAATGGTTCCACAGAATCCGCTATTTCAGTAAGTACTGAAGGTCTGTATACCGTCACCGTTACCGATGCCAATGGGTGTGCCAATAGTGAGAGTCGTTATTTGAAAGTCTACAATAATCCAACCATTCAAATCTTGGGTAGAACTGATTTCTGCGTTGGTTCCACAACTATGATTACTGCTACAGGTGCATCCCAGTATGAGTGGAACTCTGGAGATTTGACACAATCCATCACAACACAATATGCTGGCACCTATACAGTGACGGGTACTGATAATCATGGTTGTTCTTCTACGGCTCAAGTTACCTTGGTATCTCATCAGGTCTCTGCTTCTATCGTTGGTAACAGATTCTTCTGCGAGAACGGAAGCACTACGTTGACGGTTTCCGGCAACGAGGCTTACACCTATCAATGGTATGATGGAAGCACTACTGAGAGTGTTTCTATTGATGCTCCTGGTCAATATACGGTCACCGTTACCAATGCTTTGGGCTGCCATAGCACAATTCAGGCAAATGTGACCCAATATGCTCTTCCTACTCCGAGCATCACAGGTTCACTCTCTATCTGCCAAGGATCTACTACCACATTGCGTGCCAATGGTGGTGTTACATATCAATGGGATGATGGCTCCACACAAGCTATTCTGACGGTTTCCAACTCTGGAACCTATGTGGTGACCGCTACCGGCAATAACGGTTGTAGCGCCGCTGTCTCTGCTACTGTGGTTGTGAATCCAACACCGTCCTTGACCCTCCTTGCTAATGAGAATCTATGTCAAGGTCAGTCTGTTTCCATCTATGCTATCTCAGGTGCAGGTAATTCATATAACTGGTCCACAGGCCAAAGCACCTCGTTCATAACTGTATCTCCAACATCCAGCAGTATGTATACAGTCCTTGTGACCGATGCCAACGGATGTACGAACACGGCAAGCACGACCATTACGGTTTCCCCGTCTCCTAATATCTTCATTTCCGGCACATCCTCCATTTGTCAGGGCTCAACTGCTGTCTTGTCTGCTGCAGGCGGTGTTTCATATCTCTGGAATAACGGCAGCACATCCAATGCCATCCAAGCTTCTAACTCAGGTACCTATTCCGTAACAGCTACCGATGCCAATGGATGTACAGGAACTGCTTCTTTCAACTTGGCAGTAAGTGCAATCCCTACAGCTAATATCACTGGAAACCTTAGCATTTGTCAAGGTGGAAGCACTACCTTGACTGCTCCGTCAGGTTATTCATACATCTGGTCCAACAACAGCACAGACCAGTCTATCACGGTCAATGCTTCTGGTACGTATACGGTGACAGTCAGCAACAATTCCGGTTGTTCCGCCGTTGGAACAGCTACCGTAGCAGTTCATGCCAAACCGACACTCACTTTTGGAACGCAGCACTCTATCTGCGAGGGCGAGTCCTATACCTACACACTGCCTGCTAATGATAATATCACCTATGCATGGTCTAATGGCGCTACTGGCAATGAGATGACGGTCAATACTGCCGGCACTTATTCCGTGACCGCTACGAACCAATATGGATGCTCCACTTCAGCTACCGATCAAATGACGGTTCGTCCAGTTCCGACTGCAGTGATTGATGGTTCTCTTACCATTTGTCAGGGTCAGACTACCACGCTGCGTGCTTCTGGCGGCGTCTCATTCCTTTGGGATGACGCTACAACCCAGTCATATCATGCAGTGACTACATCCGGTACTTACACGGTTACAGTCACGGGCAATAATGGCTGCTCTTCCACAGCATCCGCAACCGTTATTGTAAACCCAACACCTTCACTGAGTATCCTTGCTAACGATGTTGCTTGTGCTGGAGAGTCTATTACAATGTATGCTATTTCAGCTCCTGGCAATTCATATAACTGGTCTACAGGCCAAACCACCTCTATCATCACTGTTTCTCCTACGGTGAACACGATGTATACCGTCTTGGTTAGCGATGCTAACGGGTGTACGGCTACTGCCAACAAGACTATCACTGTGGCACAACATCCGACAGTTGTAATCTCTGGTAATCATGTCGCATGCCAGGGCGAGTCAATAGTCTTGACTGCTGCAGGTGGTACCTCATATCAATGGAGTAATGGTATTTCTGGTAACACAAACACTGTGACCACCACTGGCACCTATACAGTGACTGCTTCCGATGCTAATGGTTGTACAGGCACCGCTACATATGATGTTCAGATTAGCACAATTCCGTCTGCTAACATCTCCGGAGATCTTAGTATCTGTCAAGGTCAGAGCACCACGCTCACGGCTCCTGCCGGTTATATCTATCAATGGTCTAATAACAGCACTACCCAGTCAATCAGTGTTGATGCTGCTGGTACCTATAAGGTGACTGTTAGCAACGCTGCAGGATGCTATTCTGTGGATTCTGTAACAGTAGTGGTTCACGAACTTCCGACATTGTCCTTTGGCTTACAGCACGACATCTGTGAAGGTCAAAGTTATACATATACGTTGCCAAATCTGCCCAATATTACCTATTCATGGTCTAACGGTGCATCTGGTAACCACTTGACAGTTGATTCAGCCGCTGTTTACACGGTGACGGCAACAAATGAGTATGGATGCTCTACATCCGCAAGTGATCATTTAGTTGTTCATCCGCTACCTGTTCCTGTTATTACGGGTAACACTTCCGTTTGCCGTGGTGAGGTTTCTATCCTTACAGCATCCGGTGGTAGCACCTATGTTTGGTCTAATGGTACTGCTGCTCCCGATATTGCAATCTATCCTACTAATACCACTTCTTATGCTGTGACAGTTACCTCTGTATATGGTTGTAGCGCTACCGCCTCTGCAACGGTGACGGTCAAAGTGCTTCCTTCTATCAACTTCTCTGGTAGCACCTCCGTTTGCGAGGGCCAGAATGCTGTTATCACTGTTACGGGTGGTAATAACTACATGTGGTCTACTGGTTCGACAAATAGTACAGTAACCCTCATTAATCCTGGCACCTATTTCGTGACTGCCACCAACTCCTTGGGCTGTTCACGTGCTGATTCAGTTCATATCACTCATCTTCCTCTACCGGAAGTTACTATAACTGGTGATAATAGCATCTGTAATGGCGAAACGGCTACATTGACCGCTTCTGGAGCTGCTCAGTATACATGGAATACTCAGGATGTAGGTGCAACAATCTCTGTAATGCCGCAGACAACCACCGTTTATACTGTGACTGCTACTAATGCTCAGGGCTGCTCAGCAACAGCTTCCCGCACTTTGACGGTGAAAGCATTGCCTGACGTTCAGATTGCCGGTAACCTGACCATCTGTCAAGGTGAATCCACAACACTGACGGCTACTGGTGGTTTCTCTTATCTCTGGAATAATGGTTCTACCTCTTCCAATATTCAGGCTTCTGACAATGGCAACTATACTGTTTTGGCTACAGCTGCAAACGGTTGTCAGGCTTCCGAGACTGTCACACTTAATGTGAACCCAGTTCCAGTGATGTCTATCTTGGGCAGCTCAAGTTTCTGCTCTAACCAGACTCAAACATTGACAGCTACCGGCGCCACATCATACCTCTGGAATGATGGTACTACAACTGATAACATAACCATCAATACGGGTGGTCAGTATAGTGTTACAGGTACTAACCAGTATGGTTGTTCTTCCAGTGTTAGCTTGGACGTTACCTCTTTGCCTGTACCTTACGTCTCTGTAGTTGGTCAGACCGATTATTGCGAAGGCTCATCTACCACATTGTATGCTTCAACTAATGCTACTCATTATGCATGGAGTACGGGTGATTCTACTCAAGCAATTGTTCTTGATACTGCAGCAAGCAATCTATACACATTGACTGTGACTGCTGACAATGGCTGTCAGAATACTACTTCCATTCAGGTTAATGTTCATGAGACTTATCAGGTTAATGTCTCCGACGAGATTTGTCAAGGTCAGCCTTATGCTGCTAATGGCTTTAACCTTCCTGAGCAGTCTGAAGCTGGTACTTTCGTTCACACTCTTCATTTGCAGAGCCAGTTTGGCTGTGATAGCGTTATTAACTTGTTGCTGACAGTTAAACCGCTGCCTACCATTGTGGGCGAGATCTCCGGTAATACCAATATTATCACCTACGGTTCTTATATGTACTCCGTGACGGCTAACGATGTGACCCGTTACGAATGGCGTGTCACTCATCCGCAGTGGGTTCTCACCGACAACAACGTTAGCTCTGCCTTCTTGCAGATTAACTCAAACGGTAATGGTACTTTGACTGCTCGCGCAATCAATAATTGTGGTTTTGTTGAGAAGTCTATTACCATCTCCTGTGGCGTAAGTGTGGAAGAATATGTAAACGAGACTCAGATTCTGATCTACCCGAACCCAGTACAAGATGTGTTAACCGTCCACATTGCAGAAGCAACTACGGACGTGGCTTATGTTACTTTGGTTGACAACCTTGGTCGTACATTGGAGTCTATCCCGGCAAATAGTGAGGATATCAACTTCACTTGCAGCCAGTATGCAGCTGGTGTTTACTATGTACGCTGCCTGGATAACAACAAGAATACTATCGATGTTAGAAAAATCATCATCAAGAAATAATCATAGAATTAAAACTGTCTAATAAACAATGGAATACAATTTTCAAGAGATTGAGGCCAAATGGCAAAAGATATGGAAAGAAAAAAAGGTTTATAAGACCGAGATAGATCCTCAGAAACCAAAATACTATGTGTTGGATATGTTTCCTTATCCCTCTGGTGCAGGTTTGCATGTGGGTCACCCGCTGGGTTACATCGCATCTGATATCTACTCTCGTTTTAAACGTCAAAAGGGCTTCAATGTGTTACACCCGATGGGTTACGATGCCTTCGGTCTGCCTGCTGAGCAATACGCTATTCAGACGGGCCAACATCCGGCTATCACGACTGAAAAAAATGTAAACCGTTATCGTGAACAACTCGACAAGATAGGTTTCTCATACGACTGGGACCGTGAGTTCAGAACTTGCGACCCCGACTATTACAAATGGACGCAATGGACCTTTATACAGTTGTTCAACTCCTACTATGATAATTCTGCCGACAAGGCTATGCCTATTAGTGCTCTTGTGGAACATTTCAGCAAAAATGGTTCCGAAGACCTGAATGTTGCTTGTTCTGAAGAGATTTTCTTTACGGCTGAAGAATGGAATGCTGCCGATGAAAAACGTCAACAGGAAATTCTGATGAACTACCGTTTGGCTTATTTGGCTGACACATGGGTGAATTGGTGCCCCGAGTTGGGTACAGTTCTCGCTAACGATGAGGTCGTTAACGGTCTCTCCGTGCGTGGCGGTTTCCCCGTGGAGCGCAAGCTGATGCGCCAATGGATTTTGCGTGTTTCTGCTTATGCTGAGCGTCTGTTGAAAGGTCTCGATAAGGTAGAGTGGACCGACTCCCTGAAAGAGATCCAGCGTAACTGGATCGGACGAAGCGAGGGCGCTGCCGTCTGGTTTCCGCTAGCCAAGGTGGACGCTGAAGCACCAGACTGGAAGGATGTCTATATGGGCCAATGGGAAGGAGTCCAAAATGAGCCAGCCTTCGAAATCTTCACCACACGTCCCGACACCATCTATGGCGTTACCTTCATGGTTCTATGTCCTGAACATGAGATGATTTCCGCTATTACCACTCCAGAGCAAAAAGCTGAGGTTGAGGAATACGTTACTTGGGCTAAGAACCGTTCTGAACGTGAACGTCAGGCTGAGGTTAAGAAGGTTAGCGGCGTCTTTACCGGCGCTTTCGCTGTGAACCCAATCAGTGGCGAAAACATTCCTATTTGGGTCAGTGATTATGTACTCTCCGACTATGGTACTGGCGCCATTATGGCTGTGCCAGCTCATGATAGCCGTGACTTTGCTTTTGCAAAACATTTCAACTTGCCTATCCTCCAGGTCGTGGCTCCCTCTCTTGATGAGGTCAGTGATCCTGAAACTTGGACTGAATCCCTCGACAGCAAGACGGGCGTTTGCGTCAATTCCGACTTTATCAACGGTATGGACGTGAAGTCCGCCGGCAAGGCTATCATCAATAAGATTAATGAGATGGGAATTGGCTACGGGACTGTCAACTATCGTCTGCGCGACGCTATCTTCAGCCGTCAGCGCTACTGGGGCGAACCGTTCCCGATATATTACAAAGATGGTATGCCCTATACCATTCCTGTGGATGAACTTCCCGTAGAACTTCCTGAGGTGGACAAATTCCAGCCTACAGAGACTGGCGAGCCGCCCTTGGCACGCGCTAAAGATTGGACCTATAAGGGATACCAGAAAGAGTATAACACTATGCCTGGTTTCGCCGGTTCTTCCGGTTATTATCTCCGTTATATGGATCCTCATAACGACAAGGAGTATTTCTCTAAGGAAGCTAACCAATATTGGCGCAATGTGGATCTTTACGTTGGTGGTGCGGAGCATGCTACCGGTCACCTGATCTATTCCCGTTTCTGGAATAAGTTCTTGTTCGACATCGGTCTTTCTTGCGAGGAGGAACCGTTCCACAAACTGATCAACCAAGGTATGATTCAAGGACGTTCCAACTTTGTATATCGTATTGTGGGAACAAATAAATATGTCTCCGCAGGATTGAAAAAAGATTACGAAGTGACTCCTATCCATGCCGATATCAATATCGTCCACAATGATGTTTTGGATATCGATGCATTCCGGAAATGGATGCCCGAATTTGAGGATGCTGAGTTTATCCTCGAAGACGGTAAGTACATCTGCGGCTGGGAGGTCGAAAAGATGTCCAAGTCAAAATACAATGTCCAGAACCCCGATGACCTCGTGGAGAAATACGGTGCAGATACACTTCGTATGTATGAAATGTTCTTGGGCCCTGTTGAGATGGCAAAACCTTGGGACACCAATGGTATTGAGGGTGTTTTCCGCTTCATCAAGAAGTTCTGGCGCCTCTTCCACAATGCTGAGGGCGAGTGGATTGTAAACGATGACGAACCGACACGTGCCGAATACAAGACATTGCACAAGACCATCAAGAAGATTGAGGAGGATAATGAAAAATTCTCCTTCAATACTGCTGTGAGTGCCTTCATGATCTGTGCCAACGAGTTGGCCGATGCCAAGTGCAACAAGCGTAAGATTCTGGAGCCTCTCTGTATCTTAATTTCTGCATATGCACCTCACGTTGCTGAAGAACTTTGGTCTCTGTTGGGTCACACCGATTCCATCGTCAACGCCTCTTTCCCGGTCTATGACGAGTCTTACATGCAGGAGAGTGACTTTACCTATCCTGTCTCCTTTAACGGCAAGATGCGTCTTAAAATGACCTTCCCGGTGACGTACACCCTGAAAGAGATCGAACCCATCTTGATGGCCGATGAAGGTGTGCAGAAATGGCTCGATGGCAAAACACCTAAAAAGATCATCGTTGTTCCGAAACGTATTATCAATATCGTTTTGTAATATTATACAGAGATCCGGACTATGAAACAGAAAGATTTCATTCTGAATCTCTGTATCCTTTTATTCCTCAACCTGTTAATAAAACCCTTCTGGATTCTCGGAGTCGAGGTCGGGGTACAGAATCAGGTCGGGGCAGCTGACTACGGCCTCTACTTCTCCATATTCAACTTCTCCTACATCTTCTATATGTTGCTGGATATGGGTATTTGCAATTTCAACAATCGCAATATTGCCCAAAATAACCAGTTGTTAGACAAGTATTTATCATCCATAATAGTCTTGAGACTGCTCCTTTGTGCAGTCTATTTTGCGGTTATCTATACGGTGGCGTTGATTATCGGTTATCGAGGAGTTCAGTTGAAACTCTTGTTTTGGGTTGGCATAAACCAGTTTTTGAATGCAACGATGCTCTATTTGCGTTCTAACGTCTCTGCATTGTTAATGTTCAAGACAGACAGTATGTTGTCTGTGCTCGACCGATTGCTGGCAATCATCTTCTGCGGAATGCTGCTCTGGGGACATGTTACCGATAAACCGTTCCAGATAGAGTGGTTTGTATATAGCCAGACCGCTGCTTATCTCATAGCAAATGCTGTTGCACTCACTATTGTGCTATGGAAGTCGAAGTTGCGTAAGCTCACATGGGACAAGACCTTCTTCCTGCTTATCTTGAAAAAGAGTTTGCCATTCGCGTTGCTGACCTTCCTGATGGCATTCTATAACCGCATAGATTCAGTGATGATTGAGCGCCTGTTGCCGGTAGATATCGCTACCACGGAGGCTGGTATCTATGCTTCCGCTTTCCGTTTGCTCGATGCTTTGGTGATGATTGCATACCTCTTCTCCGTCATCTTGTTACCGCTTTTCTCCAAGATGTTGAAAGAGAAGGAAAACGTCCAGCCCATTATCCGTACCTCTTTCTCGCTGTTGTACCTGTATGCCGTGACGATGGTGGTGGTCCTCATAGCTTATCGAGAGCCTGTCATGCAGTTTCTCTACACGGATCATGTGTCAGAAAGTGTTAAGGTCTTCTCTGTAATTATCTGTGGCTTGATTCCTATCTCTTTTACCTATGTTTTTGGCACCCTGCTTACTGCGAATGGGAGTCTAAAAAAACTGAATATCACGGCAGCTATAGGTATTTTGGTCAACATAATTCTGAACCTGATTCTCATCCCGCAATGGCACGCACAGGGCGCCGCTGTGACTAGTCTCTGCACACAATCGGTGGTCTCCTTGCTTCAATGGTATATCGCTATGAGAGAGTTGAAGGTGCCATTCAAAACATTGCCATGGCTCTCTGCTATACTCTTCACCGCTCTTCTAGTGCCTATCGTGATTTTGTCTACTAGTTGGATGCCCGACAAACTGTTAACATCATTGGTTGTGGTGGTGGTGATTGCACTTGTTTTGAGTATCTGTACAAGGCTGGTGCGCCTGTCTGATGCGAAGATGATGGTGAGAGAGTAATTTTTTAATAGAGTTTGGGTGAATTGCAGAATGCAGCCCGTAAGATGGGTGGCACTGCTAAAGCAGTAGGAAACAAAACCTACATATTCGTGCCAAAGAAATAGCTTGTAAGGCGGAGTGATCCTCCGCCTTTTTATTTCCAGTTTGTTGCCTGTGCCATAGTTTGGCACAGTCGTAATTTATTTTTGCAACGTCAAAAATAGGGTAGTGAAGTACAAAAACAGTTGCTACTAGCAGAAAATGCTTGCACATTTATTTACGGAATATTTTTGCCGCCGAATAAAAAACGAAATATGGCTATTAACATTAAAGAATTACAAGAAATCCTGGCGGCTATGCCCGCCACACAGAACCTGATGCTCGTGGGACGACATCCTGATTGTTTGTTTAAAGAAGAAAAGATTGACATGAGTCGTTTGATTTCAGATATTAAAAAAATTGAGAATCAGATAGATGAACTATAACTACAATTCAAGTTTTCATCACATTCAATCGCTAATCACCACCGTGCTAAAAAAAATCGCGTTTGCAGCGGGGTGAAAACCTTTTTCCTTTTTTGCCGCACACCTACGATCGTTGGATTTTACATCTTTTGTATTACACTTTTTGTATAATTTGGAAAAAATGTGTATTTTTGCAGCCGCTATAAAATGAATTCTCATGGACAACCCATTCATTATCAAATCGTACGAGTCAAAAGAACTGTTCTGCGACCGTGAAGAAGAACTCCAACAACTGCTTCGCAACACCACTGGTCACACCGACACCACCCTCATCTCCCAAAGACGTATGGGCAAAACTGGGCTGATATTACGTCTGTATGACGAGTTGTCGAACGAACGTCCTGACATACAGACCATCTACTTGGATATTTTTGCCTCCAGAAACTTGGACGATTTCATCAAGATGCTGGCGGAAGCGGCTATACGGGCTTTTCGTCCCAAAAGCTCCCTCTTGGACAAACTCATGGTATTCATTAAAGCACTCCGTCCGCAAATTTCGTTCGACCCCATCACCGGCGAGCCACAACTGCAAATCTCTTACCAGACCGCCCACGAAAAAGAGTACACCCTACGTGGTTTGTTCGAGTTTTTGGACAGTCAAAACACACCCATCGTGCTGGCTATTGACGAGTTCCAGCAAATTCGTAAATATCCGGAACAGAATATGGAGGCGTTGTTGCGCACCTACACTCAACTAACCAAGAACATCACATTCATCTTTTGCGGCAGTAAAAGGCACATCATGACCGACATCTTTGCCAACGAGCGCAAACCATTCTATTCAAGCACCGCCTTTGTATCTCTTGGCAAGATTCCTTTCGAAAAATACAAAGATTTCATAGTCAACCTCTTCGGACAAAGAAAACGTTCTGTTGATTCTGGAGCTGTAGATTTTATACTCGAGTGGACCCGCCGTCACACCTACTACACCCAACAACTTTGTCACACCATTTATGACAATGGTGTTACCAACATAGGACATGACGAGGTGAAAAGCTCTTGCGCCCAACTGATGCAGCAAGGGGAGGCGGTTTACTTACAATATCGCCAGATGCTAACCGTCAAACAGTGGAATTTCCTGATTGCCATAGCAAAAGAAGGCTGTGTATCCCAGATTACCTCAGCGGAGTTTTTGAGAAAATATAGAATCGGAACTCCCTCTACCGCCCGCAAACAAGCAGATTCCCTGTGCGAAAAAGGACTTCTGAATGCTGAAACCACCCTTCACCGTACCGAGTACACGGTCAACGACGTCTTCTTCTCGCACTGGCTGGAACGGTTGTAAAAATAACCGCAATTGCTGTGCCACCTCTTTGCACACCCGTGCCCTATCTTTGCCACATCAAAAACAGCAAAGATATGACCGTAAAGAAAATCATCATCCCCATCGGATTCAATGCTGAGCAGTGCCGCGAGGGCGTTATGAATTGTTTCACTCCCGAGGATTACGTGGAGTGGTGCTCGGTTCAAAATTTTGTGCAGCAATACCAAAATTGCCAGAAAGACGGCGACTATGACCCGCCATTAGAGGTGTGGCTGCTCGTGTGGGACTCGCCCGGAAATATGATCAAACCTTCGAAAGGAGCGTGCTCGTCGTTGTATGTGAAATGTCTGGACGTCAGCGCGAATCTGACATGGTGTAAAAACCATCACAAAGGCCTTGCTGTCCATGTTATCAAAGTGCTGCCGCCTGCAACTGGCGGAAAGCTCCCCATTATCGAGGACTCCTGGTTCGGAAACGTGGCGGACCATTTCCACACGGTTGATTATCAGGAGGAAATGGCTCACACGAACTCAAATCTGCCATTCGTGGAGTTCATGAACAAGATGGATGAAAAGATTGCGGGGCATATAATTTCCTGATATACTCCTGCTGCCACGGTTTGTCATAATTATCACAGCCTTCAAGCAACAGCTCTGGCAAATCGTTAACATAAGCAAGTGCACAATAGTAGGCCATACTCTCTGCAACATCATCATAATGATTGTGTTTGCAGTGCAGTGCATACACTTCCGACATAATCCGCCGGAAGTCATGACATCCACAACCAAATGCTGTAAGCACGGCAAATCGCTTGGCATAATGGGTGTTTTTCCCATTGGCTATGAGTTTCATGACCAACTTTGTATAACGGCGAGCAATACGTTTGAGTTCTGTATTTGAAAACGTTTCACCGCATGATACCAATAACTTCAGTTCGTCCTTAAAGATGCTATCCATCAATCTGCCTGGCCGGAAAATGCCGAAAGATAGTTTGTTTAGTTTGCGCTCTATCATATTAACTATTTTTACGACAAAAGTAACGCAAAGATATGCCAAAAGATGGCATTGTTATTTTTGGAGATATTGATAAAAAATACGACTATGCCATAATTTTTCATAGTCATTGTGTATCTTTGCCGCGTTAAACTAATTCATAACGACTATGACAAAAGATCTTATCCGTAAGTATATCTGGCTGATAGACACCATCAACCAGGCTGGCTCTGCCGGTATAACTTTTAGCGAAATCAACAAGAAATGGATGCTGAACGATCTCTTGTCCAACGGAGATGAATATCCCAAACGCTCTTTTCATAACCATGTTGAAGGAATCCGAGAGGTGTTCGGTATCGAGATTACCTGCCGGAAGAGCCACAATGCTTATTACATTGCCAACCGTGGCGATGTGAATAACACCAGTGGCTATAAAGGTTGGCTGCTGGATGCCCTCTCCTTGAGCAGCCAACTTGATCAGAGCGTTCACTTAAAAGATCGTATTTTACTGGAGGAGAACCCTTCCGGTAGAGAGTTCCTGCCCACTATACTTGAAGCTATGCGTGAAAGCAAGATGTTGACATTCAGCTATAAACCCTTTTGGATGGAAGATGACTCTTGTTCTAACTTATATCATGTGGAACCCTATGCGTTGAAATCATTCAAACGTCGCTGGTATCTGCTCGCCAAATATGGCGATAACCCATTGAAAGTCTATGCCTTAGATAGAATTCTAGATATGGATATTGAGTTTGAGGAATTCAAGATTCCTGCTAGCTTTGATGCGGAGACCTATTTCAACACTTGTTTCGGTATTATCGTCGCGGATGAGAAACCGCAACTGGTGAAATTGAAAGTCGATGACTACCAAGCAAAGTACTTGCGTTCTCTGCCACTGCATCACTCCCAGAAGGAACTTGAGCGCACTGACAAATATACCGTCTTCTCCTTTTTCCTATGCCCGACTTTCGATTTTATTCAGGAAATCCTGTCAATGGGCAAAAGTGTTGAGGTTTTGTCTCCCAAAGATCTGCGTAGCGAAATATCACGAATTGGGAAAGAGATTGGAAAGAAAAACAGCAAAAGAGGGTAAAATTATGGCAACACAGATTATTCTCAA
The DNA here is from genome assembly GCA_024686335.1 of Bacteroidales bacterium. GTDB lineage: Bacteria > Bacteroidota > Bacteroidia > Bacteroidales > WCHB1-69 > F23-D06. The sequence goes on along the minus strand of JAILCI010000044.1, from coordinate 80,400 downwards.
TGAATCCCATTACACCGATGTGCTTTTGCGCGTGGAGCGCGTAAAGTGTTCGCTTTGGATTGGCACAGCCGATATAAAGGACCTGTATGTAAAAATAGGGGAGAGAACCCAACCGTTTTTGGCCGTATTGGCGCAGCTCGTGCGCCGCGGAGTGGCGGTGCGCCTTATCCATGCTAAGGAGCCGGGACCAGCATTCCGCGAGGACTTTGACAAATATCCGGAACTCATACGCGGCATGGAACGCGTGCTTTGTCCGCGGGTCCATTTCAAAATGCTGATTTTTGATGGGCAACTGGCCTATGTGGGTAGTGCTAACCTCACGGGCGCAGGCATTGGTATGAAAAGCCTGAATACCCGAAATTTCGAGGCCGGCATCCTAACCGACGAGCCCGAAATGGTTCAAAAGGCGATGCGACAGTTCGACGAAGTTTGGATGGGTCTGCACTGTTCCAAGTGCAAACGCCGTGATGTGTGCGGAGATCCTATTGCGTAAAACACAAATTTCCCCTTTATAATTTTTCTTTGAAATTTATATTTTTGCATTTTAATTTTTCAATTCCAGAGATGAAACGACTCGCCCAATTTTTATTATTATTGTGTGCAATTTTGCCACTGAGAATGTATTCCCAATCCCCGGCGAACATAGACATTCCTAACCCCAGTTTTGAGAATTGGTCGACGGGAAATGGCTACAGCGTTACTGTTCTTTTTTTCCCATTGGAAGTTTATGGCAGTTATACCTATCCCACGGGATGGGATTACCCAACCTATCCTGTGAATCAGACCATAACCTACAGTGGTATGAATGTGAATGTGAACACGAATGTTCCATTGCTGATGGTGACGAATGAGACTAGCGGAGCTGTGGATGGTAGCCATGCGCTTAAGTTGGAGAGTTTCATGCTTTCCGATATAATCAGCTCGTTAGTATACAATCTGGCGGCCTCTTCTTTGGATACGATGTTGACTACGATGGTGTTTCCTACGGTCCTCACAACAGGTACAGTCGACATTAATGCTATGCTGCCTTTGCTGTTCAGCATCAACAGCAATCTTGGAAACTTTGCCCAGATGATGTCTTGTTTCGACAATGTGGATATCAATTCTGTTATTGATGGTGGTATCTCCTTAGGCGGCGCCGTCCCTGATCGACTTACTGGCTATTACAAGTATACATCTGCTGTCAGTGGCGACAACGGGGGAGTGGTGATTTTGGGCACTAAGTATAACTCAATGACCCACAAGCGCGAAGTTGTGGGCGGTGGCTACACAATAGCTCTGACCGACAACTCGACATATACTCCTTTCGAGGTGAACTACGCACCGCTTTCTGAAATAGATTCTACTGTGTCCTATGTTGAGGCTGATTCTCTTATCATTATGCTTATTTCGTCTGCTAACTCATCACCACAGCAAGGAACCGCCCTCTATCTTGATAATTTGCAACTTTGGGCGCAAACCCCAGACATTCCTGTCGACACTTGCAGCTCCATTTTCAATCTCACAGTTAGCAGTGTTGATACGATGAATGCTTCACTGACATGGACCTGCGAGGGCACTCCCGATCATTTTGAGGCTGAATATGGTCTTCAAGGATTTGCTCAAGGCAGTGGAACTATGCTCAATACAAGCGTCAACAGCCTGACCCTTTCTGATTTGCAACCCGACAGCGACTATGATGTCTACGTGCGTTGCGTTTGCGACAGCGCCCTGAACGGTGAATGGTCTATGGTTTCTTTCCATACGGACACGCTGGTGCCACCGGTCATTGTGGTTGAAGATACCTGCAGCGCCGTTTTCAACTTGCATCTTATCGAAGTTGACACTGTCAGCGCCACGATAGGGTGGGGCTTTGAAGGCGATCCAGACCATTTTGAAGCGGAATATGGCATCCGGGGCTTCTCTCTCGGTACCGGAACTCATTTGGCCGCCTCAGAAAGTTTCCTGCATCTCTCAGACCTGCAACCTGACACCGAATATGACATCTATGTGCGTTGTGTCTGTGACGACAGTCTTTATGGAGCTTGGTCTATGATTTCCTTCCATACCGACACCTTGGTGCCGCCGATCATCATCGATGACTCTACGGGAATCTCCTCATACGAACCAACTAATCTGCAAATCTACCCGAATCCTGCACAAGGTCGTTGCATAGCTCATTTTGATCAGGAAATTCCGCAGATTGTACGGCTTTACAATGTTGAAGGTGTTCTATTGAAGGTGATAATTCCGGAGTCTGACATGATAGAGTTGACGTTGCCTGCCAGTGGCGTTTACATCATCACTTGCGAGATGAAAGAAGGCTTGATAACCCGCAGAATCGTAAATAGATAAACTGATAGATGACAGACTTTGCGGCTATAGATTTCGAGACAGCTAACGGTAAACCCAGCAGTGTCTGCAGTGTGGGTGTTGTCGTAGTACATGGAGGCGTCATCACGGATACCTTCTATTCTCTTATCAAGCCCGAGCCAGACTATTACGCCTGGTTCTGTCAGCGTGTGCACGGTCTTACGCATGAGGATACTGACTTCGCGCCTATTTTCCCGGATGTCTGGCATCAGATAGAACCGTTGATAGAGGGATTGCCATTGGTGGCGCACAACAGTCCCTTTGATGAGGGTTGTCTCAAGGCTGTCTTTCAAGTCTATCGTATGGATTATCCCGACTATGAGTTCTACTGTACCTGTCGGGCCGCCCGTCGTGTTTTTGGACGTAGGCTGCCTAACCATCAGCTGCACACTGTGGCTGCTGCTTGCGGATGCCCGATGGAAAACCACCACCACGCCCTTGCCGATGCGGAGGCCTGCGCGAAGATTGCAATGAAAATATTGTAATCATTTTCTGTTTTTTCTATTTTTGCATCATTATCACCATCTGCTTGCAACCTTTTGGATTTTTTGCATCCTAATAATAGAAAATCTCTTTCAAGAACCAATAATATGAATAATTACAGCAGAATAATCATGCGACTCTCTATGCTGTTACTCTCGGTAGCCGCAATATTGCCGGTTTCTGCTCAGCAAAGTAAGAAGGCAAGAGTCGATCGACCTTTAGATGATTTCCTCAGTTATTCGGTCGATAGGGTGACTATTATAACCACCACTCAAGGATGTTTTCATTTTCAAGAGGATACGGTAGACTATGTTAGAAGTGGTGCTCGGTTTGAGATTGAAAAAGCTGTTGTCAAGAATCGTGATTTGCTTCTCTACAATCACACCTTCCTTGCTAGTCAGCTGGACTCTCTGCTTCAGGATTTCAATTTACATTATGATACCGCCATTACCAAGGCTATGTTTTCCTTTGAACCTGAAGATTATGATGATATTATAAAAGATTACAAAGAAGATGGATGGAGAGAGTTTGCCTTTCGCAATTCTACATCCCAACAGGTCAAAGATCTTGCAAAGACCATAAAAAAGATGGATGACTCCCATTTTTGTCACATCATGACCACATATTTTATGGATGGTTGTACAACACGAGACCATTTTGAGGCCAGGATTGTAAATGGTCATGGCGATACCCTTCTGATTAGCGGCGAAGATGCTTCTTGTACTATGGGCCAGCATCCCTACATGTTACCCGTGCAGTTCAAAGTTGCGGAATACACCTTGCCCTGTACGCATATTCCAATCCTGCGTTTTTTAGCCGATGCCATGCCAAAGAATATGGTCACAAAGCGCAATTTCTCCGAAAAATATGTGCTGATGAGGGTCTTGGGGTGGAAAAACTAGGATAAATTGATAATTGATAATTGATAATTGAAAATTGAAAATTATGGGTGCTCCCGTAATTGTTGATTCCCCGTAGTGGCAATCCAAGAATTTTTTAACTTGCTTGAGGGTGTTTTGTTGTTAACGTTCTTCCGCCTGCAGGCCGATAGGTCTGCGGGTATTGGTAACCGGGATAACAATTATTCCGGTGGCAGGCTCTGGAAATGACGCGTACAGAAAACCTGCACCATGAAAATCAAACTCAGACCAATGGCAATCTTATATGGCCCGGCGATATCCTCTGGGCCGAAAATGCCACGGCTGAGCGGACCGACGAGTAGGGGAGAAATGAACTGGCCGAGATAGAGCGCCGCCGAGAGCAACGGCATTACCGTGGTGGCGGAATTCTTGCCACCCTTGATGGAGGCAATGGTGTTCAGATAAGGGACGCCTACGCCATTGGCGAATCCGATGAAACAACTGCCTACAATCAACCATGAGGCACCGCTAATCACGTAGCAGACGTATCCGATTAAAAACATCACAGGAGCGAAATACTTGAGGCCTCTGCGAAAAGCGTGCATCAGCTGGCCGAAGATGAGCCCGACAATAGCAGCCACAACGTCCAGACCGACCATGATGAGGGTGACACTTTTCACATCCAGTCCTGAATGCCTAGCGGTGATGGCAAAATTTGTCGGGAAAACGAAGAAGATGGTCATCAGCAAGAGCATTCCGATGACGGAGGGGTGAAACTTGAGCAGTTGCCGAGGCTCGAAGGCTTTGCCGCGCTTGTTCTCTGAGTGCAACTGCTCGTTGGGTAGGTAGAGCACGACCAAGATAACGGAGATCAATCCAAGAAGGTATACGAGGAAGGCGTATCGCCACTCTATGGTGGCCAACAGTCCGGCCAGCAGCGTGGCGATAACATCTCCGAACTGGTTCATAGAGGCTGACAAGCCCATCAGTCGAGCTTGTTCCTCTGGTGGAAAGTAGTAGGCCAGCAGTCCCGTGGAGAGCGGCATGATGAGTCCCACGCTGACGCCGAGGAGTGCACGTAGGAGTAGGAGGGCAAAGATGTTGTTCGTGAAGAAGCACCCTGCGCCTGCCACGACGTAGAGCAGCAGTCCTGTCAGCGCAATGCTGCGGGTACGCATCTTGCGGCTGATGGACATGAAGAAGAGGTTGGTGATGATGATGGTCAGTGCGGGGATGCTCACGATGAGTTGGATGAGCAGCTGCGGGGCATCGCTGAAATGTTCGCGGATAATACCGAGTGCGGGCGCTATTGCGGCGCCAGCCATGACGGTGAGCAACGACATCGATAAGATGGTGAAGGTCACCTTTTTAGAAACTGTTTGCATACTGTAGTGTTTTGTTATGAACTTTATTCTTCAATCTTCCAATCCGATTGTTCATAACTGGACTTACATATCCCTGATTATCAGGATACTACACGTTACCGAGGATGGATTTTTTACGGCTGCAAAAATACGAATTTTTCTCGAAATTTTGTTCTAGTCGAGACTTGTGCAATCAAGTAAACAACTTGAGGCTGCCACAATGAAATATTTTCAATTACGGGATCACCCATAATTATCAATTTTCAACTATCAACTATCAACTAAAAAAATGTATCTTTGCACCTCATTGAATAAGATGATTTTGTGAAAAACCATTAAACAACATATTATTATGAAGAAAGCATTCTTGTTTTTGACAGTGTTGATGGCCTTCCAGCTGGCGGGTGAGGCGCAGACGGTCTATCAGAAGGACCGCTGGGGTGCCAAGTTGTTCTATTTTGAGGGCAACACTATCCGTTTGCAAGACCGCTGGGGCGAGAAGGTCTTATATTATGATGCAAATAGAAATCAGGTTCGGCTCAAAGATCAATGGGGCGAGCCGGTCATCTATATGGATGGCAATACCGTGCGCCTCAAAGACCGCTGGGGCGAGCAACTGATCTATTTCGACGGCAATACTATTCGCCAGAAGGACCGCTGGGGTCAGCAGCTTTACTATATGGACGGCAACACGATGCGCCAGAAAGACCGCTGGGGCGCCCAGATCTACTATTTTGATTTCACGCCTGCTCTCTGGCAGATAGCCTGTATGGCGTTGATGTAATAATTGATAATACATAAATCATCAAATATTATGAAAAAATCACTTTTTTGCCTTGTTTTGACATTTGTGATGGCGGGCTTTTGCTCCCTTTCCGCCCAAATCCAGACCTTTCCCTGGCAGGGCGTCGACCGTCAGTATATGATCTGCTACCCGGCACATCATGACGGCACCCCGCCAGCAGTCTTCTTCCTGCACGGACTGGGCAACAATATCACCAATAGCAACAGCGACTTCCACTTTCAGGATATCGCCGACGAGTATGGCTGGGCCCTCATCGTGCCCCAAGCCCGTAACCTCGGCATAGGCAATATGTGGAACGCTGGACTGATGAGCAGCGACGTCGACGACTCCGGCTTCCTGATTGCCCTGCTCGACACCCTGACTGCTCGCTATCAGCTGGATCCCGACAGCGTCTTCTTTACAGGTTTCTCCATGGGCGGCTTCATGACACACCGCATGGCTATCGAACATGGCGACCGTATCACCGCATGCGCTCCCGTCAGCGGCTTGATAACCAATGCATTGTCTGCCCAGACGCCCGTCACGCCTGTGCGCCTGCTGCACATCCACGGTACTACCGACAATGTGGTGGGCTATGACAGCTACTCCTCCGTATTCGGCTCTGATCTTGGTCTCAGCGTGGAGGAGATTCTCCAATATTGGCAGACCGCTAATGGATGCACCGGCGAACCGACTATCGATACGTTGCCTGACCTCAAGAACGACGGTCTCCGTTTCGTGCGCCATACCTATAACTGCGGCACCGACCTGCAACATCTCGAGGTGATCGGCGGCACTCACGTCTGGTATCACAACGCTAACCAGACCGACATCGCCTATTTGCCCATCATCCACGATTTCTTCGTCGGCGCCAATGGCACAGGCGTGGAGGAACACGAGACCACCTCCTTGCAGGTGTGGCCTAATCCTAACGACGGTATCGTGAATGTCGAAGTGCCTGCCACGATGACTGTCGAAGTCGTTGACATGCAAGGCCGCGTCGTCATTGCCCGTCAGCTCGAGCCCGGCACAAACACTCTCAACCTCCAACATCTCCCCAAAGGTCTCTATCTGCTGACCAGCGAGGGCAAGGAGGTCGGCAAGGTGGTGCTGCAATAGCTCTTGTGTGAAAATATAAAGTTGCTAAAAATCATATCGTTATGGCATATCATTTTAAAAATCTGGTTTTTGAAGGTGGCGGTGTGAAGGGCATTGCCTATGTGGGCGCTCTTGAAGTCCTCGACAGAGAGGGAATCCTCAACGATGTGGAACGTGTGGCCGGCACTTCCGCTGGCGCTATGATCGCTGTTCTGGTCGGACTCAAATACTCCGCTGCAGAGGTTAAGGAGATTCTCTGGAAACTCAATTTCAAGAACTTCATGGACAGCTCTTGGGGTATCGTACGTGACACCAATCGTCTGCTGAAGGAGTACGGCTGGTATAAGGGTGATTTCTTTCGTGACCTGATGGCCGACTTCATCAAAAGGAAAGCCGGCAACGGCGAAGCAACTTTCGCTGATTTAGCAAAAACCAAGAAATTCAGGGATATCTATCTGGTCGGCGCAGATCTGACCACTGGGCTCTCCAAGACGTTCAGCGCACACAGTACGCCTGACATGAAGGTGGCCGACGCTGCCCGCATCTCGATGTCTATCCCCATCTTCTTCGCGGCTGTCAAGGGCGGTGAAGACAATAGCCATATCTTCGTCGACGGCGGACTCTTAGACAACTACTCTGTGAAGACCTTCGACCAGCTCTCCTATGTGGCCGACAGAAACAACGCCAGACGCACCGAATATTACAATAAGATCAACTCCAAACTGAAGAGACAGAGAAGTATGGTCGTCAACGAGTATGTCTATAATAAGGAGACTCTCGGTTTCCGGTTGGATGCTAAGGAGGATATCTCCATGTACCTCGGTCATGGTGCTGGCCAACCCAATGAGATCAAAAGCTTCTTCACCTATACTAAAGCCCTGATAAACACGCTTATTGATTTCCAGACTAATCTCCACCTGCATAGCGATGACTGGCAGCGTACTGTCTATATTGACACATTGGGTGTGAGAGCTATTGACTTTGATATCTCGGATGCAAAGAAACGGGATTTGGTTGAGTCTGGAGTTTCATATACAGAAGCCTATCTGGAGTGGTACAATAACGATGAGGAAAAAGCTAACAAATAGCAATTCAATAGTTTAATCAATTTTTATAGATATTTTGGAAAATAAAGCAAGTGAATTTTTTGAGCGTTATCGCGAGATTGAAGAGTGGGTTGCAGATCATCTGAATGTCCGGGAGATGAAGGATCTGGAGAAGGATCCTCGCTTTCAGAACATTCGCAGTAATCTCATCTTCTGTCGTAAACTTCGTAATCTCATTTCACATTCCGACTGCTCCAAAGGCGGTCAGGATCTTTTTGTCGTCACCGATGCTGCTTTGAAGCAGGTCAACGCTCTCTATTATGCGCTCAATCCTCATACTCTGATGCGTGTGGCAATTCCTAAAAGTCGCATCTTTGGTCCGGGATTGTCCAACTCGGTGCTTTCCACCATGAAGACGATGATTCGTAATGACTACTCCTACGTTCCGATTGTGGAGGGCGCTAATGTCATTGGAGTCTTCAGTGCCAGAGTGATTATGCGTTATCTCAGCGAACATCCTTCAGAAGCGATTACCGAGGCTATGACTTTCAAGGATATCCAATCGTATCTTTCTAGTATTAAGGATAATGAATGCCAATATGCCTTTATTGCTCCTGATGTCACTTTAGAGGATGCCATCCGTCGTTTTCAGGGTGGTCGTGATAAGAGAATGCGTCCCGATGTTCTTTTCATCACCGAGGGTGGAACCGCCGATGGTAAACTCCAAGCTATGATTACACCTGATGACGTCGTCGGATTTTAAGTTACATCTTGTTGCAAAAAAGAGTATCTTTGCCACTTCAAACAAATAAAACTGTTATTATGAAAATTCCAGCATCTGAATTGCCAAAACAGCCCAATGGGGCCATATATCACCTCAACTTGCATGCTGAGGAACTGGCGGACAAGATCATCTTGGTAGGTGATCCCGGTCGTGTGGCCATGTTCTCCAAAATGTTTGATTCTATTGAGTTACAACGCCAAAACCGAGAACTCGTCACCCATACGGGTATCTACAAAGGCAAACGTATTTCTGTTATCTCCACAGGTATGGGCACGGACAATATCGACATTGTCTTGAACGAGTTGGATGCTGTGGCTAACATTGACTTGGCCACCAATGAGGTTCGTCCGGAGCACCGCACACTGCAGATGGTCCGCGTGGGCACATCTGGTGCGCTGCAAGATGACATTGAGGTCGGCACGCCTGTGGCTTCAGCATACGGCTTGGGTATTGACGGTGTGCTGCAATTTTACGATGCCGGTGATTGGATGGACGAAGAGTTGGTGGAGGCTTTTATCGAACAGACAGGTTGGAGCAGCCGTCTGCCACGACCTTATTGCACACCCGCCTCACCGGAATTACTGAATGCTGTGGCTCACGATATGCGTCAGGGTGTCACCATCAGCGCCCCGGGTTTCTTCGGTCCCCAAGGCCGTCAGGTGCGCGCCAAACTGAAATATCCTGAACTGAATCATGCTATCGAGGCCTTCAACTATAAAGGCCGCACCGTGACAAACATGGAGATGGAGTGCTCAGCCATCTACGGTCTTGGCAACGCATTAGGCCATAAGGTCTTGACAGTCTGCCTTATTATCGCCAACCGTGTGACAGGTCGTTTCCTCGACTCCTACCACGATAAGATAGAAGCCCTCGGTCGTACGGTATTAGATAGAATATAATCTCTAGAGACGCAATGCTTTGCGTCTCTATTTTTTTAAAGACTATATGCCCGATGGCTCTATCTATGCCTAAGTATGTTGCTAATAAACGTTTGTTGAGGGAGATAAGGGCATCATGGCAGACTATTCCCATAAATATAATTCTACAACTTTTCTCTTGATAGAAAAGTTGCCAAAAGATCAAGCCGACATGAATCCCGCCCGCTCTGTCCGCCCTCTGACAGCGGCGGCAAACGAGAACAAAAATGCCGCATGCGGCAAAAGGAAAAATACACGGGAGGCATGCATTTTTGTAAACGCAAGCGCCTTTGCACGCCGCTGTTGGAGGCCGGCCATTCACACCGCGTCCGCACCGCATGTCGGCCTACCCACCCGCGTGCTCTATGGGTAGGTGCCTCGGTAAATCATGTTGGGGTTAAAATGCCATCCTGTATATAACTTCCTTTTTTTATAGGAATACAATCTCTTTGAAACCACAAAGTGCCTCGGAACCGTCGCGCAACCGCAGTTTCAGTTGGCCGTATGCGTCCAGACCAGTGATCTGAGCCTCGCATTGCGTTCCTCTAATGATATATTCGTGCCACTCATTTAACTGGTATAAATGTTGGATGTAGTTCGTGTTCTCCTCGATTGAGGTACCCCAATCATAATGCTCAAAGCTTGTTTTGAGCATCTCCCAATACTCTTCAATCATCTTTTCCACAGGATAAGTTTTTCCCGTCTCGAGATAGAGGCTTGTGGGGTGGGGGATATTCTCCGGGAAATAATCCTGATTGACATCGATGCCGATGCCTGCGATGGTGTATTGGAGCGCGTCGCCTCTCAGATGATGCTCAATGAGGATGCCCGCCATCTTATGGCCTTTGACGTAAATGTCGTTGGGCCATTTGATGTCCACTTCCGGAAGGTACTTTAGCAGAAACTGTCGAGTGGCGATGGCAAAATACTGGTTGAAGAGGAACTGTCGCTTGGCATCCGTCCTGGCTGGAAAATAGACCGACAATAGGATGTTCTTCCCGCGATCACTAAACCATTTGTTGCTGCCCATGCCATGACCGTCGGCTTGAAAGTCGGTGTAAATGGTGGTGAATGGTGCCAGTGGTGTGCCGTTTTCGAGAGACTCTGCAGCCATCTTCGTCAGCAGCACATTGGTGGAACTAGCATCTGGAATGAATTGCAACAAAGGGTTATTCATAAGTGGAAAATTGAATGGCGAAAATAGGATTTTTTCACATTGAAATGATGACTAATCTCCCCAATTTATTTTCGTAAAAAAATTATATCTTTGCCACCTAATTTTTTAGAAGATGAAAAAACTTAAAATATTCTCCATTTTGATGCTGGCAGTCCTTCTTTTTACCTCATGTAAAGACGAAACCGGCACTTATGTAAACCAACTTTATACTGATGTTGAGAAAGATAATGCGATAAAGGCTTGTCTTTATAGCTCAGCTGACTCCGCTGTGGCTCATCTTTGCACTTATGACGGTTTCTATGCCTACCGAGATGGTCTCTATAGACTGACATTCACTGGTCTGCAGTCATCGATTTTTGACACATTGGCCAATCATGACTATGGATATTTGAAAGATACGCTTATTTATCGTGCCAATCGTTTGGCCGAGAGCTGTGCCGCCAATGTCAGTTCAGCACTTGAAACTGCCATTTCAGATCTGGATATCAACAATTATGACGAACTTTTCTATGGCGAGTCAGGTTCCATCACGGATTATTTTAAGTTTATGGAGTCGGAGAATATCCGCAGTGCCTTGCAATCTCCCGTTTCCATTCGTATGGATCTCTTCAATGTAACCTCTGTTTGGCATGAGATTTTGGATGTTTACCGCAATTATAACACCACGCCGGTTACCTACGATCTTCAGAATCAGATTGTTACCGGTATGATGAACGGACTTTTTGAGGAAATGAGAATTGAAGAAGACTTTATCCGTACTGACTCTACCCATTGCGATGGGGCCGACACTATCTTGGTTAGATAGATTCCCTAATTATAAAACACAATGAAAAAGGTAATCATTACCGTTTGCGCAGTCGTGGTGACACTCTTGTTCTCCTCCTGTGCAACCATGGACCATTGGCTCTATGGCGCCTCCGACTATTTCATTAGCGAGGAGGAAACCGACGTTGAGAGTGACCACTATTGGGACGATTTCGAGTGGGATCTCTGGATTGACGAATACGAGTACGAGTAGTCGTTTCTATGAAATTATGAAATTATGAAGCTATGAAATTATCTTAGCTTCTATCTCCCGCTGATCTCATGAGTTTTGTTTCTCGTAGATGAACGCGAAGAGGAGTTGTCAGTTTTCAGTTTTCTGTTTAGACCAACGATTAAACAATGATTCCGCACTTTGACTGCGTGTTGGAGGCACGCTATCTCAATAACCCCGCACGTTAGTGTGGGGCTGGTTGGTGTGGTGGCATATCAGCGTGCCGAAGGTACGCAACTATTCTAGCCTTGATGATGACAGCTGATTGTGCTTGACAGAGTCCTGTAAGGGCGGCAGAATACAGGCAGGGGTGTGAACCCCTGTGTATGAGACGGTGCCCCAAAGGGGCGAAAGAATTACATAGTTTGCGTTTTATTTTCTCGCAGATGTATAATTTAATAATTTAATAGTTTAATAGCTTCATAGCTTAATAACACCCTCAGGGCATTATTCCTCCTTCTCCCAAACCAACGTGTCCACCTTTGATGCGAATCCCGACCAATTGCCCAATACGTTCTCGCCAACGAGGTTGGAGGAGACGGGCGCGGGGTTAGTGAAGGGGTTGGAGCCGAAGACGGCATCGTTGCCGCCGGTAACCATGAATCGGTAGGTGTCGTGGTCTATGAGACTGTGGCGTACCAGAATGGTGTCGCCAGGACGGTAGGATATTCGGAAATAGTCTTGTCGGACCTCATCGTCTAGTGCAGGCATCAGGAAGGAGGAGATACCAGCGCGCAGAATCTCAAAGTTGAAGGTCTGCCCGTTGAAAGTCTGGTCGTCAAAGGCGATGGGCAGCGTGTAAATCCATAGCCTGTCACTAAACTTCTCGTTGCGCACCTTGACGGAGAAAGAGTAGTAGTTGTTCTCCGCGGGATTGTCGGTGAGCAGGCAGCGAACGGTAGCGTTGGTGTCGCTGTTGAATTCGCTGGCCATATAGGCTGTGTCTATCCAGATACTGTCCAGGTCAAAAGTGCTGGGGATGGTTGTGTGCGCAGTGTAGGTGGTGTCGTGATAGATGACCCTCAACGTGTAACCCATGTTCTCTCTACCGCGCATGGTCGGACTCACAAATGCCATGTAGTAGGGCGATTCCCCATGGAACTGGAAGTTCAGCTGCTCCGTCTCACCGTCGTCAGCCGTGACCCATAACTCCGCATCGCGAACTATAACATTCTGCATGATGTACTCCATGTCAATCTCTGCAAAGAATGGAATGCTCTTGGAGAGGACCACCATGGCCGGTTTGCCGTTTTCAATGGTGCCCTCAATGACCAACTTGGAGGTGTAGTCAGGAAGATCTACCTCTATCTCAGTCTGGCATCCTAGGCAGACGATGGTAAGCAAACAGATAATATAGTATGTAATTCTCTGCATTTCTCGTTAGAATTTAAAGTTCCATGTGATGGATGGTATGATGGGGAAGAGACTCATCTGGAAGGCCTGTGTCTGCATAGAGAAATTGGGGTCTTCGGGTGAGAAGTTGGCATCTGTAGAGGTTTCGAAGAAGATGAAGAAGGGATTCTTGCGGTTATAAACGTTGTATACGGAGAAGTTGAGGCCCGTCTCCCATTTCCGAGTCTTCTTGATGGTCCAGTCTACGGAGAGATCGAGACGGTGGTAAGGCTTGATGCGGAACTCATTGCGCCCGCTGTATTCTGTGATATACGAACCCATGTAGAAATAGTAGCCCACGGGTATTGTCATCGTGTTGCCAGTCTGATAAACCCACAATGCCGAGACGCTCAGTTTGTTGCGTATGATCTCGTAAGTGAGGCTGATGGAGACGTCGTGGCGGCGGTCGTACTTAGCCCAGAAGGGTTTGCCGTTGTTGAGGTCGTCAAACTGGCGGCGGGTGTAGCCTAGCGTATATCCGATGAAGCCAGTTAGGCGGCCATGATTCTTGCGGATGAAGAACTCCGCACCGCATGCCCAGCCCTTGCCGAAGACATAAAGCTGATCGGGATTGATAGTGACGAAACTGAGGTCTAGACCGTCTCGATATTCAGCCAGGTTGTACATCTGCTTGTAGTAGAGGTCGATATAGGCCTCGAACATGTTCTTGTGGAAATTGCGGAACACGCCGAGGGAGAACTGCCACACAGTTTGCGGTTTCAAGATGTCGGTGGATGGCATCCATACATCCGTCGGCAAGGAGATGCTGGCGATAGAGATCTGATGCAGGAACTGATAGTTCAACGTTGCTGAAGCCTTGATAGAGGTCATGGAGTCAAGCAGGAAACGGGCGGAGAAGCGAGGTTCTACCTTATTATATTGCTTGATGGTCTGTCCGGGACGGTAGACGATGGAGTCGGCGACATAGCCGAGTTCGTCGAGGATGTATCGGGTGAAACCGCCCAGATGGGTGAAGTTGGTGTAACGAACGCCCATGTTGAGTTTCAGCCATGGGGTAGGGTCGTACTCTGTATGGACGTAGAGACTCATCTCGTTGGCAAGATAAGGTTGCACCTGCGGCAACGAGAAGTCGAACCCGGTGCCCGCCTGCACTGCATACTGGCCGGAATGGCACACATGGAAGATGTTGTGCGCACCTGTCTTGATGGTGAGCTTCGGGATGGGCAGGATGGTCAGCTCGCTCTTCAGCGAGTAGTCGCGGATGCCGGAGGTGAGCTTGAACTTGTAGACATCCAGCTGCATCTGTGTGCCGAAGTCGTAGTAGCTGAAGGTCGCCGATGTGTTGAGGAACAGTTTGTCGCTGATGATATAGTTCCAACGCGCCGAGGCGGCGGCGTTGCGCCAGTTGAAGATAGCCTTCGTCTGTTGCGAGCCCGACTGGAAACCGTAAACATCGCTGCCATAGTAGGCACCAAAGTAGAGACGATGCTTGTTGTTGATGATGACGTTGAACTTGGCGTTCAGGTCGTAGAAGTAGAAGTCCATGCCCTTCAATGGCGAGGTCGGCTTCAGAAAGGGTTGGATGATCCAGTCCACGTATGTGCGGCGTGCAGAGATGAGGAAGGAGGCTTTCTCCTTCTTGAATGGTCCTTGCACGGTGAGATGCGAGAAGATAAGACCGATGCCGCCGTCCACCTCGTAGCGTTTCATGTTGCCCTCTTTCTGGGTGACGCTGAGGATGGAGGCCGCGCGACCGCCGTAGTAGGCCGGCATGCCCGACTTGGTGAGTTCGATGTTCTTGACGGCGTCAGCGTTGAAGATGGAGAAGAAGCCGAAGAGGTGGCCTCCATTGTAGATGGTCGCCTCGTCGAGCATGATAAGGTTCTGGTCGGTGCCGCCGCCGCGCACGTAGTAGCCGCTGTTGCCTTCGCCGCCCGACTGGACGCCCGGCAGCAGCTGGATGGAGCGGATGATGTCAGCCTCGCCCATCAGCGCAGGTAAAGCCTTGATGGTCTCAATCTTCATCTCCATGCGCCCCACGTCGGCTCCCTGGACATTCTGGTTGGTGCGCTCGCCCTTGATGACGACCTCCTCGCCGAGAATGGCATCAGGAGCCAAATCTACGTCGAAGCGTTGGCTCTTGCGCAGTTCCATGACGTGCACCTGCTCCTCGTACGACAGGTAACTGATTTTTACCTCGTAGACACCGGCGGGCACCGTGATGGAGTAGAAACCCGCCTGGTTGGTGACACAGCCGTCGACCACCTGATGACGTGCGGTGTCGGACAGCAGCACATAGACACCCAGGAGCGTCTCCCCATTAGAGTCGTCCTTGACGGTACCCGATAGGGTCACCTTCTGCGCCCAGCTTGTTAAGATGCTGAGAGCAAACAAGATGAATAGGAATATCCGATGCCGTATGTCGCGATTCATGAAGTGACGAGGTCTATTTTTTAAAAGAGCGCAAAGATATAGTTTTTTTCTCACTTTTGGAGATGCCAAAAGCCGCTTTTTTCCTACTTTTGCCCTTTCAACAAAACGATATGAAGCCAGCCAGACAATATCGGGTGATACCGATCTTCATCCCGCAGCAGGCTTGTCCCTTCCGCTGTTCCTACTGCAATCAGTTTGCGATTGCGGGGCAGGCTTCCGTGCCCACGCCTGAGGAGGCGCGGGAGACGATAGAGTCGCATCTGGCCACAATCCCGGCGGAGGCAGAGAAGCGCATCGCCTTTTTCGGCGGCAGTTTTACGGGCATGTCGTTGGAGGAGCAGGAAACCTATTTGGCGGTCACGAAACCTTATGTGGAGAGCGGTCTTGTCAGTGGCATCCAGCTCTCTACGCGTCCTGACTATATAAATTTTGATGTCTTGCAGCTCTTGAAGCAGTATCATGTCACCCTCATCGAGTTGGGGGCGCAGTCGTTGGATGATGATGTCTTGCGTCAGGTCGGGCGCGGGCATACTGTAGCGCAGGTTCGTGAGGCCTCGCGGATGATCAAAGAGGCGGGTTTCTCGTTGGGACTGCAGATGATGATTGGACTGCCCGGCGACACGCGCGAGAAGTCTTTGCGTACTGCGGAGCTTATCTGCGAGTTGGGAGCCTCCTGCACCCGCATCTATCCTACCTTGGTGGTCAAGAACACCCTGTTGGCCGCGCAGTACCGCCAGGGACTCTACCAGCCGTTGAGTCTTGAGACGGCGGTGGAGTGGTGCAAAGATCTCTACCAATATTTCACGGAGCATGGTGTCACGATTCTGCGTATGGGCTTGCATCCTTCGGAGGGATTGCTCAGCGGCACCGACTATCTGGCGGGACCGTTCCATGTCTCCTTCAAAGAGTTGGTTCTCACCGCCTTGTGGCGCGACAGGTTGGCGGAGATTGTCGCTGCAGCAGATGAGACACCCGTAGTGGTGAGGGTCCCCGCCTCAGAGATCAACTATGCCGTGGGTTATCAGTCTGCCAACAAGAAGGCTTTTCCGGGAGTGAGGTTTGAGGTGGAGTAATTTTTTATATTTTAATTGCATGTCTTAAATATTATTTGTATTTTTGCCGCAACATTATGCTCTTGGCTACGCGTGCCCGATAGCGTATCATTTGCGCTAATCTCGATAATGGGCACGCCGACCCACGAGTTTTTTTATAACCATAAAAAAAAACAAAACAAATCTACCTCCACAAAAGATTGCTGTCCTAATCGATGGTGGCTTTTTCCTCAAGCGTTTTAACTCTTTATATAATAAAGATAAAATATTGTCTGCAGAAGCGGTCGCTGATATTATGTATACTATGGCTCATTCTCATGTGGGTGGTAATAATATTCTTTATCGTATTTTTTATTATGATTGTAAACCATTAGGAAAAAAGTTTCATAATCCAATTTCTAATAAGGTTGTGGATTTTAGTAAGACTTATGAATATAAATTTAGAAATGATCTTTTTGAGGCTTTAAAGAAAAAAAGAAAAGTTGCTCTACGTCTTGGAAATCTTAAGGATAATGGACAGTGGCAAATTTATTCTTCTAAAGTGAAAGAACTGTTAAAAGGTATTACTGATATTAGTTCATTGACGGAAAATGATGTGTACTTAAATATTCGTCAGAAAGGTATTGATATGAAGATAGGTGTAGATATAGCTTCTTTGTCCTTAAAAAGATTTGTCGATACCATAGTCCTTTTTTCAGGTGATGCGGATTTTGTTCCAGCAGCAAAACTGGCTAGAAGAGAAGGGGTGGATTTTATCTTGGATCCTATGAATGCGAATGTAGACCCTCAATTATTTGAACATGTTGATGGAATGAAAAGTGTTACCCCACCAATTCTTAAAAGAAAGTCTCAAAATGAAAAGTATTAGCTCATTAGTTAATATGATAATGTTTTTATTTCGAAAAGGTTTGTCTAACCTATTGAACTATTTTTCTATCTTTAATTCTTTCATTTCCCCCTCCCACCTCTTCTCCAAATTTTTTGACATATTTACCAAAAAAAACTATCTTTGCGGTTTTCATCTTGAAAAACGTAATTATATGATAATCCGTACGTTAACCCTGTTTATACTCCTTCTTTCATGTTGCGCTGTCACCTCTTGGGCGCAACCCGAAATGCAACAGCAAACCAACGTCAACCGCACCCACGGCACTGTTACCGGCACTATCCTTGACCCTAACGGCGTGCCCATAGAGTACGCTACCATATATGTCCGCAAAACCTCCGACTCCCTCGTGGCCCAGTATGGCCTCACCGATACCGAGGGCAAGTTCGTCATCAATGATATTCCCTTCGGCACCTACTTCCTCGAGATTCAGAGCATGGGCTACAGCTCTACAAACTCGGGTGCCTTTACCATCTCCAAGAACAATGCCGTATTCAAAATGGAGAAATTCAAGATGTCCAGCTCCTCAACCGAATTGGAGACGGTCGTCATCAAGGCGCAACGCGATATGATCCAGAGTAACCTCGACAAGACGGTCTACAATGTGGAGTCGAGTGTCTCCTCTGCAGGCCAGACGGCTGTGGAAGTCCTGGAGGAGATTCCCTCTGTCTCTGTCGATATCGAGGGCAACGTCAATCTCCGTGGTAGTGAGAACGTCACCATCCTCGTCGATGGCCGTCCCACCAACCTGACTCTCGACCAAATCCCTGCCGACATCATCGAGAGCATAGAGGTCATCACGAACCCCTCCGCACGTCTCGAACCCGATGGCATGGCCGGTATCCTCAACGTGGTTCTCAAAAAGAAAAAGGAGTCAGGTTTCAACGGCATGGTTACTGTCGGCGCTTCCACTGCTATGCTACACCATAACAACAAGCACAATTTCTATTTCAATGGCTATAATGGTAGTGTCAGTTTCAACTATCGTTACAATAAGATCAACCTCTTCGCCAGCTACGGCATCCGTAATTTCAGATACCGAAATGCCGGTACGATGTGGCGTAACTCATGGTTTAACGAGGATACCACCCGTATGGAGCAGGACAACTATGGACAGAACAACAACCGTTTTCATAACGCCAGTCTCTCTTTAGATTATTATATCAACAAGTATAACACCCTCACCTTCAATGTCTCCGGTCACTTTGGCAAGATGAGTCGTGAGAGTAAACTCAACTCCATCACCTATTCTCCGCTCGACACCTTCTACTACTATGATCAGACTGGTCTCAGCCCGCGCTATTTCAACGGCGTGGATGCTTCTGTTTTTTACAAGAAGACATTCAAAACGCAAGGTATGGAGTTGACCTCTGAGATTTTCTATAACCAGCACGCCGGTGGCGGTTATAGTCAAATCTTGCAGGATAGCTATCTCGAGATTCCCGATTTCTATCAGCGCACCGAGACTACGGACCTGCACCGCGATGCCACTGCTCAAGTGGACTTTGTGACGCCCGTGGGCAATGGTGGTCGTATCGAGACTGGTTACAAGTTTTCATACAGAGGAGTGGGGCAGGACTATGCCCGTTTTGAGGGAACTTCAGAAGAGGACTGTGTAGAGGACTCCCTTCGCAGCAACGACTTCATGTATCACGAATATCTCAACGCTCTCTATTTTATCTATTCAAATACATTTTGGAATAAGTTGAAAGTACAGTTGGGTCTTCGTGGCGAGATGTCCTATACCATCTCCGATCTTGAATCTCAAGGTGTCGTATACAGTTATTTCAACTACGGCCATTTCGCCCGTAACTTCTTCTTTCCGACGGTACACATCAAGTACGACATCGTGGATCATCACTCGCTGCAGTTCAGCTTCTCCCGTCGTGTGCAGCGCCCGCGTATCCATCAGCTGAATCCGTTTGTGGATGACTTTGACCGCGAGAACCGCATTACAGGTAATCCTGCTCTGGAACCCGAGTTTGCCAACTCATTTGAGTTAGGCTATATGTTCAGCGAACAGAAGGCAACCTTCACATTTACAACCTTCTACAGACGTCGTACCAACCTTATAACCCGTTATACTGAGATTCTTCGCGATCCGATAACGGATATGCCCTATACGATGACATCCTATCAGAATCTCAACAAAAGCCAGAACTTCGGTGTCGAGCTCTTCTTTAGCTATCGTGTGAAGAAGGTCTATCGTCTAAATCTCACCGGCAGTTTTTATCGTAACATAATCGACAGTGACAACCTGCTCGATGAGAACCTCTCCCGCGACTGGGCTTGGAATGCTGGTCTTAGCCAGACTTTCACCGTCGGCAAGGATTTTGACCTTCAGCTCGACTTCCGTTATCGTTCCTCTACCTTGACCTCCGGTAGTATGGGGTGGGGTACTCATGGCATTGGACAAGGTCGTCGTTCTGCGTCCTATCGTCTTAATTTCGGCTTGAAGAAAGGTTTCCTCAACAACTCTTTGGTTGTCAGTCTGAATATCCGAAACCTGCTCTATTTCATCCCGAAAGTGCGTATGATGGAGGTCTCCTCTTGGTCAGGTCTCAATGAACCTATTGGATATGAATCATATAGCGTCCGTGAGAACTCCGGTTTCAACATCTCCCTGAACTTGACATATAAACTTAATAACTACCGCAGTCGTCCTCAGCGCATAACTGAAGATGATTATACAGGTGGCGAGGGTGATATGTAATTTTTTGTATTTTTGCCACTTCATTGAAGAAACGAATAACGATGTATAAAAAGATCTTTTTACTGGGTATAATTGCGCTTCTCGGTTTCCAGAGTTTGAATGCGCAAAATGCTGCAACCCCTTATACTGCCTCTAAAGATGTGGAGGAAAAACCTATCGTATTCAGAGATCGTCTGATTATGGATGTATTCCATTCTTTTTGGATGGGCATGCCGACAGAGGTCAATCATAAAAAGTTTGACCCTGGTTTCAACTTCTCTGCAATGTGGGATTTTCAAATCAAGAATAAACCTCTTTCTTTTGGTCTGGGTGTGGGTGTTACCTATCATACTCAATATAGCAATGCTTTGTTGTTGTATGACAAGGAGAATGGTCTGATGAAGTATAATGTTTTGCCTACATCGGTAGAGTATAATCTTCTGAAGATGAACTATTTGAGTGCTAATATTCCCGTTGAGTTCCGCTATCGTCACAAAAGTGGTTTCAAGTTCAGCCTGGGCGCTCGTATCGGTCTCGTCGCCGAGGTTTCCCAGAAATACAAGGGTCAAGACTATACAACAGGTACTGACACTCTGATGATCAAGAACCTACGTATGGAAAACAAGCTTAAATATAATGTAGATGTCTACACCCGTATTGGTTGGAAGTTTGTGGATCTGTATTATAGCTTCCAGGTGACCCCGCTTTTCGAGGCTGGCAAAGGTCCTAAAATCCATCCTATGTCTGTAGGTATCTCTCTGAGCATCTTCTAATGAATAACTAAAAAATTCTGAGATATGTTTTATGTAATGATTGTCGTTTTTGTCATCGGTTATCTCTGTATAGCCCTTGAACATCCTTTGAAGATCAACAAGACAGCCTTTGCATTATTGACCGGTGTTTTGATCTGGACGCTCTACATCCTTACTGGTCCGAGCATATACGAACCGGCAGGCTTTAGTGCTGGCTATGATGCCTTCAAAGAGGCGCACCCCGACTCCGCGCATCCTTTTATCGACTTTCTTACCACACATGAGCTCATTGAGCATCTTGGCGACATTGCCGAGATTCTGTTCTACCTGATGGGCGCCATGACAGTGGTGGAACTTATTGACACTTACGGTGGTTTCAACATCATTACGGATAACATCAAGACTACCAATAAGGTGAAACTGCTCTGGATCTTGAGCTTTATCACCTTCTTCTTCTCTGCTATCCTCGATAACTTGACCACTGCTATTGTTATGGTTGCTCTCTTACGGAAGTTGCTCCCTGACAAACATGACCGCTGGTTCTTCGGCGGTATGGTCATCCTGGCCGCTAATGCCGGTGGCGCATGGAGTCCTATTGGCGACGTGACCACTATTATGCTCTGGATTGCCGGAAGAGTCTCCACAGGTGCTGTGATGCTGCATTGCCTCATCCCGAGCCTCATTTCCATGATCATCCCGCTTATCATCGTCTCCTTTGTGGAGCGCGGCGAGATTGATGCTTCTAAGCGCCCGAAGGCAGACAAGGATAATGGCGTTCCGACATGGCAACGTAACCTTATCTTTTTCTTGGGTATTGCCTCCCTGGTTTTCGTTCCGGTATTCAAGATTATAACCCACTTGAAACCCTATATGGGCATTATGTTCGGTCTCTCTATCCTTTGGATTGTTACGGAGATTCTGCACAAAGCCAATCAGGATGCAAATCGCAGGTTTACCATCACGGGCGTTCTTTCCCGCATCGACTTGCCTAGTATCCTCTTCTTCCTCGGTATCTTGTTGGCAGTGGCTGGTTTGCAGAGCGCAGGACATCTCTCCCTGCTCGCTGGCAGCCTCGACAACATCTTCCACGGCAACTACTACCTCATCGACTCTGTGATTGGTGTTCTTTCATCCATCATTGACAATGTGCCGTTGGTGGCTGGCGCTATGGGTATGTACAGCTTCCCGATGGATCACCTCTTCTGGGTATTCCTGGCTTACTGTGCTGGTACTGGCGGAAGCCTCCTCATCATCGGTTCCGCCGCTGGCGTGGCCGTTATGGGTATGGAGAAGATCGACTTTATTTGGTATCTGAAGCACATCACTCCGTATGCATTGCTTGGCTATGTGGCTGGTATTGGTGCATACATCTTGATGGATAAGCTCTATATTCTGATGGGTATTTCTGCCACACAGACAGCAATGCTCTTTTAGATGAGATGACATAAATACGGGAGTTATATACATGATGGCACCACAAAGATGAGTGCAAAGTCAAAACAGATTGCATTTTAACCCCACATGATTTACTGAGGCACCTGGGGCGGACAGAGCGGGCGGGTTTCATGTCGGCTTGATCTTTTGGCAACTTTTCTATCAAGAGAAAAGTTGTAGAATTATATTTGTGGGGATTGCCTGCCATGAAGCCATCGTCTCCCTTAAGAAAACGTCTATTAGCAACATTCTTGGGCCTACAATGTGCCATTAGGCATACAGTTCCCTAAAAAAAAACGGGCGCCCGAAAGCGTCCGTTTTTTGTTTGGTAACTATCCGTAATGACCTATCTCTTTTTGAGGCCGAGGATTTCACGAGCCTCATCGGAGGTGGCCACTTGACGGCCGAGCAGTTTGGCCATGCGGACAACCTTGTCGACGAGTTCACCGTTAGACTTGGCGAGGACGCCTCTCTCGAGGTAGAGGTTGTCTTCGAAACCTACGCGCACGTTACCGCCCATCACGATGGTGGGAGCGGCGAGGGTGAAGGCGTGACGGCCAATGCCGGTGCAGGTCCATGTGGAGCCTGCCGGGATGTTTTGAACGAGCCAGCAGAGGTTGGGCACGGTGGCAGGAGTACAGCCAGGAACGCCTAAGACGAAGTTGAACTGCATGGGAGCTCCAGGGACCTCACCCTTGCGAGCCATCGTCAGAATTGTGTCCAGGTGACCCATCTCGAAGCACTCGTATTCGGGCTTGATGCCACGCTCGATCATGCGCTTGCCAAAAGCACGCATTGTCGGCATGGTGTTGTCAAAAATCTCGTCACCGAAGTTGCAGGTACCACAGTCCAGAGTGGCCATCTCAGGGATAGGAGTGGTGTCGGTAGACTGCAGACGCTCGTCGGGAGTCATGCCCACGGCACCGCCAGTGGACGGAATCAAGATGACATTAGGACATGCTTTGTAGATAGCGTCCTCGCACTCCTGGAAACGGGCGCGACTCTGGGTCGGCGTGCCATCATCCTCACGCACGTGCAAGTGCACGATAGCTGCACCAGCATCAACAGCTGACTTGGCCTCTTTGACAATCTCCTCAACAGTATAAGGAACGGCCGGATTCTGCTCTTTCGTTACTTCAGCACCGCAAATAGCGGCGGTTATGATTAGTTTTTCCATATTTCAAAAAAAATTTCTATTAAATTATTAAACTATTAAATTATTAAGTTATGAAACAAAGAGGTGAAGGCGTTGATGACCGTCAAATCTATGATAACTTTATAATTTCATAACTTAATATCTTCATAATTAGTTCTTGCGTTGGCATTGTTTCGGAACTACGCAGGTGCCGGAAGCGCGGCATACTACGACAGGCTCGGGAAGCACGTCAGCTGCGGAGGCGCTGATGTCAGGACGCGGGATGATGACTTTTCTGGCTTCGAAGACCATCTTACGGGAGGTGTTGCCAACCTTGGTGATCTCACCGACAGCCTCGATATAGTCGCCAGCATAAACGGGAGCGAGGAACTCTACGTTGTCGTATGCGCAGAAAAGACCTTCGTCGCCATCTTGCATGATGAGCAGTTCTGTGGCCACATCGCCGAACAGTGCCAGCATGTGTGCGCCATCTACTAAGTTACCACCATAATGAGCATCCTGTGAGCTCATTCTCAATCTGATCATGGATGTTTTTTTCTCTTCCATTGTGTTTTTATTTTTGAGTTTAACAATAATTCTAAATGCGGGTGCAAAGGTAGTAAAATTTCCGGAGAAAACTGCGTCCTCGCAGTTTTAAATTAAGGAGAAAACTGCGTCCTCGCAGTTTTGTAATAAGGAGAAAACTGCGTCCCCGCAGTTTTGTAATAAGGAGAAAACTGCGTCCCCGCAGTTTTATATTAAAATGATAATGTTTTTACATACAATCTGCGAGGACGCAGATTGCTCCGTCCCCGCATAATGTTTTTATGTACAATCTGCGAGGACGCAGATTGCTCCATCCCCGCAGTTTTATATTAAAATAATAATGTTTTATGTACAATCTGCGAGGACGCAGATTGCTCCGGATGCAACAAAATTTTTATATTTGCACTTTCTTTTCGAAATAATTAACGACAAATAAATTATGAATGCTATGATGAAGTTTTCCCCGCAAGATGAAGAGATGATTCTTAAACATGGTTGTGATGTGACAAATGTGGCCGCTCAGTTGGAGCGCTTTAAGCAAGGATTCCCCTTTGCTCGCTTGAACCGTGCTGCCGTCATCGATGATGGCATTGTCCGTCTGTCTGCCGATGAGGTAGAGGAGATTGAGTCGGACTATGAAGCTGCCACCGCTGGTCTGCAGCTGCTCAAGTTCGTGCCCGCCTCTGGTGCTGCCACCCGTATGTTCAAAGACCTCTATGCAATGCTCTCCGATGATAATGAGGCCTTGCGCGACAAGGCAATGAAGTTCTTGAACGATTTGCCTGTATATCCTTTTTATGAGGATCTCTCTGCCGTGATGAAAAAAGCCGGACTCGATATCGAAAAGGCTCGTCTGGAGGGCGACTATAAGTTGGTGATTCGTTATCTGTTGCAGGAAGAGGGTCTCGATTATGGCCATAAGCCTAAGGGAATGCTGGCTTTCCATCGTTATGACAATGAGATCAGAACTTCTCTGGAGGAGCATCTTGTCGAGGCAGCTCTTTATGCTAATAATGGTGGCAAGTGCCAACTTCATTTCACCATTTCTCCTGCTCACAAAGAGGGTTTTGAGGCGCTGGTACATCAGGTGGTTCCTAAATATGAGGCCCGCTTTGGCGTTACCTATAATATCACTTTCTCAGAACAGGATCCAGCTACGGATACCATTGCGGTGAATCCTGATAACACCCCGTTCCGCGACGACGATGGTCATTTGCTCTTCCGTCCTGCCGGTCACGGTGCCCTGATCCACAATCTCAACAAGATGGATGCCGATGTCGTCTTTGTCAAGAATATCGACAATGTCATCACAGAAAATCGCATTGCTCCTACTATCCGTTACAAGAAAGTTTTGGCAGGCTATCTTATTCAGTTACAGCAACGTGTCTTCAGTTATCTAAAGCGCATTGATCAGGGTGATGTAGATGAAATGCTTCTCTGCGAAATGATGGATTTTGCCGAGTCTCAGTTGCAAATATCTCTGGGCGACGATTGCTCTGTTGAGGCGCTCTACGACAAGCTCAACCGTCCGTTGCGTATTTGCGGTATGGTCAAGAACGAGGGCGAACCTGGTGGCGGCCCCTTCTGGATGGAGGCTGAGGATAACACCTGCTCTCTGCAGATTGTGGAGTCTTCCCAAATCAACAAGGCTGACGACCATCAGCGCGATATTCTCGAGCATGCTACTCACTTCAATCCCGTCGACTTGGTCTGCGGTATAAAGGACTATAAGGGTCAGAAGTTCAATCTGCCCGAATATGTGGATCCCGAGACGGGCTTCATCTCTTCGAAGTCCTACAATGGTCGCGACCTGAAGGCAATGGAGTTGCCTGGCCTTTGGAACGGCGCTATGAGCGACTGGATCACTGTCTTTGTGGAAGTGCCCATCGAAACCTTCAATCCTGTCAAGACCGTTTTCGATCTGCACAAGAGAAACGTCAAGTAGAGTTGATAGTTGACAGTTGATAGTTGACAGTTACGGAGTGTCGGAGGTTTTCGGCACTCCGTTATTGTGATGGGACCCCTACGGGGTTTGATGTGTTTTGTTCCCGCAGATTCCCGCAGATCTCGCAGATGGACGCAGATTTTTGTTCGCTACGCTCATAGATGATTTTAACGCAAAGCTGCAAACGCAGAGCCGCAAAGGACGCAATGATTAGTTGCCAGTTCTCAGTCTAGTTCAACGACTAAGCAACAATCCGTGTTCCCGTGCGTGCTGGAGGCACGCTATCCTAATAACCCCGCACGTTAGTGTGGGGCTGGCCGGTGCAGTGTCATATCAGCGTGCCGAAGGTACGCCACTATTCTTGATCTGATGATGACAGAAGAGTGCGGTTGATAGAGCCCTGAAAGGGCGGCAGAATACAGGCAGGGGTGTGAACCCCTGTGTATGTGATGGCGTGTGAATCAAGGAAGCCCTGAAGGGGCGAAAGAGATGCGAATTATCCAAAAATAATTAATGGATAATTTATGGGAATTTTGCGGTAATTTTGTGTTTTGTTCCCGCAGATTTCGCAGATTTCGCAGATGAACGCAGATTTTATTTGTAGGTCCTTGCGGACCTGTATTACGCAGATTTTATTCGCTACGATCATAGTCGCCTCCGCACTTTGACAGCGTGCTGGAGGCACGCTATCCTAATAACCCCGCACGTTAGTGTGGGGCTGGCCGGTGCAGTGTCATATCAGCGTGCCGAAGGTACGCCAATATTCTTGCTCTGATGATGACAGAAGATCGTCGTTGACAGAGCCCTGAAAGGGCGGCAGAATACAGGCAGGGGTGTGAACCCCTGTGTATGTGATGGCGTGTGAATCAAGGAAGCCCTGAAGGGGCGAAAGAGATGCGAATTATCCAAAAATAATTAATGGATAATTTGCGAACATTTTGCGGTAATTTGTGTTTTTTTTCCGCAGATAGATTTTAACAAGCGGATTTGCTCGCGGCTAACGCCTCTCGCGGTGACTTCCCGCCTTTGTACTTTGACTGCGTGCTGGAGGCACGCTATCCTAATAACCCCGCACGTCAGTGTGGGGCTGGTTGTGTGACGGTGCGGGAATCAAGGAAGCCCCGAAGGGGCGAAAGAGGTAGGTGACGTTTCATTTCCAACTAAAACGACAACTCAAACGACAACCTGATCCCGTTCTTGTCCCAACCCTTCAGATCTTTGGCGTAGGTGAGTCGGCGGACATAGTCAATACGTAGAAAATGAAAGATGTTCTCTATGCCGGCGGTGATTTCCATGTACGGAAGTTTGCCCAGTTGTCCACAACCGTCTGGAAGCACATAGAGTCCCGGTGTGGTGGCACTGGGCACGTTCTTGGCTGATAAACCTCCATAAACACCGCTGAAAGAGAGTACCTCGCGGAACTTTAGCCGATTCCACAATGGTATTCGGTTGAAAATCCAACCCTTTAAAAAATATGTGGCGTAGAATCCTACATATTTGTCCATGATGAACTCCATGGGCTTCATTAGACAAAAGGAGTTTGAGGCGAGGAATAGTGATCTGTTGGCAGGTGGTACATACAGCTTTGGGAACGGTGCGGCATTCCAGATGATGCCGGCTTGGAGTGTGGCGTCAATATAGCCAAATGCGGAGAGCCAGATGCGCTTCTCCACAGAAAAGTCAGTCCGATGATACCATTTCTTAAAATCCAAAAGTCCACTCGTATGTGTCAGTTTGAGCACAGGAGCATTTTTGGATAGCTTAAGAAGGTTGTCTTTGCCCGACTGGTTGTTGTACAGTCGCTCGCCAGGAGACCAACGTAACTGCATACACCATTCCATGTCATGGAAGGAGGTGACCCGGGATGTGGAACCGTCAGGATTGATTCGCCAATACATCAGTGAACCAGTAGCTTCGTTTTCCTCATACTGTAGCCATGTGTCCAAACTGAGTCGGAAAGGCCACTCCCGCTCGTAACGCAGCTTCATGCGTCGGACATACTGTGCCGATAGCGAGGGCTCACCATGAGTGTATGACATCAGGAAATTATCTCTGTCCATGTATCCATAACTCTGTCCCGGAGTCTCAACATCATACATTGTGGTGAAAGAAAGGGCATTGCGCGGATGCTCGTTTAGATGGCGCTCTTTTTTTACAAAACTATGAGCCAAGGTGACACTGTATTTGAGACGCTGGTCCAAGCAGCCGAAAGCCATGTACCAGTTGACAAACCATCTTTCGTGGGCTTTAGCTGTGGTCATACCTCCAATACGTAGTCTGTATCCTTCTGTCGGATTCCGACTAATCATATTATAGATGTTGCCAATGTCAAAACCACTCTCTTTCCGATCTTTTGATGTCGCAATATATCCTGTTGCTAGGATCTCAGCCGTCTTTTCCAACACTTTGTATGCCGGTAGCCGCCGCATTTCCGTGTTGAGACTGTCCATAAAGGATTCCTTGGCAGACAAGGGTAGGGGACGCATTTTTCTCCATTGCCAGTTTTTGTATTTGAGATTCTTAGCTGCCACTTCACCACCCGTTAATGCAGAGTTGATAGAATCTGGAATCATAACACCAAGTTCATAGTTATACCAAAGGGTACTTTGTGTGACATATATCTGTCGCATCTTTTTCCTCTTGATAAGTGAAAATGATGCGTATGTCTGAGCCGTGGTAGGCGCCCATAAACCGGAGTCTAACTTCGTGAAATCTTGCTCAATACGCAGTTGCCTTACAAAGTTCATGTTGATGTTGTGTGGCACATTGATGGCATATTTTTTCAAGGCATAGGTACTGTCGTTTACAATGTACATTCGCCCTGAAAAACCAAAAGAACGGCTGTTTACAGGTGAAAAGGTCAGCTCTATACAAGAAACACTATCCACTTCCAGCGTGTCAGTAATGTAATAATGGTAATAGATAGTGGCTAAAGAGGAGGATAGGGGACTGACAAATTTATTGAGCATCAACTCAATATCATTGTCGAAAATGTTTACTTCGGAAAAAATTGCGTCAAGGTTGGTGCCCATGCCCTCATCGTCCAGAACCTCATCCATACCTTGCATACGTCTGGCAATTAAATAGTTAACTTTTTTGTTGGGAGATTTTTGGTGGTAGATGTCTGAAAGTGTTTCACGTAAGGAGATGGTCAGAACGGGTACGCTATCTTCAGGAATAGTATCGATATATTTTTTCAAAAATGATAACTGCTGATAAATGTTTTTCTGAAAATCTAAATCGAAACGTCCAAAAGTCATTACCAGTTTCTTATAATTTTTTGCTTTGTAATGTTCAGCCTCATCGATACGATGTTTGTCTTTGTTTTCGATGACTTTTTTCACTAATTCTACAGCAGGATTGTCTTTGCGGGAGTATTTTGGCTTTTTCCTTTTGGATATGACGACTTCTTGCAGAGGTTGGGTAGTGCTGACGAGGAAAGTCCGTTGCCTCTGTTTTTTGTTGATAATCAGTGTGTCGGAATCGTAAAAGAGATAACTGACCACAAGGGTGTCTGTGTTTGTGAAAGGGAGTTTGTATGATCCGTCTTTATTGGTAATGACGCCTACTGGTGTGTGTAGCCACTGCAATTGAGCCATATGTACCCCGACAGTATCTCCCTTCTCATTGATGGTGCAGACTTTCCCCGTCAGCGTCTGAGCTGAGAGTGAGCCGATAAATAGAACTTGGAATAGCCAGCAAATGACTAGTCCATATAAGTTGTTCCATCTCCATCGATTGTATGAGGGTACTATCTTGCTCATCCAACAATTTTTACCATTAAGTTTTAAAACGATGCGACATGCATTTTATTATAGCCAATGTATACAAAATTTTTGCTACTTTTGCAGCGTTGTACAACTATTGTATGACTATTCCTTTTAGTCTAAATTTAAAAATCATCAAAATATGAGAACCGAAAAGTTATTCAATGGCAAAACATTAGCAATCCTCTCCGGCGGTGGCGACACCCCTGCTATCAATTCCAGTATCGAATGTGTTCGTAATAGAGCCTCAATGTTAGGTTTTAAGGTCTATGGCGTGTTGCGCGGATGGAAAGGCCTTTTGGGCGATGGTGACATTGTCGATCTTACAAATATCTCTTATAACGGTATTTATGGCGGTACAGCATTGCTTTCTTCTCGTACCAATCCCTTCCCGAGCAAGAAGCAACCCGAAGACCGCTCTGAACAGATTCTGCGCAATATCGAACGCTATAAGATTGATGTACTGGTGACTATCGGTGGTGATGATACTAACGGTGCCGCTCGTAAGATGTATGAAAAATATGGTATTCCCGTCATAGGTTTTCCGAAAACTATTGATAACGATTTGAGAACCAGAACAATCCACCATTATAACGGACAACAGTTTGAGACTGTTCTTTGCCCTGGTTTCCCATCTGGCGCCATGGCTATCAAGAAATTGACAAGCAAATTGCATACAACAAATGAGTCTCACCAACGTATTATGGTGCTCGAGGTTATGGGCCGTGATGCTGGTTGGTTGACCGGTTCTGCTACTTTTGGTGGCGCTCAGATGTCTTTGATTCCCGAGGTTGAGATGACCAAGGAACGTAAGGAGTTCTTCTTTGAGGCCGTCAAAGAGGCTTACATGCGCGACCCGAAACATAGCCTTATCATAGCTGTTTCTGAAGGTGTAAGATGGTGGGACGATGAGAAACAGGAACTGGGTATGGTCTATGCTTCCGCTGATACAGATGAATATGGCCATCCGCGTTTTGGCGGTGTAAGCGGCGTTATTGCTTCTGAGATCAACAGACGTCTCGGCATTGAGGCCCGTGGCCAAATTTCTGGTTATATTCCTCGTTCTGGTAAATGCTACGAATATGACCGCCGCCTGACCTCTACACTTGCCGACAAAGTTGTTGACTTGTTGCTTCGTGAAGATTACGGTAAGATGGCCGTTATGCGCGATATCGTGCCTTACGACGAGTTGGAGGAGTTCCATGCTACTGAGATAGAGATGGGTAATATTGGCAACTTCCCGCTGCCTACAGAATATTACGATCCCAACAAGTTCGCTTTTACAGATCAATATGTTGACTTTTTGACGAACATCATTGGCGCTCCTTATCGTATGGAGTTCAACCAACAGTTCCCAATCGTCATACCTGAATAATAAACAAGTCTCACATCTAACGTCTCAAAATCCCTCAGCATGGACGAGTTTATCATAGAAGGTGGTCATCCGTTAAAGGGTGTCATCGAGCCGCAAGGAGCTAAGAATGAAGCGCTGCAGGTCTTGTCTGCCGTTTTGCTTACCAAAGAGCCTGTCACTATTTCTAATCTTCCTGAAATTCGTGATACGCAGCGATATCAGGATATCCTATCTCTTATAGGTGTAAAGATCACCAAGTTGAGCAAGGATACGTATACATTCCAGGCTGATCAGGTTGACCTTGCTTTGATGAAAACGCCAGAGTTCAGTAAACTGTCTGCCGCTTTTCGTGCTTCTATTATGGTGCTTGGACCTATGTTGGGTCGTTTTGGGGAAGCATACGCTGCTCGTCCTGGTGGAGACCAGATTGGTCGCCGTCCTTTGACAACCCACTTTGAAGGTTTTCAAAAGCTAGGTGCTGAGACTAAGATTTCTGATGACAACAACTTCTTTGAGCTGAAAGCGGATAAGTTGAGAGGTACTTATATGCTTCTTAATGAGGCCTCTGTGACAGGTACCGCCAATATTGTGATGGCGGCCGTCCTGGCAGAAGGTACGACTACCATTTTCAATGCTGCCTGCGAACCCTATCTTTATCAACTCTGCACGATGTTAAACAAAATGGGTGCTAAGATTTCCGGCATCGGTTCCAATCTGTTGACTATTGAGGGCGTTGAGGAACTGCATGGTTGTGAGCATCGAATTCTGCCGGATATGATTGAGGTAGGTAGTTTTATGGGTATGGCCGCCTTGACACAGTCTGAGGTGACCATCAAAAACTGCGCCTGTCAGCATTTGGGTATTATCCCTTACACGTTTAAAAAGCTGGGTATTAACTTTGAGCAAGTGGACGACGACATTATTGTCCATGGTCAGGATCCCTATACCGTTGAGACGAATATGGATGGTTCCATTTTGACTATTGCCGATGCACCGTGGCCAGGATTTACCCCTGACTTGATCAGTATTGCTCTGGTTACTGCTATTCAGGCAAAAGGAAGTGTCCTGATACATCAGAAAATGTTTGAGAGCCGTCTCTTCTTTGTCGATAAACTGCAGACTATGGGAGCACAGATTGTTTTATGCGACCCTCACCGTGCCATTGTTATCGGTCTTGGCCGTGAAAAGATGCTGCGTGGCACGACGATGGCTTCTCCCGATATCCGTGCAGGTGTCTCTTTGCTTATTGCGGCACTCTCTGCAACTGGCACTAGCGTGATTCAAAATGTGGAGCAGATCGACCGAGGTTATCAAGATATTGTGGAGCGTCTCCAAAACCTCGGTGCCAATATTGAAAGAAGAAGCTAATTCGCTTTATGAAGATTACAGGCATCATAACAACACTTAACGAGGAACAGAACATTGTAGATTGTATCCGTTCGTTACAACAGGTTTGTGATGAAGTTGTTGTTACTGATTCATATAGTAAAGATAAGACTGTGGCGCTGGCTCAGCAAGCTGGCGCCAAAGTCTATCAACATGAGTATATTGGTGATGGACCTCAGAAAAATCTCGCTTTGCCTTACACATCCAACGATTGGGTGATAAGCATTGATGCCGATGAACGTCTCTCAGAAGAACTGGTTGCCGCTATGCATAAAATCGACTGGGAAAAGATCCCCTATGATGGTTTTGCCGTGCGCCGCAGAAACCTGATAGGGGAGCGCTGGGTTAAATGCTGCCGCTGGTATCCCGATTATCTTGTGCGTATCTTCCGTAAAGATAAGTTGCGTTTTGTGGAACAGAAACAACATGCTTTCGTTCCGAAATCAAACATTTCCTATTTGGAAGCAGATTTGATACATTATAGATATAAGAGCTATGACGATCTCTTCTCAAAACGCAATTATAGCACGCGCGGCGCGAAGATCCTCTTCCTACAAGGCAAGAAGGCAAATGCTTTTACACCGTTTTTGCATGGTTTCTCTGCTTTTGTGGTCAACTACTTCTTCCATGGAGGAATCTTTTCTGGCGTGGACGGCTATGTGCTCTCCAAAGCCATTGCCCACAACAGTTTCCTGAAATATGCAAAACTGCTGGAGTATTGTCGCGACGCCTCCGTCCGTGAGGCTGAGGACTGGACCTCTGTTTGGTAATTTTTTTCTCTTTTCTAAAAAACTCTCCATTCGAATGGACGATATTTACACTTAATTGTTAAGTGTATTTTTATTTTTTTATAAGTATCTTATTTTTAGTAAAATAATTTTTTAAAAAATTATTGACAATTCTTTTGTCAGGATTTATCTTTGCGTCATCAAAACGATTCAAAAGGGGTAGCCGCCCGTATGAGTTGGGTTAATGAAAGGATAAATATGATGATGGCTGAAGGATAGGAAATATTCAAATAAGGATTCGACAGATGAGCTGTTTGACGGAAGAGGGCTACGGATCCGCATCCCCGAAAAAAGAGAAACCGGAATAAACAAAGTACTATTCAATCTAAAAAACAACTAACTATGAAAAAACTTTTAATTTTTGTCTCTATTTTCTCAATGGTTTTAGGCCTTTCCGCCCGTCAATATCCTGATGTGATTGTAAGAAAACACAATGGTGGTTTTTGGGCTATTTTTAACCTGTACAATGATGTGGTCTATACACCATCAGATGGAGAAGGTAGTCTCCCGGAATTGGATTGCTCTGGTAACGGATTCAGCTTTTGTCGTGTACCGTTATTGTCTACAGGAAATGGTTCGGGTAGAGAGGATGATGCGGAAAATCGTGCTGTCACCAATGCTGTCAATCAAATCATTCAATATAGCGAGAACCTCTCAGCAGAACAGACCCGCCTTGCCAACAATACCTACACACTGACGGTAGCTGTTCCAGGTACTGCAAATCGATGTCCAGCCTACTATCAGGTAAAAGGCGTCTGGAGTTACGAAACTAATGGTGACTGTATAATGAAAATCACTATTAATGATGTTACTAATATTTATAATCGAACCAGATAACAGACTTTCATAGTATTTATTTTAATTGTTTTACGCGTTTTTAGCCATTAAAACAAAATGATATGAAAAGGAACCGTATATTTCTGACTCTACTGTTTGTGGGATTTGTTTTACCGATGTGCTGCCAAGATTTTCTTCATGAGTATTTCAAACTTGATACCCTTAGTAAAATAAATCCATTGGACGACATGACGCATTTGGTTTATGATTTTACCGATGGAGTATTCTGTTATACGGAATCTACCGCCTTTCGTAAGCAGGGACAGGAATATACGGCCACTTTTTATCTGTTTGACATAGGTCACTATACACTTTCGGAGCGACACCTGTCAGTGCCAATCAATGTCTTGAAATCCCTAGGATCTACTATTCAACCATGGATTTATGATTTTCAGTTTTCAAATGACTATTGTGTTGTCTCTCTTCAGGATATAATTTTGCTTTTTAAGTCTGAAGGAGAACGTTATCTATTGGATACCACATACGAATGTCAGAATGTCAAGTTGTGCTATCTGTATCAAGGTGACCTGTTCTATCTAGAAGAAGACCACGATTTTGGGTACCGATGGTACCGGCTTCATGATGGGCAGCGGGTTGTCGTTCGCCCGCTGCAGTATGAAGCTCCTCATGTTGTCCAGGCGAAACCTAATCGCTATCTCTTCCGCGACGATCATTTTCTCTACTTCCTCAGCAACAGATACCCATCTTTGGAAAAGTACGGCCTGAATGGTGATTGGTTGGAGCGTATTACGTTTGATTTGCCATCATGGCATCCCTTTGAAGACGAATACATCAAGAAGAGTCTCAAGGTGCCTTATGGTGTCGAGCGAATTCGTGCTACGATGGATGAAATCTACAACTATTCTTATCCGAAAGTCGTCTTTCCATTAGGTGGTGACTATCTGTTATACTACACTCAATATGATACCACTACTCACAAATCAAAGTTGTATTTCGCGATAAGAAATGCTGATGGCACCACAAAATGCTATCCTCGGAAAGTCCCGTCAGAATTGCTTTATACAGGTGATGCTCTGCCTATGACCTTGCTTGAAAATAGGGTAGACAAGGCTTGGGTCTCTTGGAATAATATTCTTGTCGAGATTCTCCTTGCCGATACTGTCGATGCAAGTGGTTTGACAGACCTGGAATATCGTCAAAGACGTGAGGACTTTTATCTCAAATCGGAGCCTTTTCCGGCTATCAAAGTGAGTTCTTACAAAACCGAACAACAGGAATACTTGCCGGCGTTCTACAATTCTCATGGCTTACTACAATCTCTCTCTAATCTTCCCGTCGGTAAGCATATCCTGGTGCTTAACAATGAATTGGACTGTTCCGGTTGCCGCAAGACTCTCTTTTCTTGGTTGAATGAACAACGTGATAAAGACTTTTTTGTGGATGTGGTATATCCGTATTTTCCGGGAGCTATGACTCGTTATGACTGGCGCATGGATGTGTGTAAATATCTGGAAAAGCCATTTCAGATGCTTTTTCTGGACAAGGATCGATACGAACACTATCCTAAATTTGGTGGAATCCCATATCGTTCCTTTCCTGGCATCCTGCTCTATGAGACGGGTCATACTCCTCTTTATCTACCTTTAGAGGAGATATTCGAAGACAATAGCTATGCCAATATCTTCCGTGAAACATTTTTAAAACAGGTCAATGATTTTTTGAAAAGGAAGTAGGACGATTTTTACGACAAAAAAATGTACTTTTGCACCTCATTAATTCAAGGCTATGTCATATTCCATTGATTTAACAAAGATCACCCAGTTCGACAATGTCGAGTTCGTCGCTAAGCAAGTGGTGGAGGGTTTCATCACCGGTATGCACCGCAGCCCGATGCACGGTTTCTCTGTGGAGTTTGCCGAGCATCGTCCCTACAACACGGGCGAGCCTATTCGTCACATTGACTGGAAATTATACGCCCGCACGGATAAATTGTTTGTAAAGACGTATGAGGAAGAGACAAACCTACGCTGTCATCTGATCATTGACAACTCTTCATCCATGTATTTCCCTATTAGGGAGAAGTACTCTTTGGCGGAACCTAACAAAATCTTTTTTGCGGTTTATGCGGCAGCTATCTTAATGCAGATATTCAAGAGCCAGCGCGATGCTGTAGGTCTCAGCGTCTTCTCTGACAAACTGGACCTTCATACACATGCGCGTGGCGGTGATGCCCACTTTAAGATGATCTACCGAGAGTTGGAAAAAATTCTACAACCAATTGGAACAGAGATCCATAGAACATCTATGGTGACTGATACCTTGCATCAGATTGCTGAGCAGATTCATCGCCGTTCTCTGGTGGTTATCTTCAGTGATATGTTCGAGAGCAAAAAAGACCTTGATGAGTTGATGCTGGCTTTAGGCCATCTTCGCCACAACAAACACGAAGTCCTGCTATTCCATACCTATGATCGCTCTTTAGAGTATGATTTTGCTTTTGAGAACCGTCTCTACCGTTTCGTGGATATGGAGACTGGTCAAGAGGTGAAGGTTCATGCCAACAATATCCGTGAGTATTACCAACAGACCATCCGTAATTTCTTCCATGAGATTAAGGTGCAATGTGGTAATTATCAGATTGATATGATTCCTGCTGACATCACCCAAGGATTTGACCAGATCCTGCTTCCATATTTGCTCAAGCGTGAGCATATGTTGTGATGACCTCAGGGCGAAACGTTTCCGAAAAGATTCCTTTAGCCGACTGGAGTGACCAGGATAAGCCGAGAGAGAAGTTTGTCCAACAGGGTCCTTCCGTCCTTTCTGATGCGGAACTTATCGCCATCTTACTGCGTACAGGCAATGCTACCGAGAATGCCGTTGAACTTTCCAAACGGATTCTTGCAACGTGCCACAACTCTTTAAATACGTTAGCCAATGTCACGCTGGAAGACCTCCGCAAGATTCATGGCATCGGACAGGTTAAAGCCGTGACCTTGATGGCTGCTTTTGAACTTGGCCGTCGTATTCGCGCCGAAGCAGTAGAACAGAGTAGGGTAGTCAAGAATTCTGCCGATATGATGGAGTTGATACAACCCAAGATTGCTCATTTGAAACATGAGGAATTCTGGATAATACTGTTGAATCAAGCCGCTAATATCTTGAAAATGGTCCAAATTGGCAAGGGCGGCTTAACTTCCACGACTGTGGATGTCCGTTTGATAATGCAGGAGGCACTTGTGCAAAAGGCGACAGGTATCATTCTTTGTCATAACCATCCGTCGGGTTCAGTTCGACCCAGCAATTTGGATAAGTCTTTGACGAATCAGGTCAAAGAGGCTGCTGCGTTACTCAATATTAGGGTTATGGATCATATCATAGTTAGTGGCAACGCCTATTTTAGCTTTGCCGACGAAGGAATTTTGTAGGTTGAATTAACTCTTTATTCATATCAAGATAATTCTTATCTTTGCACCCTAAAAATATTTGGAACATGAAAGGTATTGTATTAGCCGGCGGTGCCGGTACCCGTCTTCACCCCATCACCCTTGCCATGAGCAAGCAGCTGATGCCCATTTACGACAAACCAATGATCTATTATCCAATATCTACCTTAATGCAGGCAGACATTCGGGAGATTTTGATCATCTCAACTCCGGAAGATCTTCCTAATTTCGAGAAGTTATTGGGTGATGGTTCCCGTATCGGTTGTCGTTTTCAGTATAAGGTACAAGAGGTACCTAATGGCTTGGCTCAGGCCTTCGTCTTGGGCGAAGAGTTCATTGGCCGTGACAAAGTGGCCTTGGTTCTCGGCGACAATATCTTCTATGGTGGCGGTATTGAGCAACATCTGATGGAAAACAAAGATCCTGAGGGTGGCGTGATCTTTGCCTACCATGTGTCTGATCCTGAGCGCTATGGCGTCGTGGAGTTCGACTCCAATATGAACGCAGTCTCCATAGAGGAGAAACCTAAGATTCCAAAATCCAATTACGCAGTTCCTGGTTTGTATTTCTACGATAATACTGTCGTGGATGTCGCCAAGAATATCAAACCCAGTGCTCGCGGTGAATACGAAATCACTGACGTGAACAAATTCTACTTGGAAGAGGGCAAACTCAAGGTCTGCAAGATGGACCGTGGTACTGCTTGGCTCGACACTGGTACGTTCAATTCCCTCATCGAGGCTACTCAGTTCGTGCAGGTTATTGAAGCACGTCAAGGCCTCAAAGTCGGCTGCATCGAAGAAGTGGCCTATCGTCATGGTTTTATCGATGCTGCACAACTTGAGAAAATAGCACAACCTCTCCTGAAGAGCGGTTATGGTGGCTATCTCATGGGTTTGTTGAAATAAGCTTAATAATTAGTTGAATTACAGGTGTGTACAATTTTTATTGTTACACACCTGTTTTTATTTTGGACCTGTCTTCGTCGTTAGATTTGATGGGCTCAGTTTTCTTGTAAGAGTTGAAGTTATAGCTGATTCCAAGCCAAACCATGCGACTCTTATTGCGTAACAGATTCTCCAACCGATAGTATTGGTTGTCGGAGTATATCTCCCATTTCCGCGTGTTGAAGACATCTGTAAGCATGGCGGAGACGGTCAGTCTGCCTTTCAAGAATTTCTGACTTATGCTGATATTCATGTAGTGTGAAAGCAGCGTGGTAAATTGAGGGTAGTACTGTGGCGTATTCAGGAAATATTGAACTATCAGCGACATTCCCCTTATGGGCTTGAAGTTGAGTCTCAAATTGCTGTTGTTAACCCATCCTTGGTTGGAAATATCCCAATCGTTTATATTACCAACAGAGCGGAGATAATAGGTGTTTGTGGCCACTTGAACGGACATCCATTCCCACGGGTCCACAGTGACACTCAAATCCAAACCGGCTTTTGTCTGCGAGGTGGCATTGATATAAGTCATCAGTAATATGTCACCGTCGTAACGTGCAACCTGTGTGATGTAATTACGTGTGTGATTGGCATATAACGCAGTGGAGATGTTCCAATGAGAATTCTTGAATTGATACAAAAGCTCGACATTGTCTGTTGTTTCCGGTTTGAGATTCATATTGCCCTGCTCGAAATAATGCGGATCAATCATGCTCATGTAGGGATTGAGTTGAGGGTAGGAGGGACGGGTGATCCGTCGAGAGTAGGCAAAAGACAACGATTGCTTTTTATTTATGTCGTATTTGAATGATAGCGAGGGCGCAAGGAAAAAATGGTGTGAGGTTTCATCCAAAGCCTCTTTGTTACTATGGAGTGAAACTTGACTGTATTCGGCACGCAGACCTGCATTCCAATGAAATTGTTTCCATTTGGTGAAAGCAAATTGTACGTATGCCGCTGGCACATATTCGCGATGTAAAAGGTCGTTGCTAAAATCGTTTGAGTAACTCCAACCAGTGCTGTCCAGTTCGTAGAATTGATGATATATGTCATTCTGTCGATATGAAAACTTCACGCCCGCATCCCAGATGCCCCAATTTTTCATGATACGCCAGTCGTTTTGTATGGCGGCAAGCAACGGACTTCCTCCGGAAACGGATTTGCTGACGGAGTCTTCTTCCAAAAAATAGTAGGATGGACGGTGTCCCCAAATTTTGGAGACATTTCCTTTTATCGAAAAACTTAACTTGTTAGGACGAATGGAATGTGTATAGGCAATGATGAGATTTATGTTCTCACGATTCCAAGTCACATCACTCTGACGATGTTCGATGTTGGATAATCCGTTGTGGTATAAATCGTTGGTTAGGTCTTGAATAGTATTTAAACGGGGAAGAATCAGTCTCACATCAGCCATCAATCTGTCGCGTTTGCTTGGCATGACTGTGACTCCCAACGAGATATTGTTGTTGAATGTTGTCCTGAGGGCATTTACATTCTGACTCAAACTGTCACCTGTAGCGTGGTAATATCGATGCAAATAACCCCTGTTCACATCATCTTCATATTTGACTTGGTAGTTGAACCGAAACGCCACCTTCTCTCGTGTGAGATTAAAGCCTACATTTCCGTTTGTGAAATGGTTAAAACCGTAATTGACAGCGATAATACCGTTGAATCCTTTGCCCAAACCTTTCTTTGTGACGATGTTGATGATGCCACCCGTACCTTCAGCATCGTAGGAGGCGTTCGGATTCTTGACGATGTCAATGCTAGCCACATTGGACGATGGAAGATCTCCTACGGAACTCAGCGGGATGGGCACACCATCAAGCAGTATCAACACATTGCTGTTGCCTCGGATGGACACATTGCCATTCTGATCTATAGTCAATGATGGATCCGATTTTAATAGATCACTGATCGAACCGCTCATGAATGCGGTACCATCTGCTGGTCTGAGGGTGGTATGGACAACGCTTGTAGAGCTCTTCTCCTCATCCTCAGCTGATACTGTCACCTCATCGAGTAACTGTGAAGACTCTAAAACTATCCTCCCAGCATTGTATTCGTTTGTATTTGCAAAAAAATCACGATGCTTCGCCTGGCAACCCACATAAACAACAGAAAGCGAATAAGTTTTCTCGGATTGTTTAACAAAAAGCTCGAATTTGCCATCTTGATCGGTAATACCGCCTGTAATCATGCTGTCGTTCTGCTGGACATATACAGATGCAAAGCTAATTGGGACATCTTTATCTGTCACTACCATTCCATTGATCTTGCATCGACTTTGCTGCGCAGAAAGCGAAACCGAGATGATTATAAATACAAAAACAGTCAACAAAGTATTTACTTGTCTCATTTCTTACATCCTACATCTTACTTCTTACATCTAACATCTTACTCCTAAATCACCGTAATCTTCTTATACCGAATCCTCTTCGGCGCGGTATTACCCAATCGCATCTTCTTGTTCTCCTCGTATTCGGTGTAGCTGCCTTCGTAGAAGTAGACTTGAGAGTCGCCTTCGAAAGCAAGGATATGGGTGCAGATTCTGTCCAGGAACCAACGGTCGTGGGAGATGATGACGGCGCAACCTGCGAAATTCTCAAGACCCTCTTCGAGTGCGCGTAACGTATTGACATCAATGTCGTTAGTAGGTTCGTCAAGAAGCAATACATTGGCTTCTGATTTCAGCGTTAGGGCGAGGTGCAGACGGTTTCGCTCACCACCGGAGAGCACGCCGGCTTTCTTGTTCTGCTCAGTGCCGCTGAAGTTGAAGCGTGACAGGTAGGCACGGGAATTAATCAGCCTACCACCCATCATAATCTGTTCATTGCCCTCGGAGAGTACTTCCCAAACGGTCTTCTCGGGATCAATGGCAGTGTGTTGTTGGTCTATATATCCGACTCTGACGGTCTCACCGACCTTGAACTCTCCACTGTCAGGTTTCTCGATGCCCATGATGAGGCGGAATAGGGTAGTCTTGCCAGCACCATTAGGTCCGATGACTCCCACAATGCCGTTGGGCGGTAGGTTGAAGTTGAGGTCGTCAAACAATAATTTGTCACCGAATGCCTTGCGCACATGCTGGGCTTCGATGACATTGTTGCCCAAACGAGGACCATTAGGGATGAAGATCTGGAGATGTTCCTCTTTCTCTTTCACATCTTCGTTGAGTAATTTGTCGTATGCATTCAAACGGGCTTTAGACTTGGCATGACGTGCTTTCGGGGCCATGCGCACCCATTCCAACTCGCGCTCCAAAGTCTTCATGCGCTTGCTTTCCTGTTTCTGCTCCATAGCCAATCGGTTGGCCTTCTGCTCCAACCAGGAGGAGTAGTTGCCTTGCCATGGAATGCCTTCGCCGCGGTCCAACTCCAATATCCAATCAGCTACATGGTCGAGGAAGTAACGGTCGTGGGTTACGGCGATGACGGTGCCCTTGTATTGTTGTAGATGTGCTTCCAGCCACTCAACAGACTCAGCATCAAGGTGGTTGGTAGGCTCGTCCAAAAGGAGAATGTCAGGTTCTGTCAGCAGCAGACGGCATAATGCCACACGGCGGCGCTCACCTCCAGAGAGGTTCTTGGCAGGTGTGTCACCGTCAGGACAGCGCAGCGCATCCATGGCACGCTCCAGCTTGGAGTCCAACTCCCATGCGTCATATTGCTCAATCAACTCTGTCAGTTCACCCTGACGTTCGATCAGCTTGTTCATCTCATCGTCGCTCATAGGCTCGGCAAACTTCATGTTTACCTCTTCGTACTCTTTCAAGATGTCTACGATAGGCTGTACACCTTGCATAACCACCTCCTTGACGGTCAGATTATCGTCAATCTGAGGCTCCTGTGGCAGATAACCTACCGAATAACCTGGGGAGAAGACCACCTCACCTTGATAGGACTTGTCCAAACCGGCGATAATCTTCAATAGTGAGGATTTACCTGCACCATTTAGACCCAATACGCCAATCTTCGCACCATAAAAGAAGGAGAGGTAGATGTTTTTAAGTACTTGTTTTTGAGGTGGATACGTTTTGCTCACGTTCACCATCGAAAAAATTATCTTCTTGTCGTCTGCCATAATTGAATAGTTATCGTTAATAAAAGTGCAAACTTACAAAAAAACTCCAAGCCTACAAGTCGTATTCTCCAATAATTATTCATAATTTTTATCTCTAAAACCAGTCATTCTATTGCCGTTTTTTATGTATCTTTGCACGTTGAAAAATCATTCAAAAAATGACGAAAGAGATCTATCTTGCCGGCGGCTGTTTCTGGGGCACAGAGCACTATTTCAAACAGATCAACGGTGTTGTTTCCACCGAGACTGGATTCGCAAACGGCCATACGGATAATCCTACATACGAAGAGGTTTATACCGATAACACTGGTTTCGCCGAGACCGTCAAGGTGGTTTATGACGACAGCATTGTGTCGCTTGATTTCCTGTTGGACATGTTCTTCCACGCTATAGACCCTACCATGTTGAATCAGCAGGGCCATGATGTGGGCACTCGTTATAGGACTGGCATCTATTATACCGATGAGGCTGAACTGCCTCTCATTCAGCAGGTTTTTAAGACAAAACAACAACAGTATGACATGCCCATTGTCACTGAGGTGGAGAAGTTGCACAACTATTATCCCGCTGATGCTTATCATCAGGATTATCTTGATAAACATCCTGACGGATATTGTCATCTTCCTCAGGAAC
Organism: Bacteroidales bacterium; assembly: GCA_024686335.1. Lineage (GTDB taxonomy): Bacteria > Bacteroidota > Bacteroidia > Bacteroidales > WCHB1-69 > F23-D06. The sequence goes on along the minus strand of JAILCI010000044.1, from coordinate 37,063 downwards.
TCTTTCTCTTTGCTCGTCAAGCCAATAAGAAAAAGTAATTAATAATTCATATCCTTTTTTTCGAAAATATTAAAAATCAATTCAAATATGAAACATTATCCAATAATTATGTGTTTGATAATCACAGCATTAATCGGCAGCAGTTGTCGAAAGAAAAATCAGGAACCAGTTGTAAACGACAATCCTTTTTTCAAAGAGTGGAATACCCCATACGGAGTGCCGCCTTTTGATGAGATTAAGAAGGAACATTACCTGCCTGCTTTTGAGGAGGGAATAAAACAACAGAAAGAGGCTATCGAAGCAATTGTTGCTAATGCTGAGGAACCTACATTCGGCAATACTATCATCCCGTTTGAATATAGCGGAGAACTGCTGAATAAGGTAGGTGGTGTTTTCTTGAACTTGACAGAGTGCTGCAACGATGATGAGATGAAAGCTCTTTCCGATACCATCATCCCTATGTTGACCAAGCACAATGATGATATCATGTTGAACAAGAAACTCTTTGCTCGTATCAAGACTGTCTATGACAATCAAGACAAAGAGAAACTCAATAAAGAGCAAAAACGTCTTCTGGAGGTCATCTACAAAGATTTTGTCCGTGGTGGCGCAAATGTACCTGCAGACAAACAGGCTCGTTTCCGTGAAATCAATGAGCGTCTTTCCAAACTGACTCTTAAATTCGGTAATAATGTCTTAGATGCTACCAATGGTTACAATTTGGTGGTAAGCGATGTGAATAAGTTGAAAGGTCTTACCGAAAACCAACTTACGACCGCTCTAGAGGTTGGTAAGAAAGATGATAAGAACAAAGGCAAATATGTCTTCACTTTGGATATGCCCACATGGGAGCCTTTCTTGATGAACTGCGCAGATCGTGAGCTTCGTAAAGAGATCTGGACTGCATATACAAGCCGTTGTCTGGGAGGTGAATTTGACAATGCCGCTGTTATTAACGAAATCGTCAATCTTCGCTTGGAGCGTGCGCAGATGTTAGGTTTTGACTCTTACGCTGCCTATGTTCTTGACAACTGTATGGCAAAGACACCTGAGGCTGTCTACTCATTACTGAATCAAGTCTGGGAACCCGCCCTTAAAAAAGCAAAGGTTGAGGCCGCCGACTATCAGAAGATGTTGGCTAAAGATTATCCTGGCGCTAAACTGGAAGCTTACGACTGGCGTTTCTACAGCGAGAAACTTAGAAAAGAGAAATATGACCTCAACGATGAGGATATTCGTCCCTATTTCTCCTTGGATACCGCAGTGAAGGGCCTTTTCTATGTTTGCAACAATCTGTATGGCATCACCTTCAAGGAGAATACCGAGATTCCCATCTATCATCCTGACGTGAAAGCTTTTGAGGTTTATGATGGTACCGACGTTATCGCTATTGTCTACATGGACTTCTTGCCACGTGAGAGCAAACGCTCCGGTGCATGGATGACCAATTTCCGTGAGCAGTATTATACACGTGAAGGTGAGAACTTGATCCCAATTGTCTCTTTGGTCTTCAACTTCACAAAACCGGCTGGCGAGAAACCTTCCATGCTTAATGTTGACCAAGTGCAAACCCTATTTCACGAGTTTGGACATGCTCTCCACAGCATCTTCTCCAACTGCCACTATCGGACGCTTTCTGGTACCAATGTGCCGCGCGACTTTGTCGAAATGCCTTCACAGTTTATGGAGCACTTTGCCTTTGAACCTGTTGTTTTGAAGGAGTATGCTCATCACTATCAGACTGGTGAAGTGATTCCCGACTCTTTGATTCAGAAAATCGAAGCAGCTTCCACATTTGGTCAGGGCTTCATCAATACCGAACTTATTGCCGCATCTCTTCTCGACATGGATTTCCACACTATAACTACCAAGACAGACATTTCTCTTCCTGCATTTGAAGATCAGAGCATGAATAAGATAGGTCTTATCCCATCCATTATCTCTCGTTACAAGAGTCCTTATTTCCAGCATGTCTTCTCTGGCGGTTATGCAGCTGGATACAATAGCTACACATGGGCTGCCGTGCTGGACAACGATGCCTACGAGGCTTTCCGCGAGAACGGTATCTTCGACTCAGCTACAGCCACCTCTTTCCGTACTAATATCCTTGAGAAAGGTAATACAGAGGATGCCATGACACTCTATAAAGCTTTCCGCGGTCATGAGCCTTCTATTGAACCTCTTTTAAAGAACAGAGGCTTAAAATAATCTATCCTGATGGATCCTATTCAAGAAAAAATTGATAAGCTGACGGAAGAATTACACCGTCACAACTACTATTACTACATGCTGGACGATCCTCGTATCAGCGACTACGACTTCGACCAGATGATGCATGAACTGGCAGACCTTGAGCGTCAGTATCCACAATATGCCCATCCTGACAGTCCTACACAGCGCGTAGGCGGAACTGTCACCAAACAGTTTCAGACAGCTCGTCACGTATATCCGATGTTGTCACTGGGCAACACCTATTCAGAGGACGATCTAGTCGAGTTTGATACAAGAATACGTGGTTTACTCAGTCGACAGCCTGAGTATGCATGTGAGTTGAAATATGATGGTGTTGCCATTAGCCTTATATATGAGAATGGCATCCTCGTGCGTGCCGTCACACGTGGTGACGGCGTGCAGGGCGATGTTGTGACTGCTAATGTTAAGACAATAGGTACCGTGCCATTGCATCTGACTGGCAACGTGCCTCCTATCCTTGAGGCGCGTGGTGAGATTGTCATGCCTTTTGCCAGTTTTGAGGCCCTGAACGCCGAACGCGAGGAGATCGGAGAACAACCCTTTGCCAACCCCCGTAACGCGGCCTCAGGAAGCCTTAAACTGCAGAACTCTGCCGAAGTGGCTAAGCGGGGACTCCAATTCAAGCTCTATTATGCTCTTGGTGAGAATCTGCCATTCCAAACGCATTATGATGGCCTGCGAACTCTTCATGAATGGGGATTCCGCATGCCTGATGTGCTTGAATTGAAACCTGATATCCATGGTGTTACCGACTTTATCGCGCATTGGCACGAGCATAAGAAAGAACTGCCATTCCCGATTGATGGTATAGTCATTAAAATTAATGACTTCGACCAGCAAACTCAGGTGGGCAGCACCGCTAAGAGTCCTCGCTGGGCTATCGCTTATAAGTTTCCAGCTGAAAGGGTTTCAACTCCTTTATTGTCTGTGGATTTTCAAGTCGGACGTACCGGTATCGTGACGCCCGTGGCTAATCTGAGTCCCGTCAACCTCGCTGGCACTGTGGTGAAACGAGCCACCCTTAACAATCGCGATTTCATACAGGATATGGACATCCATTATGGTGACTATCTTTTCGTTGAGAAGGGTGGTGAGATTATTCCCAAAATTGTTGGTGTTGATGCTGAACACCGTGACCCTGAAGCTGAACCTGTACGGTTTATAACCCATTGTCCTGTCTGCGGCAGTGAACTCTACAATAATGAAGGCGAGGCAGGTCTGTTTTGTCCTAATGAGCTGCACTGTGCCCCGCAAATCAAGGGCCGTCTTGAGCATTTCATCTCCCGTAAGGCAATGAACATAGACTCCTTGGGCGAGGGCAAAATCGACATGCTCTTCTCCAATGATTTGGTCCATGATGTGGCTGATCTCTATGCTTTGACCTATGACCGTCTCTTCGGTCTTGAAAAAGTTGTCGAGGACGAGAGCGGAAAGAGTAGGGTGATCAGTTTCAAGGAAAAGAGCGTTCAAAACATCTTGAAAGGCATTGAAGCATCTAAAACAGTGCCCTTTGAACGAGTTCTTTATGCTATAGGCATACGATATGTAGGTGAAGTGACAGCCAAGAAACTGGCTCGTCACTTCGTCAATATCGACACGCTCGCTTCAGCTTCTAAGGAGGAGCTGATGAGCGTAGAAGATGTCGGTGATCGCGTGGCTGACAGTATTATCCAATACTTTAACAGCACGGAAAACCTCTCTATCATCATGCGTTTGCGAGATGCTGGCCTGCAGTTTGAAATCGATGAGACACAAAACCAACCAGCCTCCCAGAAACTGAATGGCATGAATATTATCGTTAGCGGCGTCTTTTCCATACCTCGTGACGAACTCAAGTCCATTATTGAGCAGAATGGAGGCAAAAATGTCTCTTCTATCTCTAAAAATACGACATTCGTTCTTGCTGGTGAGAAGATGGGACCGGAAAAACGCAAAAAGGCTGAATCATTAAATATTCCTATTTATTCTGAAGACGATTTCTGGAAACTGATAAAAGATGAGTGAAATTCGTAATATCATATTCGATTTTGGAGGTGTCCTTTACAATATCCGTTATCAGAATATAGCGGATTCTTTTGCCCGTTATGGACTTAAAGATTTTGACCAACTATATTCAAAAGCTCATCAGATAGACGAATTTGACCTTTATGAAGAGGGATTGATGTCCTCACCTGACTTCTGCAAATTTATTCGTTCTTTGTCGCATACAAACCTGACGGACGAACAAATTGCCGAGTGCTGGAATGCTATACTCATCGATTTTCCAACAGAAAATGATGAACTCTTGAAAAAAGTAAGGAATCATTACCGTATATTTCTTTTCAGCAATACGAACCAGTTGAATTACGATGCTTTTAACGAACAGATGAATCAGAAGTTTGGATATTCTGTTCCTGAAAAGCATATGGAGCGATGCTATTACTCACAAATTCTTCACATACGGAAGCCCAAACCCGAAGGTTTCCAGCATATTTTGAAAGAGAATGGACTTCTACCTGAAGAGACGCTTTTTATTGATGACTCTCCTCAACATATTGCCGTTGCTAAACAATTGGGTTTACAGACACATCATCTCACTCACAAAGAGACTGTTTGCGATCTTTTTGATGCAGAGGGTTTTTATAAGGCTGAGCAACAAATGGGAAGAACTCTTTTCCTGGACCGTGACGGCGTGATTAATAAGCGTATAGTCGGTGGATATGTAACTCGTCCAGAGGATTTCCATATACTCCCCGGTGTGCCAGATGCCCTCCGTCTATTACGTCCTTATTTTGACCATATCATTTTGATAACCAATCAACAAGGTGTTTCTAAAGGCTTGTTTACTAACGAACAGCTTCAAGAAGTTCATAGTTTTATGCAATCTGAGTTACGAGAGAAGTCAATCGCATTGGATGCTATATATGTCTGCACCCATCTTGCCAGCGAACATTGTTCTTGTCGTAAACCCGAGATAGGTATGGCATTACAGGCAAAGAAGGATTTTCCGGATATCGACATGGCCCGATCTATTATGGTTGGTGACTCAGCATCTGATATGCAGTTTGCCATTAATGCGGGGATAAAGCCCATTAGCGTCGGTGAGGATAAAGATTGCAAGAAACTTTCATCGTATCATTATCAGGATCTGTTGGATTTTGCAAACCATATAACTGAATGTATTTAAGATAATTACAAAACTATGCTGACTTACTTCCTAATATGGTTCATCTGCTATCCGCTATCAATTCTTCCGATGGCACTGCTTTATGTGTTGGCAGTTCCCATATACTTGGTTGTTAATTTTCTGATGCGTTATCGTAGGAAAATCATCTTGAAAAATCTCCATAATTCATTTCCCGAGAAGACTAATGCTGAGATTCGTAAACTGAAGAATCGGTACTACTGGCATTTGTCCCAACTGGTGGTGGAGATGATCAAAATGTTGACGTTACCCCGTAAATTGCTGAAATATAGATATCGCTGCGTCAATCCAGAATTAGTTGATCAATATTTTGATCAAGGTAAGAGCGTGATTTTGATGTCCTCTCATTATAACGATTGGGAGTGGATGATTATCGCGTTGAATGATATGTTCAAACACCATGGCGTTGGAGTGGGGAAGGCTAACAGCGACAAGGTCTTTGAAAAACTGGTCAACAAGGCTCGCACGCGCTACGGCACTGAGGTCGTTTTTGCAGATACCGTTCGCGAAACATTCGCCCGTTATGACGAGTCTGGCGCCCCAACAGCCTATATGATGCTCGCAGACCAGTCGCCTAACGACAAACACCGTTGCTATGTGACCGAATTTTTGCACCAGAAGACTGGTTTTATCTATGGCCCTGAATATTTCGCTAGAAAATACAATATTCCAGTGCTCTATTATCAAGTTGTAAAAGAGCGCCTTGGACGTTATCGCGTAGAAGTGCAACTTATCACTGATCAGCCGCAGCAGGAGGAACCATATGCAATTTCAGAAAAATATGTACATCTGTTAGAGCAGACTATTTGCCAAGATCCGGCATTCTGGTTGTGGAGCCATCGCCGCTGGAAGTTCAAATGGAACGATTAAAGTATAATGGCCGACTGTAGGGTCGGTGTGTACATCGACCAATAATTATTAACGTTTTAAACATAATTTCCGCAAGGTAATAATCACTTTGCGTTTTTTGCGTCTCTGCGTTTAAAAATCATCCATTGTTTTCCATAAAAAAAAGCCCGCTATCATGCGGGCTTTATTGTATTAATTTGTCAATTTTAGTCTAAGTGCAGGAAATTACCCTTTAAGTCGAATGTCAAATCAATGTCATTGTTCAACTCGATTTCGTAATCTCTATTGTCCCTGTCGATTTTAACGATGAAGTTGTCAGGAAACTTGGTGGCTACATAGTTGGCTATGGCATCAGGAACGATACCGGCTGGGACGGGAGTCGTGTGACAATCCACATCTCTCCATTCACCTTTGCGGCTGAATTCTATCTCAGTACCATTTTTCAATACGACCTCATATTTTCCATCATCCAATCTGACAGAAACAGGATCTATACCTTCAAAATGTTGTTTAAGAAATTGTTGTGCCTGTTGGGGAAGATCATTGACAGTTATAACTTTATCACATGAAGCGAACACATTTATGGCTATAAAACCAAGCAATACTAAAAAAATCTTTTTCATCTTTAATTGTTTTGATTTGTACTAACTGCAAAATTTATGGGTGCAAAAGTATAAAAATATATGAAAAAACCGAGAACATTTAGTTTCATTAAGAATTTTGTTGAAGTCTCTATTTTTGGCAACAAAATATCATTGTTAGAGTCATATATAAAAATCCTATGAATAGGCAATAGTCAATTACTTCAATAGTCCGCACGGCCGTGCGGACCCACTGCCATTCCCCTTCTATTTTAGAAGGGGTGCCTGAAAGGCAGGGTATTAATATGTTGAATCACAATACCTTATATAATATTTAGCACACGATAATGCCCGTTTTGATGTCTAGATATGAAGTTGTACCAATTAGTTCGAACATTGTGGTAATCAATACCATTACCTTTTTTTATATATTTGCAGAGAGAATATGAAATCATTACTTATTGAATATTAGAACTTTATATTCTCATTTTAATAATCTAAAGTAGAAAAAATAGTAATTCAATGAATGACACATTGCAAACCTTGTATAATCACGTTAGCGTGAGAAATTATACAGATCAGAAGATCAGTAAAGAAGTATTGGATCAAATCCTTGCGGCAGCCTGCAGTGGCTCCACGATGGGCAATATGCAGCTTTTTAGCATCATCGTTACCGAAGATGATGAGATGAAGAAAAAAATGGCTCCGCTTCACTTCAACCAGCCAATGGCCACACAAGCGCCAGTTATCCTGACCTTCTGCGCTGACTTCAACCGTTTCAACCGTTTTTGTGAGTTCCGCGATGCAGACACCGAAGCCTATAGCAATATGCAGAGCTATCACTGGGCCGTCATCGACGCTCTCATCGCTGCTCAGAATGCCTGCGTGGCAGCTGAATCCCTTGGTCTCGGCTTCTGCTGGCTCGGAACGATCACCTATAACGTGGATAAATTTATTGAGGTCCTCAATCTGCCTAAGCATGTAATCCCAGTGGCTTGCATTCCCATGGGTTATCCACAAGTTAAACCCGAGAAGACTCTCAAACTTCCGGTAGAAGCGATGATTCATCGCGAGACCTATCACGATTACGACAAGGTTGCTATCGGCAAACTCTATGCTGAGAAGGAGTGCTGCGAGGAGACCAAACAGATCCTCGAGGAAAACAATCTCGATAATCTTGCCAAGGTCTTTACCCAATGCCGCTATACTAAAAAAGACAATGAAGCCTTCGCTAAAGTCCTCATGGACGCATTGAGAAAACAGGGCTTTCTTTCTGATTTATAAATCATTAAAAATCACATTATGAAAAAGATCCTCTTGGCCTTAATTGCCGTCTGTTGTCTATGTGCTTGCAAAACGGAGAGACAACCTGCCGTGCATTCCCAAAGTCTCGACAGCAAGTCGGGCTGCATTAGCAATGCTTGGCAGTTTCAATATAATGGAGAGTGGTATCCAGCCACTGTGCCAGGTAGTATCCACACGGACCTGCTGGCCAACGATTTGATTCCAGATCCATACTATGGCACTAACGAGGATTCTGTCCAATGGATTGCAGACAGTACTTGGACCTATCGTCTCATCTTTGATGCGGATTGTGCTGGCGACGGCGCTAAATACAACGTCAATTGGCTTGTTTTTGATGGTCTCGACACTTATGCTGAAGTATGGCTGAATGGCCAACTTCTTGAATCCATGAACAAGGAGGATAATGCCACATTGCTGAACAATATGTTCCGCCAATGGCAGTTCAATGTTGATGATGTATTGAAGGATAAAAGCAATGAGCTTATAGTCAAGTTCTATCCTTCTGTGCCTATGGAAGAGGCTGCGGCAGAAAAATTACCCTATAAGATGCCCGACAAGCGAGTCTTCACCCGTAAAGCGCAGTATGAGTCTGGCTGGGACTGGGGCCCGAAACTTATCACCTGCGGCATCTGGAAGAATGTGCGTCTGGAGAGCTTCAACGACATGAAAATCGAAAATGTTTATGTTTATGATAGCGTCCCCACTTTTGAGAAGGGGAAGGGGTGGCTGACTGCTGTGTCTCTTGAGGTACTTTCTACTGCATCAAAACATGAAAAAGTCAATGTTGAGATCGAAGTGATAGGAGAGGATGGCCGTGCTGCCAAAATAGAGCAGAAGGCAACTCTTGAGCCAGGCGAAAATCTGATTGAAGTTCCCGTTATGATTCCCAATCCAAAATTGTGGTGGCCTAATGGTATGGGTGAGCAGCATCTCTATACATACTCTGTCAAGGTCCAGAATAAAAAACTTGAGGATCAGTATGTGGTCAGACATGGTTTGAGGACTATTGAACTGATTCGAGAAAAGGACAGCATAGGTGAGTCTTTCGCCTTCAAGGTCAACGGTAAACCCTTCTTCGCGCGGGGCGCCGATTGGATTCCTGCCTCCTCTTATGTGGGCACACTTTGTGCTGATAACGACCCCTATTATCGTCTTTTGAATGATTGTAAAGAGGTGAATATGAATATGGTACGAGTTTGGGGCGGTGGCATTTACGAGGATGATGCTTTCTATAACTATTGTGATGAGTTGGGACTGCTGGTATGGCAAGATTTCATGTTTGCCTGCAACCTCTATCCCGCCGATAAGTCGTTTCTTCGCAATGTCGACTTCGAAGCCATTCACCAACTCAAACGGTTGCGTAACCATCCCTGCATTGCCGTCTTCTGTGGCAACAATGAGGTGCATAATGGTCTGGAAGACTGGGGATGGCAAACGGCCCTCGGTTATGATGAAGCTACGGATGCCAAACTGCATCAAGACTACAGCAAACTCTTTGAAGAGTTATTGGCCAATGAGGTGAAGGAGTGGTCTCCCAAGACCCCATACGTACACTCATCGCCAGTTTTCGGCTGGGGACACCCAGAGTGCTGTACACATGGCTGCTCTCACTACTGGGGCGTCTGGTGGGGCGAGCAACCCTTCGACGTATGGAAGGAGAAAACGGGCCGCTTTATGTCTGAATATGGATTCCAGTCATATCCGGCTATGAGCACGATAGAGACTTTTGCATCAACTGATCAGCAGAATCTCAAATCTCCCGTTATGCGCAATCATCAGAAACATGGGCGTGGTGTGGAGATTATCGGCAAAGCCATGGAGGAGGAACTCGGTGAGAATACCTATTGGGATTTGAAGGAGTTCTCCTACAGAAGCCAATTGGTGCAAGCTTTGGGTATTCGCCGGGCTATTGATGCTCACCGTTTCCAGCATGACCATTGCCGCGGAACACTCTGCTGGCAGGTCAACGACTGCTGGCCCGTTGCTTCATGGAGCAGCATCGACTATACAGGCCGCTGGAAAGCCTTGCATTATCAGTTCAAAGAGGCTTTCCAAAATGTGGCTCTCTGCGTCGATCCGCAAGAGAAATACAGTAAAGCAGACATCTATATCGTCAATGATAGCCTGAAAGATGTCTCTTGCGAGTTGAAGTGGCAAATTCTGAAAATGAACGGCACTCCTATGACAGAGGTCCAGTCTGTTAAGAAAAAGGTGTCCAGCGACAAATCTCTCAAAGTTCTTTCTCTGAATATCGCTGACTATTCAAAGACTGCTAACGATGTCTTTGCCAAAGTGGAACTCTTTATCGATGGTAAAAAGCATGCAGAGCGCACACTTTTCTTTACTACGTTGGGCGAGTTGACGCTTCCGCAGGATGAAATCCAGCAAAAAGTGACCTATTATGATGATTTTGCTGAGATAACGCTAACATCCAAAGCTCTTCATTACGGTGTTTGTCTGGAGACTGATGCTCAAACGCCTATTCGCTATTCAGACAACTATTTTGTCTTGAGACCGAATGAAAGTAAAAAGATAATCGCTTATTATGACCCGGCAAATCTTCAGAATGAAAAGCCAAAATTCACACTGAAGGATTTTAAGCCTTTCAAGGTGACGTTTGTTGTTTTCGATTAAAACTAGGGAGTTATATACAAGATGGCACAACAAAGATGGGTTCAAAGTCAAAAAAAAGCATTATAACCCCAAAATGCATGCCTTCCCTGTATTTTTCCGTTTGCTACATGCTGCATTTTTGTTCCCGTTTGCCGCCGATGTCAGAGGGCGGACAGAGCGGGCGGTATTCTTGTCGGCTTGATCTTTTGGCAACTTTTCTATCAAGAGAAAAGTTGAAGAATTATAATTATGGAAGTCGCCTGCTATGAAGCCCTTGTCTCCCTAAAGAAAATGTCTATCAGCAACAAACTTGGGCATACATGGTGCCATCAGGTACATAACTCCATAAACTATCCGATTAATAAACCAACATCACACTACCTTTACGCTGCTCGACGGTGCCATCGGGTAGGGTGTAGTAAATCTTGTAAAGATAGACGTCCATTGGAGCTACCTTGCCGTCGAAATAACCATCCCAACCAACATACGGATTATGCGTGGAGAAGATGAGTGTTCCCATCCGATTCCAGATGTTGAAACTGTATCCCTCGGCAGAAACGAAGGAACTTACAGGCATAAACACCTTGTTGATGGTCTGCAATGGTGTGAAGGCGTTGGGAATGTATATGGATGGTAATTGTCTTAACTCCAATTGGTTGGAAATGCACTCATCTTGGAATCCATATTCATTTACCGTTTCATGTGCTACCACATAATAACTGAATATTGAACCGGACTCATACAAGTTGTTGACATCATCGTAATAGGTGTTGAGGGTCGCAGGTGTGATGTTTTCCGGAATCAAGGCGTAAGTGGGTTCTGACTCTGTCTTGCGATAGAGATCGTAATAGTCCACATCTCCGTTCCATTCGCCATAGTTGCTCCATTGCAGGAGGCTCTCATGGGCGATAGTGGCTTCACCAGTCAGCAAGATATTATGTGCGACATTGGAATAACCGGCAGGGATGTCACAATTGTTGATGAGATAGGTCCTGTAGAAATAGGTTTTATGCTGAAAATCAGCATCTTGATCCTGGAATATATATCCTGCTCCGTTATAAGGTTGATTATCAAGATCCTGGAATGTGATACCGTCATCACTGCGTTGAAGAATTATGGAATGGAACGTTACGGTGTCACCACTTGTGTGCACTGTTATCTGTACATATTCGTTGTCTATAACAGATACTGAACGGATATAGCTCATGTCTGATGTCTCACTGCCATCGAGGATGAATGTAAGACGGTCACTGGATGCGGTGATAGTGGTGTCGTTGCTGAAGGCCCGCACGAAGATGAGATACTCAGTGTTGATCTGCAGATTTTCAAGTGTGGCACTTGTGTTGGTCGTAGATAATGCACTCTCCCAGGTGAGGCCGCCGTCAATGCTGGTGAAGAGTTCAAAATGGTTAAGACCTCCAGTCATATTGACATAGGTGTTCCAAGAAAAAGCAGCAGTGTGATTGCAGGCATCGATAGCTCCTTGATAAAGTTTCATATCGCACTGCTCCATCTCCGTCATCGGAGAACTGTTGGAACATGAGTCTAAAACAGCAATCCGGTAGCAGCGGTCTCCTCCAAAAGGATCTATCCATGTAGTACTGTTATAGACCGTATCCAAAGGTTCCCAGCCATTATTAAGGTAATAGACTATGAAACCATACATGTAAGGTTCTTCAGAGTGAAAACCAAGCTGAACCTGATTATCTTCCGTGTAGGTGACACTGTCCAGGACAGGTGTCTCTGGCGCAAAACGATCTACTACATAAACAGATGCGATCGGTGTTCTGAAAACGCAACTGTGAGTGGCACTGTAGTTGTTGGTGATACCAACCTGATAGTACATATAATTGTAGCAGACATCGGAAGTGTCCACGTAGCGACGTTCAGCTGTTGCGGGGATGGTTGCAAAGGGTGTGGGGCTGAAATCAGCCTCAAAATCACGCATTTTATACAAAAAATAGGTGTCACCCCATGTTGTACCCGTCATCTGGTTTGAAGGAGCTTCCCATTCCAGTGTGACTAAAGAGCTATCTGCATTGGGAGTCACTGTCAGACTGATCGTCTGTACCACATTGGAGTTGTATGTGCCGCCATTGGCATCCACAGCCTCAATGTAGCATGAGTAAGTAGCAGCTGGTGTTACGTTATTAAGGACAGTACTGCCGTAATTACACATCGTATAGCCAGCACTAGGGGAGGCAGAACCAACCATAGTGCCGTTAACGTAAAAATTGTAGAGAACAAAGGAGGCACAATCGCTGGAATTGTCCCAAGACATCTTTACACGAGTGTTGTTGTTTTGCAATTCAACACATTGTAATACAGGTGGTTCCAAGGCATAACACCCTAGAACGCAGAACATAAATAATAATATGATGGAAAGATGCCTTATCATTTCAATTCCTATAATTTTTTACCAACGATAATCTGTACGAAATTATTGTATGAAAAATATTTTTTTGCGGCCACCATAATATCCTCAAATGTAGTTTTTTGTATCATGTTTAGCATCTCCTGAAGAGTATGATGGTCTACATGTTGGGTCATTAGAAAAGCATATTTTGACATATAAGCAACTGAAGTGCTCATTTCCTGTATGAGAGAACCAGTCATATATGTTTTGACGGTCTGTAATTCTTCTTCGGGCACAGGCTCGCGTTGGAGGCGTTCCAGTTCGTCGAAGCAGGCATCAATGGCTTCTTGTGTGTGGGTTGCGTCCACATCACTTTGAATGCTGAATATTGACTGTCGGCCGAAATATACGGATCCGTTACCGATGCCGTAGGTATAACCGAGTTTCTCACGTATGCGCTGCATCAAACGGGAACCAAAATAGCCTCCACTGATGGTGGAGAGCACCTTGAAAGGAGAATGCGATTCCTCAGCATAGTTCAGACTTGGCATAGCAATACAAAGGGAGGACTGTACGCTGCCAGGAACTTCTTGGTTGATGATCGGAGCTTGACTGGCTGGCATCTTGAATATAGGGATCTCATCAGCCTCTTGTCCATGACCAATAGCACCGAAGGTCTTCTGAATAATGCTGATGGTCTCCTTGTCTAAAGATCCGGTTGCAAATAAAGAGACATTTTCTGCACAGAAGGTCTCTCGATGATAACGCTCGAGGTCGTTTATGTTCACAGCCTGGTAACTCTCTTCGGAGGCGAGCTGTCCAGCGGCACTTTGATCTCCTATCATAGCTTGTAACAAGAGTCTGGTAGCTACGAAACTATTCTTCTTCAGGTTGTTACGTAGTGACTGGATTCTCTGCTGCCTGATGAGATTCAGATAATCTTCCCTGAATTTTGGGGCAGAAATCATCTCATAAATGGTCGGCAAAATATTCGGGATGTTTCGCTTCGGGATGACTATCTTGATGCAGACACTGTCTAAATAGACGTCTACTCCAAAGGTCGAGCCATAAAAATCCAGCAAGTCTGCCATTTCTGTAGCCTGATAGCGCGGATGACTTCCTTTGAGTAGTCCATAAGTCAAAAGTGAGAGATGTTTTTTCTTCTCATACATGGCTCCAGAACGAATGTTGAGTTGCAAATGTATGAGATCCAAATCGTTATTGGGAAATTTATATAAGGATATCCCATTTTCTAAAGTCTCAATTTGAGGTTCTAAAAGATGGATGGAGAAGAGGGGTTGTATTTCGGGAGCAATACTTCTATCTAACATAGAGTTTTATTTGAGTAAGACAACTTGTCCTTTGAGCGTCTTGGGATTACCATCAGGATCGGTGTAGCGAATGACGTACACATAAGCACCCGATGGCAAGAGTGTACCATGCTGATAACCATCCCAACCATATTGCATGTCGCGGGATGTGAAGACACGAGAACCGTTACGAGAAAAAATGTTAATCTCGTAGTCTTGAACAGTAAAACTAGCTTTGGGCATGAAGATGTCGTTGGTTCCGTTACCATCAGGAGTAAAAGAGTTAGGAACAAACATCTGATAGTTTGTCGTAGCCGGCTCTTCTCCGGGTGCTGATTTACTTTCTATGGTTTCAGTCTCAACCGTTGGCTTTGTGACACTAATTGCTTCTTCAGTTAATCTTATGGTTTTGGGCTCTGAGACCTGAGAAGCGGATGGGGTAGTGTTCTCCACTACTGCAATCTCATTTTTAACCAATGAATTATTCTGTGAAGAAGCATCAACGACGGTAGGCTTGATGGCATTGCTGTTTGTTGCAGGAGCACTTTTCTTATCTGTAGAAAAATAACGATCCTGCATGACAGGCTCTGTGCGAGTTGTAGTTTGTGAAGGCGTGGCGACCATTGGTGTTGCACTCTCCGTATTCTCTACGAGAACGGGCGCTTGGGGCGTGGTTTTCTCCTGAGTGACAACTACGGTTGGTACTGTCGGTTGCTCAGTCTTATCGGTACGGTGCGACAGAAGTGCTATAGCTACAACACTGGCAATGCCCGCCAAAACACAGCCACTCCATGTCGCGATACGACGGATTCTGCGCCCGCGGTTGAATCGAACCAGGCGTGCGTCAGAGGCAATCTGCTGCCACTCCTCTCCGTCCACAGGAACGGTGTATTTGGCAAACTCTGTCTTTATATCTTTCATAATATCTCTATTTCTTTTCCTAAAAAGGCTGTTATCTTCTTTCTTAACGATTGTTTTGCTCGTGATATCAATGTGCGGACATTAGTAGGTGTAAGACCCGTCATCTTCGCAATCTCCGGTTCCGAATAACCATCTACCTCATATAGGTTGAAGGTTAACTTTTGGTTGACAGGCAGGGTGTTAATGATCTGCACCAACTGATCCATTGTCAGAGCGTCCGGTATGCGCTCCGGTGCCGCATACTCTAGTGGACTGTCATCTGTGGATTCCGTACGCCGCAGACGTTGTCCCCGCAGGAAATCGATGCATTTGTTGACCGCAACCTTGTAAATCCATGAGCGCAATGAATTCGTGGACTTGTAGGATCCTATGTTGGTCAAGACAGTAATCACGATGTCGTGGAACAAATCCTTGGACTCCTCTGTCTGATAACCTACATAACGATAGCAAACCGCCTTGATCATCGGACCATAATCCTTGTACAATTGCTCCTGACAGGCCTGATCGCCTCGCTTGCACCCGTTTATGATTTCCTTCTCTCCTCTCGTCATCGCATTGATAACACTTTTGTAAGACGAATAACTTCCTTTTTTGTTGCAGTGATTGATATTTTTTTTTTCTTTGCAGCCTGATTTCATCAGTATGAACAGACTGCAAAAATCGTATTTTTTACAAAAAGATGTGGTGTCCCTGGCGAAAGATTTGCTGGGTAAATATATTTTTACGTCTATAGATGGTCAGTTGAGTGGTGGAATTATCTCTGAAACAGAGGCTTATGTCGCTGAAATAGATAAAGCCTCACATGCCTTTAATCATCGTAAAACCCGACGCAATGAGATGATGTATCACGAGGGCGGAGTCATCTATATGTATCTCTGTTATGGAATGCATCATATGCTGAATATTGTCACTAATGACGAGGATATCGCCGATGCCATTCTGATACGAGGCATTATTCCTACTCATGGTGAGGAACTGATATTGCGCCGTACGGGGAAACCAAGAATTAAACCAGACATCACTTCCGGACCAGGCAAGGTGAGTAAAGCTTTAGGCTTGACTGTCGCCGACAATGGTCTCTCTTTGGATTCAGATAAGATATGGATTGAGGATAGAGGTATGAACGTAACCGATGACCAAATATTGGTCACGCCTCGTATTGGTGTGGATTATGCTGGTGAGGATGCCCAGCTGCCGTATCGTTTTGTCTTGAAAATCGATTAAATGTCAATACCAGGTGTGGTATTATTGATTGAATCGATGCTTGCTGAGTCTGCCGGGATGGTATCACGATGGAGAATGCTCTCTAATGGACGATATAAGAGTGAATCTGGCAGGTTTGAATTCATTTTCTGCTGCTGAATATTCACCAACACTTCATCTAACATTTTTTGTATCAATTCTTTATCACTAACATAATATTCTATGGAAGTGATGAATTGCTGCTTTGTGACATTATGACGATTATAGATGTCATTATAAAATGCCGCAGTGAGTTCTTGATTCTCCTCAAGAGTAACTGAATCTAAGCTGGCATATACGAAAGCTTCTGCCAAATAACTTTCTGTCAAGATCTCTACCATCTGTTTGCGGCCAATCAAGTTGGCAGGCTTTTCGGCTACAACCTGTTTTTTATGACAGGAGGTGCAGAGTGTCAGGATAGCTAAAAATAATACGGCGAGGCGTTTCATATTTTACAGTTTTAAGTTCTCTACAGGGGTAAGTCCAAGTTTGGCGCCCTCTTCCAGCATTCTGGCAATAGCTGCCTCTCGGGTGTTGTCGATCTCGCAATCCAAAATGGCATTGCTGACAGCATCTTTGATAATGCCTATCTCGCGACATGGATTGAGGGCGAAGGTCTGCATGATGTCCTCACCAGTGATGGGCGGACGCCAATTGCGCATCTTGTCCTTCTCTTCAATATCAATGAGTTTCTCACGAACTTTGGCGAAGTTCTGGAAACAACGATGAATCTTGGATGAGTTCTTGGAAGTGACATCAGCTTCACATAGACGCATCAAGTCGTCAATGTCGTCCCCAGCCTCGAAAAGCAGCCGTCGGACGGCAGAGTCAGTGATGGTGTCTTCTACCAAGGCTATGGGACGAAGATGCAAACCAACCAACTTCTGTACATACTTCATCTTCTCGTTGTTCGGCATGTGCAAACGATGGAAGATACGGCTGACCATTTTGCTTCCTAATACCTCATGACCATGAAAAGTCCAGCCAACTTGCGGATCGAAACGCTTGGTGGCGGGCTTGGCAATGTCATGCAATAAAGCAGCCCACACCAACCAGAGATTTGTGGTGGACATAGCGACGTTATCCACTACCTCTAGAGTATGTAAGTAGTTGTCTTTATGACCTTTACCATTTACAATCTCAACTCCTTTCAAGTCGAGCAACTCCGGCAGAAACTTCTCTAGCAGTCCACATTCATCAAGTAATTTGATGCCTCTGGAAGGACGGATGCATAGCAGTATCTTGTTGAATTCTTCAATAATTCGCTCGTTGGAAATGATTTCCAAACGGTAAGCGTTTCTCTTGATGGCTTCAAAAGTTTCGGGATATATGTCGAAGTTGAGTTGGGTGGCGAAACGCACGGCCCGCATCATTCGCAGTGGATCGTCAGAGAAGGTTTTGTCAGGGTCACAAGGAGTGCGGATAATTTTGTCTTTGATATCTTGCAGTCCGTTGAAAGGATCTATGAGCTCATATTGTTTTGGACCGTTCAAGGCAATAGCCATGGCGTTGATGGTGAAGTCACGGCGTAATTGGTCATCCTCTAAAGTTCCATCTTCAACAACGGGCTTGCGGGAATCATGGCTGTATGATTCGCGACGTGCACCTACAAACTCAATTTCGTAGTCGTGAAATTTAAACTGCGCTGTGCCAAAGTTCTTATAGACGTTGATGTGCAAATCTGGGGAGATGAGGGCAGCAGTGGCGGTGGCCAATGCAATGCCGCTGCCGACAGTGACGATGTCGATGTCGGTATTGTGGCGATGCAGGATGATGTCGCGGACAACACCACCCACAGCGTATGCCTCCAACCCCATGGAGTCAGCAGCCTTTGCTACGTAAGGATATACAGGATGTGTGAGATATTGTTTGTAGTTCATCTTCTATTTTCGATATTGACCAATTAAAACACCGGATACGTTCCAGGCGCTGAAACTGCCGCCTTCGGGTTCGCCTTCTGGAATAGCAACTGTCATCGTGTGCTGACCTGGCTTCAAGCCCGAGAGGTTGATATGTACTGGCTGCGTGGCAGTGCCCGGGCACCAGCCGGAACGGGAATAATCGGAAGAGGACATGCCGTTCCAGAAATTGCCAGAGGCCGGATTTGAGGTTCGGTATGTGCCACAGTCCTCGCGCCAAGGTGTGAAACTGTAATATGGTTTGCCATCAATCAAAATGGTATTCTCCTTAGGTACAAACTCGTCGCCGCCGCCCCAGCCACCATGACCAGTCGTGATATAACGCAATTCCAACTCCTCCATATTTTCAGGTACGTTGAAAGTGACTGTTAGACTGTCTGTGAGAAAAAAGCGACCATAGTTCTGACCCGCCATCTCCATCACATTGCAGGTATTGAAAAGCGGTTCCACACGGTATTCATGATCTTTGGAAAACTCCCATGCTTCGCCCTCCGGATAAGCTTTGAGCGTGAGTGACAATTTATGACCGCCACCATCGTAATTGCCAATAAAGGCGCCAATATAAACGTCTCCAGCCAACAATGGCAGCAGCTCAGTGACATCTTGCTTGTAATAGACTTCCTTAGCCCAGTCGCGGTCACCTAGCGAGCGGTATTCATTGTAATGACGAACACCAAACGGTGTGAAGAATCGTACCATCTCAACAACAGGATCATAGTCGTTGGTACGTATCATACCTTGGTAAACACCTCCTTTTTTGTCGGTGAAGTAGGGGAGCACTTCCACACTGTCACGCAGAGCCTGAATCATAGACTTGGCTTTATCTGCCGGGATGATAAATATTGATCCGGTACGGTCGTAAGCATCGCCATTGGAGTATTCTGTGACTTCAGCGAAAACCTGATAATGCTCCGGCATGCGATCCAGATGCACGCGTTTGACAATCATGGTGCCGTTTGCACAACGGATGACGCTGTCGTACGGGAACTCTGTCGGTCTAGGCAACTTGGGGTTGAAGCAGATTTGGTCATCTTGGAAGATGGTGTGTGTGATGATCTTACGATCTTTCTCCATACTGCTTAATACCCTGCTGGTAACTCGCTGGCCGGTTTCGAATAATGGTTCAGTAATCTTAAATTTCTTTACAGAGGCAAGTTGCATATATGCATTGCCATTGCGACGGTATTGAACTAATACGCCAGGCAAATCAGCGAAACCAGATGCTGGAGTGGCTTTAAATTTCAAATCTTCAGTCACCCAAACTTCTATCTTGTTGGAAAACAATGTGATAGTGTATTTGTCGCATTTGTAACCATTGATTTTTTCAGAACCCTCTTTTGTATAGTTTTCTTCTTGAGACTCAGCAGTCCCAACAATTCCTCCTCTATGATTGATGGGATAGGAAGTGTAATAGGCGCCGTCAGGGTATTTGAGACGAGCATAGACGCTGTCAGTAGCATAGTTGATATAGGTGCTTGATTGAGCGATTCCGGGAATAGGATTTTGCGGCGGCGCGTCTGCCGACATGATTCGCACCAGATCTGATGAGCGTATCACTTCAGTCCATGATGTGTCCTGTCCGCCAGTTGTGAAAGATTTATAAAGCAGTCTTTGCTGCGCCGGACTGGTTAGGGATATAAAAATGAGGCTGATAATAAAGATGATTCGTTTCATAAGACACGGATGTTTTATTCAGGCTGCAAAAATACGTTTTTTTGGAGAATCTACCTTCTTCATTTATATATAAGAATCATTGTTTTTTTTATTTTTGCCTGCTCAAATGAAAGAAAAGACAAAACATCGTTTCTGGTTGCCTTTTATTACCGTCTTGCTTGCCTTGGCGGCGATAGGAGCTGCTTTTATCGGGGTGGTGCACATCCCTGCCAAAAGCGTAATGGTCTGTATTCTACAAAAGTTCGGACTCTTTTCTGATATTGCGATGCCCGACTTCTACTCGCTCACTTTGTGGCAACTACGTATCCCTCGAATCGTGATGAGTCTGTTGGCAGGCGCCTCTTTGGCTATCTGCGGCGGTGTGTTCCAGAGCATCTTCCGTAATCCGATTTGTGATCCCTACATTTTGGGTATCTCGTCTGGAGCTTCATTGGGCGCTGCCGTTGCCATCATCATCGGATGGGACACCTTCCTCTTCGGTATTACGGCTCTGGCTTTAGTCACGGCATTGGCAACACTGCTTTTCATCATTGGTGTAGCTAAGATTAAAGGCGGCCATGCGACCCAAACCCTTCTTCTGACTGGCATTGCGCTCAACTTTTTCATGTCCGCTGTCATCACTCTACTCATTGTGGTTAACCAACAGGAGATGCAGAAGATCTATTTCTGGACAATGGGCAGTCTGTCATCCATCTCTTGGCCTGAAATCGGCATTCTTTTCCCCGTGATGCTCTTAACAGTCGGCATTCTCTTCTACTATGCTAAGGATTTGAACATATTACAGATGGGTGGTGAGTCGGCACAGACTTTGGGAGTTAACACTCGCCGCACAATTATCGTCACCCTTGTGGCATCCTCAGTGCTCGTCTCTGTGATTGTCTCCTTCTGTGGTGTGATTGGTTTTATCGGTCTTATCGTGCCTCATATCGCTCGTTTGATGTTCGGAAGCAACAACCGCCGCCTCTTCGCATACTCGTTGCTCCTAGGCGCTTTTTTCCTGTTGATTGCAGACACCTTAGCGCGTACAATAGCAGCTCCGGCCGAATTGCCCGTGGGCAGTATTACTGCACTGGCCGGTGCTCCCTATTTTGTATATCTCGTACTGAGAAAATCGTAATTATTGGATGATGACACCCTTCTTCAGGGCTTCATCGTAAAGTTTGTTGACGTATTCGTCTAGATATTGTTGACGACGCTGATTGACTAGCATCATACGTACTGCGGCCTGCTCTTCTTCAGTTTCGCTGACAGACCGTTGGCTCTTGTATTTCAATATTACAAGAAGGTAATGATCATTGCCAATCTCTTTCTCAATTGTCGGATGAGTCTTGACCATCTCGGGCTCAATATCCACAGAAACCTCTCGCTGAATATCCTCAACATAAAGCCACTGGTCATCGTCCAGCATATATTCAATAGAGTCACCTAGCAGGGCCACGAGAGTATCTTTTTCACTAGTACGACGCGATGGGTCGAAAAGGATTGCACGAACTTCCGGAAGGATTGGGGAACCTTTGGGCAATTTTACATAGTTTAACTGCATGATAGGCCTTTTAACAGCATAACTATTGTCGTAACGTTTGTTGAAATCTGCCATCTCCTTTTTCAGAGCAGCCTCATCAACGGTCATTTCTTCAGCCAATTTGTCGTATAATGCATTGATTAATAGTGAATTCCGATATTCGTCAATCTTCTTGTCAAAGTTCTTCTCACGGGCGGAGAGCAATCTGTCAGCTTCATGAAGCAGTAACTGTTCTCGCACCCACTGGTTGATGTACTCATGCACCATCGTCATACTGTCCTCCTTTGAGAGCCCTGAGGGCATGTTGTTCCGTATTTCAGACTCGTATAATTTATGGTAATATACTTCTGCAGCCAGCTTGTCTTTTTTCTTCTGACAAGCGGTAAACAGTACCAAAGCTGCAATGACGATGGGGAGAATCTTTCTCATAAACTAGCGCTTGAGTATGGAGGAGAAGACGTTCTCGTCAACCTTGACAGCATATTTTGCGCGCAACTCTTTAACCCACTCTTGCTCAAGATAATCTTGATAGCGAGTGATGACAAGAGCACGAACTTCACTCATAGGTTTATATGGAGTCACAGCATCGGGATCATCATTTGGGAAGCTGGTTTTGATACGCTCATAGAACTTCTCCAGACCTACGCTGTCCTGAATAGCTGCACCCCAAACTTTTTGGGTGTTGATCTCATAGAGCAGAATACCGTCATGGAACTCATTGACAAGGTCTCTAAATTCAGGATATTTCTCTTTCAAATGCTTTCTTTCATATTGCAAGATATTCTCACTAACGAAATTAGGATAAATCTGCTCCATAAAATCTGTCACTGTTCCATTAAGTTTGACACCTTGGTAGCGGGAGATATACTTGGCAAACTCTTGAACAGTCAAGTTCTCATCGGCAAAAGTGCAGATTGGTTTTAGTTTGTCGATACCTTTAATGGAGACAATGTCGTTGTCACTGGACTGGAAATAGTTGGCATCAACATGTTTGCCTAAGAACTTGAAAGCCTTAGCCTTACCGCTCTCCTCATAGTTATACTCTTTCTTCAAGCGCTCTACTAGCGCTTCTTTGCTCTTAAGAGCACGGGCATCGCGGGTAAGTCTCTGTTTCAACATATAACGGCTCTCCTCGTTGACGGTCGCTCTGGAGATGGAATCGCAGCGCAGAAAATGCCAACCGATGGTTGTCGGCACGGCAGCAGTCATCGCACCTTTACGGGCGTTGATGGCTGCAGAGACATAGTTGCCAGGTCTGCGGCTCGGTCCAAAAGGCTCCATGTGGCCGCCGTTGTTCTTTGTGGCTTGGTCGTCAGAGTATAGTTTTGCAATGGTATCAAAAGGAACTCCTTGGTTGTAGGCTGCCTGAATGTCATTCAAACGGTCCATGATGTCAGGTCTAACCTTACCGCTCAAAGCAGTAGAATCAGCAACGAAGATTTGAGAAACCCAAATTCTGCCAATTGCAGGAATCTTATCTTGAACATATACAAGATGATATCCGAATTGTGTGCGGAAAGGCATGGAAACACTGCCTACTGGCGTGTTGAAAGCAGCAGTTTCAAAAGGATAGATCATCTCAAAGATGGAAAAGTATCCAAGTTCACCCTTGTTGCCGTAATGATGGGTATTGTTCTGCGGATTGTTATATTCACGAGCGGACTCGTCTTCGGAATAGAGGGCGGCAGCCTCGTTGAAGTCAAGACCATTGACAATCAGATCACGGATGCCCATAATCTTCTGGTATGCTGCGAGTGTGTCTTTCGGAGAAGCAGCCGGATTGCAACGGATGAGAATATGAGATGCACGTACCTGACTTTTAGAACGCTCGTAGGCCTCCTCAACAAGTTCTTCACTCACATGGCTGTCTACCAAGTAGGGTTGGGCAGACTGTGACTCGTAAGAGCCTAACTCTGCAATGAAACTGGCAGAAGTGTCCAACTTCATTGCCTCGGCTTCCTGAACTTTCAGACGATAATTGATGAAGAGTTCACGATACTCTCGCAAATCGTCCATTGTGGCTTCACTCAAGAGGTTGTTCTTCTGGTAGGCCTTTACAAAATCACCCACTGTGATGGTCTCATTACCAACCGTCATCAATACTCTGCTGTCATCCTGGGCATAACCCAGCAGACATCCCAAACATAAGGCAAATAAAACTGCAAATCTTTTCATTGTATCTTTTTGTATTTAATTATAAATCAATAGTATATTTTTATTCTCACAAATTTTCCATGAGAGAGCAAAGATATAAAATTCTTTTATCTTTTCGACTATAAATTAATTGCAATAAGTTTGCCAATTTTCTTTTCTCCAAATTTTTCATTTTCATTTGCTTTTTCTCCATTTTTTCTTCTTCTTTTTTGACACTTTTCAATTTATTGTTCCAACATATCATTTATTACATCCTTTTAATAATCTATAAATCAAGTATTTAAACTAATTTCAAGAAAAAATTATATCGTATGCGATATATTTAGTTTTTTTGTATTTTTGCAACATCAATTTGAAACGATAAAAAACGAAGAAAAGAGAATAATAAAATGGAAAGAATCTATGATTTCAAAGCGACAACAAGTCAGGGTAAAGAACTGAATTTCGCTGAATTTGAAGGTGAAGTATTATTGATAGTGAATACGGCCAGCAAGTGTGGCTTTACTCCTCAATTTGATGGTCTGGAAAAGTTGAATCAAAAGTATAGAGATCGCGGTTTGGTGATTATAGGATTTCCATGTAACCAATTTGCCCATCAGGATCCCGGAACCGACAGCGAGATTGAAGGATTTTGCAAATTGAATTACGGAGTCACCTTCCAAATAATGAAGAAAATCGATGTGAACGGTGAAAATGCTCATCCGATTTATAAATATCTGAAAAAACAGGCTAAAGGTACTTTTGGCAATAATATCAAATGGAATTTCACGAAGTTTCTCATTTCCAAGGATGGACAGCGAATCAAGCGTTATGCTCCTATCACAAAACCAAAGAAACTGGAGAAAGACATTGAAAAGATGTTAGGATAAATATTCAAAATTAATATAAACAACTTAAAATTTACGACGATGAAAAAAGAAAATTCAATTCAGGCATTACAACTTTTTGCTACTGGTCTCACAGAAGGTGCTCTCGTGCACAAATTGCAAGGACAGATTTTCAAATCTCAAGGTTTCACCAAATTGGGTGAGAAATATATAGGCCATTTCACAGAAGAGATGGGTTGGGTGGAGAAATTCTACGATCGTATTCTCGACCTTGGCGGTGAAGTGAAATTTGAAGCTAATAAGTCTCGTGAGTTGATCAACAATCCAGTCGATTATTTAAAAGCTGACCTCGCAATTCAAGAGCAAGGTGTTGAATTGCTGTACAAATGCATGGAGACACTGAAAGATGATCCCACAACCTATGACATTATGAAAGGTTATCTCGCAGATGAAGAAGAGGATCTCTATTGGAGCCAGGAGCAACTGGATCTCATCGAAATGATTGGTGTTCAGAATTGGCTTGTTAAGCAACTCTAAAACAATGCCTTACGAACAACTTAAACTTGAAAACCAGGTGTGCTTCCGTTTTTATACAGTGGCACGCCTGATTGTTCAAGGCTATCAACCTTGGCTTTCCGAGATGGGTATAACATATACCCAATATCTCGTGTTGATGATTTTGTGGGAGCAGGACGGTCAGCCAGTTAACGATATTGCAAAGCGACTTTTACTGGAAACAAATACGGTGACCCCGCTCATCAAACGTATGGAGGAAGCTGGTATCGTGAGACGTGTCAAAGACAAACTTGATGCTCGCAAGACACATGTTCGTCTGACCAAGCAGGGTAGGGAAATGGAAGCCCGGGCTGCTAACGTGCCTGGCTGCATGACCCAAATGCTCCATAATAATGGTCTTACTCCAGAACTTTTCATGAAAATAGTCCCGCCTCTGGATGAGATTATTGCCAATCTCTCGCAAAAGGATAATGAGGGATGTGATTTATGAAGATATGAAAATATTAAATTATTAAACTATAGAAGTTATATTCATGATGGCAAAGTAAAAAATAAATGCATTTCAACCCCAATATGATTTACCGAGTCACCTGACCATAGAGCACGCGGGCGGGCAGGCCGACATGCGGTGCGGACGCGGTGTGAATGGCCGGCCTCCAACAGCGGCGTGCAAAGGCGCTTGCGTTTACAAAAATGCATGCCTTCCTTGTATTTTCCCTTTTGCTATTTGCTGCATTTTTGTTCCCGTTTGCCGCCGATGTCAGAGGGCGGACAGAGCGGGCAGGCATTCATGTCGGCTTGATCTTTTGGCAACTTTTCTATCAAGAGAAAAGTTGAAGAATAATAATTATGGAAGTTATGTGCCATGAAGCCCTTGCCTTACTAAAATAAAGTCTATTAGCAACATACTTGGGCACGGAATGTGCCGTCAGGTATGTAGTTCTAAAATGATTAAACTATGAAATGGGATTTCATAAGCGGTCCTTAAAATCCTCTAGTAGTGCGTGAACTGCTGGAAATCACACTGCTACGAGGTCTAACTAAACCACCACTTGAGGGTCTTGACACTGATGATGTGCTGCTTTTGCTCGACGATGTTGTGTGTGAACTGCCGGACGATTTGCCCGTTGTGGTAGGTCTGCTGCCAGAAGAGGGAGCAGAAGTTTTCGGTGTATTTGGTTTTTGTGATGTCGGTGGTGTGCTTGCCTGTGCCACGGGTGCGTTGCCTCCCGACCTTTTGTAGTTTGTGGTACTTCCCACACGACTGATCTTTGAGGAGATATTATGTCCTCCTGTGGTGTTCAAATCGTTATAGGTGACAATGACAGACGGGGTTTTAAGATATCGTCCGCCACTTTTACTGAGACTTCCTACAAAATAATCCTTAACCTTTGCTAAATCCATTCCTAACAATGGGAGATTGTTCTTGCCCATGTGACGTAGGAAATTATTGATTTTTTGAGCTTTAAGCATTCGATTATAGGTTTCCTGACTATTCACGGTAGTGCCCCGAGGGTAGGAGAGATAACGCACTAACTTGGTGTATTCATCTTCGGAAAGGTTTTTCAAAAGCGAACGGACCTCACGGAATCCATTGGCCATAGATGCTTTTTCCTGCTGATTGACATCCTGAAAAATCGCTTTCTCGTGCTCTTCCGTATAGGTGAAGTTGTATTCGCTTTCATTCTTTCTCAACTGTTTGCTTACCTGTTTCTCCACGTATGCATCAAAATGAATTCTTGCAAGCGTGTCAGAGAGTTGCTCAATCTGATTGTCGGTAAGATTTTTGAGAATATCCATTAAGTTTCGACATGGTTTTGCCAGCAGATAAGGCTTTCCCGATGGGAAAACAGAATGGAGAAGTTTTCCTTTATAATGGATTCCATTATCCATAAACAACTGATAAAGAGCTGTGTATTGGACTACTCTGGCAAGATCTGTATTGCCAGTACGTGCAAAATAGTTGCCTGCTTGCCGTTCATATTGTGAACCTACGCTAGTAGCCCTTGCCTGAGAGTGGAAATAGGAGACGGGCAATGCGCCCGTGCGGTTAAGCGTGTAGATGGTATAATCCGGTAAATCAATAGCGTACATCGTGTTTGCTGTATTCCAGTTGTAAACCAACTCGCTAAGTCCTAATTTCTTAAACAGCGGCTGGTCAAATGGAAAATATCCAGGAGAAGGGTAGTGGTAGCTGGCTTCCTCAATGGTGCCGCTCTCCGACCAGTCTTTAAGTAAAACATCCGTGATAGTGAGCAGATGCCCTAACTCAGTATTTTCCAGTTCACGACTTAAATAGGTGGGACACCAGTCGCGGCCATTTCCCATCTTGCCAGCCATACAGTCGTTAATATCAAGACTTTGTGACAATTCTTTGCTGCTAATAGATGCCACAAGCAGGACAGTCTCAACGCGCAATGGCGGCATGGTCTCCAAAGGCACTTCTCGCTCACGTCCGATGACGACTAGGGTAGTGGAGTCGCGCAAAGCACCTAGAACAAGGTCTGCATCGAGTGCGAATCGACGAATGTCACCAACTTGTTTTGAAAGATCGCTGTCGCGGCGGATGCTCCAAGCTACCAGTCCCGGAGCGCGACTGAAGAATACCCCACGACGCTTCTGCTGAAACATATCGCTGACTGTCAGATCCTTAGTGGTGTCTTTTTCATCAATAAAAGCCTCTCCAGCATTGAAAAACCATTCGTCAAATTCTCCTAATGTTATTTGATAATCAAGATTGTCTCTAGTGAAATACTGACGCTTTTTATCACTCAACAAATCAATGCTATTAGGTTTATAATCAGATAGATATTGTTCTTTTGAAATCTTGGTAACCAGATTGTCGAGATTCTCGGTCGTGGCATTGCCCAATACAATAACCATGTCAGTAATTCGACCATCATAGCCTATTTTAAAGTGTTTCTGAGATGTTTGGTGGGTGAACTGGTGACAAATGGACTCGATGCTGTCAGGCTCGAGGAATGGTGCTGGCTCGGCAATCAAGATAATGCGACTGCTGTCAGGAAAAGTTGCAGTCCCGATAGTCTGATAATGCATCCTGAAGTGTTTTCGGAAACTATTATAGACTGAATCAAGTTTTTTAAGAGCCAATGTAGAGTCTATGTTCACATGCTGGTCAGGAATGTACTCTTTTTTGAGCAAAACGGCTGTCTGCTGTTTGATACTCTCCACCACCTTGGTATGTCTACCAAAGATGGCAAACGCAGCAATGGCGAGCAGAATTGCTCCGCTGATGATGATGATCGTTCGTTTTCCTGCCTTATTCATGAGGCGTTGTATTAAGGCTGCAAACCTACAATTTTTTTTGGCACGAGGTCTGCCCACGTTGAATTAAGTTAGTGTGGGGTTAATTAAATGACCTCCTTACTACATCTCATTTCTACCTCAAGAAGCAGATTCCATTTTTTACAACTGATAGTTTAATCTTTGCAACTCAGTTGCGCAAATATTTCTGTACTTTTGCCCCCGAATTCAACGTTCGTAGAACGTCCATACTTGTAAAGAAATGAAACACAACGAAGATAGAACAAACGACCCCGAATGTCATGTGCATGAGTCTCACAACGAATGCTGCCACCACCACCATCACCATGATGACGAGTGTGAACATGAACATCATCATCACGATGATGAATGCGAATGTGGTCATCATCATGAGCATCATGCATCATGTGGTTGTAGTCATCACCACCATCATCATCACCAAGGTTCCTTAAAACCTCAGATTATTCGTATCGTGGCAACAGTCGTGTTGCTCATCATAGCCGTTCTCATTGAGAAGTTCTGCAACTTGGCCACATGGCAACTACTGCTCGTTTACCTTGTACCATATCTTCTTATAGGTTATGACACTCTCAAAGAGGCTGTCGAAGGATTGGCGCATGGCGAGGCTTTTAACGAACATTTTCTAATGTCAGTCG
Organism: Bacteroidales bacterium; assembly: GCA_024686335.1. Lineage (GTDB taxonomy): Bacteria > Bacteroidota > Bacteroidia > Bacteroidales > WCHB1-69 > F23-D06. The sequence goes on along the minus strand of JAILCI010000044.1, from coordinate 7,896 downwards.
CTACTATCGGTGCACTCTGTCTGGGATTTCTGCCAGGTGCTGAAAGTCAGTTCCCAGAAGCCGTCTTCGTCATGCTTTTCTTTCAAATCGGTGAACTATTTGAAGGTTATGCCGAGGGCAAGAGTCGCGACAGCATTGCCCACCTGATGCAGATTCGTCCTGACACCGCCACGGTGGAACGTGATGGTAAAGAGTTGACTGTGAGCCCGGAAAAGGTTGGAATCGGGGAAACGATTGTTGTTCGTCCTGGTGAAAAAATCCCTCTCGATGGTGTGGTCCTGGAAGGCACAACTTCGTTAAATACAGTTGCTCTGACTGGCGAGAGCCTTCCGCGTGAGGCTGGCGAAGGTGATGAGGTCCTCTCGGGATGTGTCAATATCTCTGGTGTCATCCGCGTACGTACTACCAAGTCGTTTGGAGAGAGCACTGTCTCGAAGATTATTAAACTGGTGGAAAGCGCCAATGATAACAAGTCTAAGAGCGAGACTTTTATCAGCCGCTTTGCCCGTATTTATACTCCTGTGGTGGTGTTTGCCGCTGTTGCTATCGCTCTTTTGCCACCGATCTTCTCGGGCCAATTTGCTACGGTATTTCCAACATGGTTATACCGCGCCTTGATGTTCCTTATAGTATCTTGTCCTTGTGCCCTAGTCATCAGTGTGCCACTTACATTCTTTGGTGGTATCGGCGGAGCATCCCGCAATGGTATCCTTATCAAGGGTTCCAACTATATGGACGTGCTTGCTAAGGTTGATACTGTAGTCTTTGATAAGACAGGCACCCTGACACATGGGCAATTCGCTGTAGAAGCAGTCCATCCCGAGAAATACGATGAACGTCATCTTTTGCATTTGGCAGCACATGTGGAGCACTTTTCCACACACCCGATTGGGGCAGCCTTGCGTGATGCTTTCCCCGATGAGGCTACCGATGGCTGCAGGGTAGAAAATATTGAAGAGGTTGCCGGACAAGGTATTCAAGCTCGTGTTGGTGATGATCAGGTGTGCGTGGGAAATTCTAAGATGATGGAAGCTATTGGAGCCAAATGGCATGAATGTCACCTAAAGGGCACCATAATCCATGTCGCCATCAACGGAGAATATGCCGGACACATTGTAATTAATGATCGCGTCAAGGAAGACAGCGCTGAGGCTATACAAAGGCTCAAACAACTTGGGGTTACTCGTACCGTCATGCTTACTGGCGATCGTAAAGAGACTGCCGAAGATGTTGCTAAAAAACTGAAAATCACCGACTTTCAATTTGAATTGATGCCGGCAGACAAGGTTAATTATATGGAGCAGCTTCTAAGTAAAGAAGGAAATGGTGGTCGCCTGGCTTTTGTCGGTGACGGCATTAATGACGCACCCGTACTTGCCAGAGCAGATGTGGGTATAGCTATGGGTGGACTAGGTAGCGATGCAGCAATAGAAGCCGCAGATGTAGTACTGATGGACGATAAACCTACTAAAGTGGCACTGGCTATACGAATAGCAAGACGCACTCTTTCTATTGCTCGTCAGAACGTATGGTTCGCCATCGGAGTTAAGGTGGCTGTCCTGTTGCTCGCTGCTTTCGGCATCGCAACGATGTGGATGGCCGTATTTGCTGATGTGGGTGTCACTGTCCTGGCCGTCTTCAACGCAATGAGAGCTTTAAGAATCAAAAACTGCTGATATGGAACAAACAAAAAGCAATATATCTGAGGAACAAATCCTACGCAGAGCAGGCATCCGCATTACAGCGGTGCGCCTGCTCATTCTGCGTACTATCAATCGCGAATTCTCGGGAACATTCAATCTTGCTGATCTGGAAGAATCCTTACCGACAGTGGATAAATCCACACTGTTCAGGACCCTCAACCTTATGACAGAAAACCATATCCTAGATGCCATCGATGATGGTAGCGGTTCCCAAAAGTACTGTCTCGCTCATTTTGACGACAATCAATTGAAAATCAAACACGTACACTTCACTTGCCATATTTGTCACCAAACATTCTGCCTTACCGATATTCTCCTCCCCGAAGTGACATTGCCCGAAGGTTTCCAAGTGGAAGATGCAGAATACGTGGCAAAAGGGATCTGTCCTGACTGCGCAAAAAAGCATGCATAGGGACGTATCGCATACGCTATTTGTATGCTTACGCATCATACGTCCGTCACATCCCTTCGGTCATGGTCGATGCACGCATCGACCCTACAGGAATCCCGGTCCATCTGTGAGAACTGCCGGGGCACAATCTCCGAGATTTTTCTTAATTTTGCTGCCAATTAGAAATCTAAGCACTTATGACCGAAAAAGAAAAAATGTTGGCAGGTCAGTTCTATTCAGCTGTTGACCCAGATTTGTCGCGAGAGTTGATGGAGACAAGGGAGATCATTCATGAATATAATGCCTTGCGTCCCTCTGAGACGCGAAAGATGAAGGAGATACTGCACAATCTGTTTGATTCCATAGGAGATGATGATATTATTGTCAACCAGCCGTTTCATTGCGATTACGGCAAACAGATCCGGGTAGGCAAGCGCTTCTTTGCCAATTTCAATTTCACCATCCTTGATGAAGCACGTGTGACCATAGGTGATGACTGCTTCATCGGACCCAATGTCAGTATCTATACCGCCTGTCACAGCACAGACCCTGTCGAACGCAACTCCAGAATCGAGTGGGCGAGACCCGTCACCATCGGCGATAACGTCTGGATCGGCGGCAGCGTGACGATCTTGCCTGGTGTCACTATCGGTAATGATGTGACCATAGGTGCTGGTTCTGCTGTAGTTGCAGATATCCCTTCTGGTTCAATTGCCGTTGGGAATCCCTGTAAAGTCATTAAGAGTATTCACAATGACCTCAGAACTGTCAAGATAACCTCATCCAACATTGACAATGTGGAATTTAGAAGCCTCTATGAGAGTGCTTTTCCTCCAGAGGAGCAAATTCCTTACGATGATATCAAAGAACTCATGAAGACTATACCGATTGATTTCACCGTCTATTATGATCAAGAAAAATTTGTCGGGTTAACGATGGTACTGAAACGCCAAGACTTCGACTGGGGATGGTATTTCGCCGTTTGCGAAGAATTGCGAGGGAAAGGTTATGGCCAAATGATATTGTCTAGTCTGATTGCTCAACATGCTGACCAACCGATGGTTATCGATATAGAGTCGCCTGCTCAGAAAGACTGTCCTAATTTAGAACAACGTCTTCGAAGGTACAATTTCTACAAAAGAAACGGTTTTAAAGATACCCCGACAGCCAAGAGTTTTGAAGGTATAGACTATACTATAATGCTGCTCGGCGAAGGAGAGTTTACACAGGAAAATTACGATGAGATCATCGATGAGTTAAGACAATTCTGGGAGAACCTCCCATCAGAATCGCAAGCGAAAGAATAGGGATCATGTTTGTCTATATTATTGAGTGTACCGACGGAAGCCTTTACACAGGTATAGCCAAGGATGTGGTGGCTCGACTGAAAGAACACTATCATCGTCTGCCCGGTTGTGCCAAGTATACCCGAAGTCATCCAATGAAGTTGATTCGCTGTATATGGCAGACAGAAGACAAAGTGACAGCCTGTCAGCTGGAATATCGCATAAAACGGCTGACACGAAAGCAAAAGGACGCATTGATAGCCAATCCGGAATCCATTTCAGAATTGCCTATTAACGGTGTGGCAAAACGGATTTCAACTGATAAACAAAAAGAGATTTTTGAACAATTATAGTATTAAAGAATATGGATGAATGTCTGATCTGTGGTGCGCCACTGGAATATTTAGAAAACAGTGAACCAATGGAATGTGTTATCTGCCATCGAAAGATAGATAGCAAAACTCGTTGTGTCAAAGGTCACTATGTGTGTGACGAATGTCATACTGCCGGTTTAGATATGATTACGGGACTCTGTCTTGTGGAGACCTCCATCAATCCTATTGAAATTATCCAGAAGATGATGGCAATGCCATTCTGTCACACGCACGGTCCGGAGCACCATGTGATGGTAGGTGCGGCCCTGCTTACTGCTTATCGGAATGCTGGTGGCGACATCGACTTGCCAGTTGCTTTGTCAGAAATGATTAGTCGAGGAAAAAAAGTGCCAGGAGGCGCGTGTGGGTTCTGGGGTGCCTGTGGAGCGGGAATCAGTTCCGGGATGTTTGTCTCCATCATCACCAAATCGACACCTCTAGCGCAGGAACCCTTTGCCCTGTCGCATAAGATGACTGCTCGTTCTCTGAATGCTATTGCTGACATCGGAGGCCCGCGCTGCTGTAAACGAGACTCATACCTCTCTATATTGTCCGCAATTGAGTTTGTGAAGGAACATTTCAACATAGAGATGAAAGCCGATAAGATTGTCTGTACCTATTCTTCACAAAACAATCAGTGCATTGGCATTCGTTGCCCTTTTTTTAAAGGAAGGAAAGAGTGTTAAAGCATCGCAGGATGAGAAATCTCTGAATGCTGCATAGTGCTTAACATTAATGTTTTACCGTAATCAGTACTACTGCAATAATAGCGATAGCAAGTCCCAAGTAGTTTTTCCAAGTAAGTTTTTCCTTGAAAAGAAGCCAGCCGATAAGTGCGGTAAGGCAGACGACTCCGATATTATAGATAGGGAAAAGCACTACATTGTCGAAAAAGCGCATAGCGTTGAAAATGCAGAATGTGGAGAAGAAGTTGATGACACCCAAAGCAATTCCTCCAAGAATGCTCTTGTTTTGCCATTTGGATTTCCCTTTCACCAGATCGTAGACTACCAAGATAATTCCGAATAATAGGGCTATCAGATAGATGAAAGCAATCATGAAACCCATATTGTCGGCAACATTGCGTTGTTCGTTGAGTTTCATCAAAATATCGCCCGTGCCGGTGCCAAAAAAGATGAGAATTGGTAATAACCAGCTGGTTTTGTGGATATTATCATTCGCATTATCTTTTCCACCCACCACCAAGGCTAAAGCTACTAGAGCTAAAATGATGCCGGTGGCAACTGTCGGATTCAACTGTTCCTGAAAAATAAAAACACCAGCTAAAGTGGGCAGTACCACAGACAGCTTACTGGAAAGAGAAGTGATGGTAACCCCCGAAGTCTGTGTGGAGGCTGTCATGAGCAGATATGTGAAGATGAACCAAAAACCTGTTAAAATAGAGAGTCCAAACCACGGCTCGCTGACTAACTGGGGAATTGTGTCAAAACGTTTGCAAATCAAAAATCCTGTGATGGTGGCGAAGACATAGTTCCACATCAAAGCCTGGTGATTGTCCAATTCAAAGCGCTTGAAGAAGCGCATGGTGACAAAGACACCAGCAGAGAATACTATGGCTAATATGAGGTAGATCATTTGGGCGGCAAAAATAGAAAAATTCCGGGCATGCTGATTTCTCTATCGGCAAACTTCAGATGGCGCTATGCCAAACTTCTGCTTGAAAGCCTTCGAAAAATGACTCAAATTCTTGAAACCGACCTCCGTATACACATCCTTAGGTTTCCGTCCGGCAGTTATAAGACGATGGGCCTCTTCTAACCGACGCTCAATTATCCAACGCATTGGCGGCATACCATATATCTCAGAAAACTCCTTTTTGAAAGCAGATAGACTCCGACCGGTGAAGTGAGCATAATCGTTAAGGGATAAAACACTGGTGTAATTGTTTTCCATAAACTGGGCAATGTCTATCTTCCCAATTTCTGTAAAATCAAACAATACAGATTTCAACTCTGGCTTGATTTCCAGCACTGTGAGCACCAATTCCATCACACGCACATCAAACAGTTTCTCAGATGGGAAATTGTCATAGGAGAAATAACTCCGCAGAGAGGCAAAGAAGTGGTCTAGCATCGGGTTTTCAGGCAATAACACAAAAGATCGGTTACGTCCCCAACTCTTGACATCCGATAAGTCTATGCGCAATTCTTGTGCTAAACGACGCATCATACGCTGGGGCAGATAGATGAACATTCCCTCCATCGGTTCGCCATGCGGTCCTGTGTGAGCACGCTTCTGTGCTTTATGATTGCGACGCAGCAGGTAGGTCCCTCCCGGGCGCAATGTGGTTGTATGACCGCCAACCATAAAATCCACCTCGCCTGAATAGACATACACTAGCATATTCTCTCGAACGACAGTGTTGCATGTGCCTCCTTCGCTGATGCGACAAAGATGAATATGGTCGCTATAATGTTCCACTTGCATATTGCCATCCACCGTGGTGTAAATCAGTTTATTTGCCATATTTTATGTGAATTAGTATGCAAAAGTATATTTTTTCTTATTCAACCACTTTGCTGAGAAGTTATTTTCACTTTGTCATGACGTCTTTCATACCTTGATAATCCATTTTTTCTATTTTTGCATCTCAAAATATCAAATAATGAAAAGAACATTTATCCTCGCCCTAGCAGCCCTTATTCTGGCTGGATGTAGTGGCAAAGCGCAAAAATCAGAAAATCAAGAAACTATGGTTAAAGATCCCGTTCCCGGCACTGATGGTAACAAGTATGTGCCCTACGACCAACGCACTGGCGATGAGGCCGTCGTTTATTTTACTCGCGACCTTTCCGCCGAAGGTCTCATCAAAGCGTATGAGAAAGTTAACGGCAGAATCTCCGGCAAAGTGGGAGTAAAACTCCATACCGGCGAACAGAACGGTCCTAATATTATCCCGAGTGAGTGGGTGAAGGCTTTGATGGAAAAGGACTTGCAAGGTGCTAATATCATCGAGACCAACACCTATTATGAGGGTGATCGCTACACGACCGAACTGCATCGCAACACCTTGAAAGTCAACGGTTGGACATTCTGTCCTGTAGATATTCTCGACGAAGAGGACACTGTGACACTACCTGTAAAAGGCGGCAAATGGTTCGAGCGTATGTCTATGGGCAGTCACTTGACAAACTACAACTCTTTAGTAGCATTAACCCATTTCAAAGGTCATACACAAGGCGGTTTTGGTGGTAGTAACAAGAACATTGGTATCGGTTGTGCCGACGGTCGCGTGGGCAAGGCTTGGATCCATACTACTCCAGGCCAACCTAACCAGTGGGACATCGCCGAAGAGGAGTTCATGGAGAGAATGACCGAGTCCACAAAAGCCACCATCGACTATTTTGGGGAGAAAGTTTGCTATGTGAACGTGATGCGCAATATGTCTGTATCATGCGACTGTGAAGGTCTGGAAGCTGAACCCGTTGTAACGCCTAATGTGGGCATTCTCTCTTCTACCGATCTTCTGGCTATCGACCAGGCATGCGTCGACATTATCTACGCTATGACTGCTGAGGAGCATCACGATATGGTAGAACGTATTGAGAGTCGCCACGGCTTGCGACAGCTCAGCTATATGAAAGAGCTCGGCATGGGCCATGATCGTTACGTTATTATCGACCTCGACAATGGTGGCAAACGCATCACCGCTGAAGAGGCTGCCAAAGATCTGAAACCATTCGTAAAATAGGGTAGAGACGTTCCATGGAACGTCTTAATCATCGAATAAAAAAAGAGACGCACCAACGTGCGTCTCTTTTTTTAAAATTTCATATCATTATTTATTCTTCACAAGTCGAACGCCAATCCAATTGCATCTTTGGCTTTCGGCAACATCCTTGCCATTCCATGTGAATCTTAAAGTCCATGCATTCCCATTTCCCTCTTTCATGGAAGACCAAAAGCTACCGCCAGGCACAGTACCACCGAGCAAGTTTTCATACCACTCACCGTTGCAATCACGAGTCTTCCGTATAACGGGGAAGAAAATAGATTTGCCGTTAGGACCAGTCACCGTGTAACCGTCATTTCTCTTATCATTCCATTCCCACTCACATTTTTCAATTAGTTCCTCAATCTGTTTGTAGGAGGGGAGACTGTTACCAAATTCGGCCATCGCA
>JAILCI010000028.1 GCA_024686335.1 Bacteroidales bacterium | reverse complement strand
GCCGAAGATGTAAAGAAAGTGGAACGTCGCCTGAAAAGCGAAGAAAAAAAAGCATTGACAAATAAAAAGAAAAAATAAAACAATCATGTCCCTTATCTCCTTCAAAGAAAACGACATCAGCCAACGCCCAGCGCTGGAACTCCTTCAAAAGCTGGGTTATCAGTATCTCTCGCCGGATGACGCTATGGAAATGCGCGGCGGGAAGACCTCCAACGTGTTGCTGGAAGAGGTGCTGCGACAGCAACTGCGCGCGCTCAACTCTATCCGCATCGGCAGTCATAGCGAGGCGCGCTTCTCGGAACAGAATATCGAAAACGGTGTCAACGCCATGCGTAACGTGCCCATGGAGGGCGGCTATATCAGCGGCAATGAGATTGTCTACAACATGCTCACTCTCGGCAAGGCCTTCGAGCAGAGCATCGATGGCGACAAGAAGAGCTACACCATGCGCTACATCGACTGGCAACACCCCGAGAACAACATCTTCCACGTTACAGAAGAATACGCGGTCTCCCGCACGGGCTCAACCGACACCTACCGTCCCGACATCGTGCTGTTTGTGAACGGCATCCCATTAGTGGTTATCGAATGTAAACGTCCCGACATCAAAGGTGCAGAGGAGCAGGCCATATCGCAGCATCTTCGCAACCAAAAGGAAGACGGCATCCGCAGTCTCTATGTCTACAGTGCTCTGTTGCTGGCAATCGGCAACAGCTTCGGAAGTTACGCCACAACTGGATCTTCAGCACAATTCTGGAGCAAATGGCACGAAATGTTTCTCAGCAAATGGGCCGCAGATGAGTATAAAGCTAAACTGCATGATATTGTTGCTGACAGGAATACCACACCTCAAGATGAGTATCTCTACAACCTTTGCCGTCCCGAGCGTTTGTTAGAACTCATCTTCCACTTTACCATCTACGATGCCGGTGTGAAAAAATTGGCGCGCTATCAGCAGTTTTTCACTGTGAAGGAGACGATGGAACGCGTGAAGACCATCGAGGCCGGACGGCGCAACGGCGGTGTGGTGTGGCACACTCAAGGTAGTGGCAAGTCACTCACTATGGTGATGCTGGCCCAAAAATTAGCCCAAGAACCGAGTATCCCCAATCCGCGTCTTGTGCTGGTCACCGACCGTACCGATCTCGACGACCAGATAACCAAGACTTTCCGCAAATGTGGCAAACAGGTGGAGAATGCTACTACGGGAAAACGGTTGGTGGAACTTTTGGAAAGTGAAACCGATGCCGTCATCACTACCGTCATCAACAAATTCGCCACAGCGATCAAAAAAATCAAGCATCCTCTCGAAGATCCCAACACCTTTATTCTTATTGATGAAGCTCATCGGAGTCAATACAAAGAGCTGGCCATCCAAATGACTCGGGTCCTGCCCAATGCCTGTAAAATCGCCTTCACGGGAACACCTCTCATGAAGAAAGACAAAAACACGGCACGCACCTTCGGAGGAATCATCAAACCCGTTTACACGGTAAAACAAGCTGTTGACGACAAAGCCGTAGTGCCCCTGCTATACGAGGGGCGCATTGTTCCTCAAACAGTTAACGAGGGACCTATTGACAGTTTTTTCGACCGCGTGTGCGAAGATCTGACGGAATATCAATCCGCTGACCTCAAAAAGAAATTCTCCCGTGCCGACAGTCTTAGCGAAACCGAGCAGCGCATATACTCTATAGCGCTCGACATATCCAAACACTATGCTGACAATTGGCAAGATACCGGATTCAAAGCCATGTTAGTAACTCCCAAAAAGAAGATTGCTATTCTATATAAGAAATATTTGGACGAGATAGGAAAAATCAGCTCGGAAGTGCTGATTACTGCACCCGATGATCGAGAAGGAGAAGAGATTGCGTATGGCGGCACAGCACAAGAGGTTAAGGAGTTCTGGAAGCGGATGATGGATGAGCACGGCACCCCACAAAAATATCAAGACAACCTTATAGCCCGTTTCAAGAACCAGGAAAACCCTGAAATCATGATTGTAGTGGATAAACTGTTGACTGGTTTTGACGAGCCCAAAGTGGCGGTAATGTATCTGGACCGGAATCTGACAGGGCACACACTATTGCAAGCTGTTGCTCGTGTGAATCGCACTTATAAAAGCAAAGACTACGGCTATATTATTGATTATTATGGCGTTTTGAGAGAGTTGGACAGTACATTAACTGTCTACTCAGAATACGACGAGGATGATAAGCAAGTCTTTCTCGACACACTAGCTTCTGTAAACGACAAAATCAAAGAATTACCCCAACGTCATTCAGACCTCTGGGAGATGTTCAAAATGATTCCAAACAAGCGTGATATGGAAACCTACGCACAATCATTGCGTTTGGAGGACCGTCGACATGAGTTTTACGATCGACTATCAGCATACTCTTCTGTACTGCAGTTAGCTTTATCCACTTTAGATTTCCACAAGCAAACCGATGAAAAAACAATTCAACGCTACAAGGATGATTTCAACATGTTCGCAAAACTGCGTACCGCTGTGCAACTCCGCTATTCCGACACAATAGATTATAAAAAATACGAAGCTAGAATTGAAAAACTCATCAACCACCACGTGGAAAGCGATGCTGTAAAAATCATCACAAATCTAGTTAACATTTTTGACAAAGAGAATTTTCAAAAAGAGGTGGACAGTGTAGTTGGTACAGCAGCAAAAGCCGATACTATTGCCACAAGGACCGCCAAATACATACAGGAAAATATAGATTCAGATCCTGCATTCTATAAAAAGTTTTCCCAACTAATAAAGGAAGCCATAGAACTGTATGAGCAAGGACGTCTTTCCGACAACGAGTATTTAGAAAAGATGATGCAGTACAAAGAGGATGTTTTAAACCACACCGACAGCGAACTGCCTGACGAACTGGAACATAACAATGCGGCAAAAGCATACTTTGGCATCGCCTTGGAAAACTTTAAACGCTTGTTCCCCACCTTGCCCATTCGCAAAATGGCGTTGGATACC
>JAILCI010000003.1 GCA_024686335.1 Bacteroidales bacterium | reverse complement strand
CTCACCGAAGAGTTGGGTGATAGTCTTGATGTACGGAGTCTCACCGCAACCGGCACAAGCACCGGAGAACTCGAACAACGGCTGTGCGAACTGGCTGTTCTTAGCGTTGGCGAATTTGTCGATGAGGTTGTCTTTGTACGTGACTTTCTTCTGGCCATATTCCCAGTTTTTAGCTTCACCGAGCTGACCTTCGAACGGTTTCATGGTGAGAGCTTTCTCCTTAGCAGGACAAACGTCAGCACAGTTGCCGCAACCCGTACAGTCGAGAACGGAAACCTGCATACGGAAATGCATGCCAGCGAGTTCCTTCGGAACCTTTACATCGATAGCGGTCATAGACTTCGGAGCCTTCTTCATTTCGGCGTCGGTCATAACTACAGGACGGATGGCAGCGTGAGGACATACTAAAGAACATTGGTTACATTGGATACATTTGGTCGGATCCCACTCAGGAACGACGGTAGCGACACCACGTTTCTCGTATGCGGTGGTACCAGCCGGGAAGGTGCCGTCAACGATCTCTTTGAAAGCGCTTACAGGCAGGTCGTTACCACATTGAGCAACCATCGGACGCATCACTTTGTTGATGAACTCAGGATCTTTGTCGTTGTGCTCGAATACGAAATCGGTGCTGCACTCTAATTTAGCCCATTCAGCAGGGATCTCCACTTTTTGGATTTCACCGCCACGGTCAACAGCTGCATAGTTCATCTTCACAACGTCTTCACCCTTCTTGCCGTATGACTTCACGATGAATTTCTTCATCTGCTCAACAGCGAGGTCGTAAGGAATAACGCCGGAAATCTTGAAGAATGCGGATTGCAGGATGGTGTTGGTACGGTTGCCCAGACCAATCTCGCCAGCAATCTTGGTAGCGTCGATGATGTACATGTTGATGTTGTTGAGGGCCAAGTATTTCTTCACGAAATCAGGAAGATGTTTCTTGGTGTCAGCAACGCTCCACGGTGAGTTGTACAAGAAGGTACCGTTCTTCTTCAAACCGCGGAGACAGTCATATTTCTTCAGATAGGAAGGAACGTGAACAGCTACGAAGTCGGGAGTGCCCACGAGGTAAGGAGCCAGGATGGGTTGGTCGCCGAAACGAAGGTGAGAACAGGTGTAACCGCCAGACTTCTTGGAGTCATAGTCGAAGTAAGCTTGGCTATATTTGTCGGTGTTGTCACCAATGATCTTGATGGAGTTCTTGTTTGCACCCACAGTACCGTCAGCACCGAGGCCGTAGAATTTGGCTTCGAAAGTGCCCTTCGGCAGGATGGAGATCTCTTTACCAACTTTGAGAGAACGATGAGTAACATCGTCGTTGATACCGACGGTGAACTGGTTCATCGGTTTGTTGGAAGCGAGGTTCTTGTAGATAGCCAACACTTGTGCCGGAGTGGTGTCCTTGGAGGAGAGACCGAAACGGCCGCCGATGATCATCGGTTTGATGTCAGCGTCTTTGAAAGCTTCTACAACGTCCAAATACAAAGGATCGCCATTAGCGCCGGGTTCTTTGGTTCTGTCGAGAACGCAGATTCTCTCAACGCTCTTCGGCATAACAGCCATGAGGTATTTCACGCTGAACGGACGATAGAGGTGTACGCTGACGAGACCGAGTTTCTTGCCGCCCTTGTTCTCCTTGTCGATGACAGTCTTGATGACGTCGGTGATGGAGCCCATAGCAACGATAACGTCGGTAGCATCGGGTGCACCGTAGAATGTGAAGGGAGCATACTCACGACCTGTGATTCTGCTCATCTTCTTCATATATTTAGCCACGATGTCGGGAAGAGCATCGTAGTATTTGTTCTGTAACTCTCTGGTCTGGAAATAGATATCAGGGTTCTGAGCGGTACCGCGGGTCACAGGGTGCTCGGGGTTCAAAGCGCGCTCACGATACTCCTTGAGGGCTTTCCAGTTAACCAATTTCTCTACTTTGCTTTGATCGGTGGCTTCTACCTTCTGAATCTCGTGAGAGGTACGGAAACCGTCGAAGAAATGCATGAAGGGAACACGACCCTCGATAGCGGCCAAGTGAGCCACAGGAGCGAGGTCCATGATCTCTTGAACAGAACCAGTAGCCAGCATGGCGAAACCGGTCTGGCGGGCACTCATCACGTCGGCGTGGTCACCGAAGATGGACAATGCCTGAGCAGCCAAAGCACGTGCAGACACGTGGAATACGCCGGGAAGTAACTCACCAGCGATCTTGTACATGTTGGGGATCATCAGCAAGAGACCTTGTGATGCGGTATAGGTGGTGGTTAAGGCACCAGCCTGCAGAGAACCGTGAACGGCACCAGCGGCACCAGCCTCGGATTGCATTTCGACCACTTTAACGGTCTCACCGAAAATGTTCTTTCTGCCGCCTGCACTCCATTCGTCGATATATTCTGCCATAGGGCTTGACGGGGTGATAGGGTAGATAGCGGCTACTTCGCTAAACATGTAGGCTACATGCGCAGCAGCGCAGTTACCGTCACATGTCATAAATTTCTTTTCTGCCATAAGTTGTTAATTTGTTGATTATTATATAAGTTATTTTTATTTTAGATAATAGGCGGCAAAGGTAACAAAATAAGTGATATGATGATAGTCAAAACATCATAAAAAAGACGTTTTTTTACTTTTCTGTCAGTTATTTAGCATTCATATTATTTTTGGGAACTATATATCTGATGGCACCATGTATGCCCAAGTTTGTTGCTGATAGACATTTTCTTTAGGGAGACAAGGGCTTCATGGCAGGCAACTCCCAAAAATATTATTCTTCAACTTTTCTCTTGATAGAAAAGTTGCCAAAAGATCAAGCCGACATGAATCCCACCCGCTCTGTCCGCCCTCTGACAGCGTCGGCAAACGGGAACAAAAATGCAGCATGTAGCAAAAGGGAAAATACACGGAAGGCATGCATTTTTGTAAACGCAAGCGCCTTTGCACGCCGCTGTTGGAGGCCGGCCATTCACACCGCGTCCGCACCGCACGTCGGCCCGCCCGCCCGCGTGCTCTATGGGCAAGTACCTAGGTAAATCATTATGGGGAGGGGTAAAATGCAATATTTTAGACTTTGTACTCATCTTTGTTGTGCCATCATGTATATAACTCCCTTATTTTTTTTGTCTGTGGCGTCCCGCTTGGGCGAACTGCGTCCTCGCAGTTCGTATTACAAAATAATTTCAAAACTTGTGGTCGATGTACACATCGACCCTACAGAACGATAGGCCGCTTTTAAGGATGTTTTAGAAAATAAAACTGCGAGGACGCAGTTTTCTCCTATAGCAACGTAATCTTCTCCGTATCAAAATCGATGGAGAAGAAGATGTTCTCCTGTCCATTTGTGACACCAAGGATGGGCGCGCGGAGGACTTTGTTGTAACGCCCAGCCTGGGCTATAACCTCCTGAGTCAACTTGATGTGCGGAGCTTTGCACTCGATGACCATCCACGGTTTTCCTTCCGGATCAAAGACCACCAAATCATAGCGTTGCTTCATCCCATTGACCTTGATAACCTTCTCCACGGAGATGTGGGTGATGGGAATCTTACGCTCGTTGAGCAGAAACAGTATGAAGGTCTGGCGCACCATCTCCTCAGGGGTGAGTACCACCCATTTGCGGCGAGCAGGATCGAAGATCTCCTCGTGTCCTTCGTGTGTCCGTTTCTTAAGCGTATAGTTCATATAGTTTGTCGTTGTAGGGTCGATGCGTGCATCGACCACCCTCATTACCCTAATTTTGATTTGTATGACAAGTAGTCGCCAGGCTCCGACAACAACTCAAACTCTCCGTCCGTGTGGATTACTCCGATAGACGGATGGGGGACTCCATTGAAGAAGGTCGTCTTGACCATCGTGTAATGGATCATATCGTCGAAAACGATTCTGTCACCAATCTCCAGCGGTTCATCAAAGGCAAAGTCGCCCATGCCGATATAATCGCCTGCAAGACAGGAACATCCGCCAAGGCGATAGACGAACTTATCGTTTTCTGTTGGCTCATGTGCTCCGATGACGGTCGGCTTGTAGGGCATTTCCAGACAGTCGGGCATGTGACAGGCAAAGGAGACGTTGAGCATGGCGATTTTGATGCCTTTGTTAACGACAATGTCCTCTACGGTGGAGGTCAGCACGCCCGTTTGCCAACCGACTGCCTCGCCAGGTTCGAGGATGACCTCTTCAAGATTCGGGTAGCGACTGCGGAAATCCTTGAGTAGTTGTATAAGATGTGGTATGTTGTAGTCGGCTCGGGTAATATGGTGCCCACCACCGAAGTTGACCCATCGGCACTGACGGATGTAAGGTGCGAAACGTTTTTCAAAGGCCTCTAGGCAGTGCTCTAATGCGTAGCTGTCGTTTTCGCAAAGTACGTGGAAATGTAATCCCTCGATGCCTTCTGGCAGAGACTCTGGCATGTCCTCTGCTAAGATACCAAGGCGAGAACCCGGTAGCGCGGGATTGTAGAGATCGGTCTCAATTTCGGAGTATTCCGGGTTGACACGTAAGCCAAAACTAACCTTTTTGGGATAGTTGAGAGCAATCTCTCTGTATTTTTCCCATTGGCCTAACGAGTTGAATGTCAGATGACTGCTGTATATTAGCATTTGAGGAAACTCTTGCTCGAAATAGATGGGAGCGTATGTATGCGCATCGCAGCACATCTCTTCCGAAATGAGTCTGGCTTCATTCAAAGACGAGGCGGTGGCGCCAGTGAGGTACTGTTTCACCATAGGAAATGAGCGCCAAAATGAGTAACCCTTCAAAGCGCAGATAATAGAGACATTAGCCTCTTTTTCTACCAGGTTGAGTAGTTGCAAATTGGCTTCCAATGCCGCCTCCGAAAGAATGTAGCAAGGCGAGGGGAGTGTTTCGTATTTGTTCATGATGGAGAATTGATAGTGAATTTATCCCACAATTTTGCCGAAAATGAAAAATAATAACCAAAAGACGAGGGTGGCGCCTCCAATTATGGTCATGACATTTCCACCAGGCAATTTACATATCCAGAATACAACTCCTAATATGAGGACAATCAGAGCATAAATCAGAATTTTCTTCATGAAAGCCTTGTACCCTGAAGAATGAAATAAATCTTTTAAATTGGCCATAATGAAAAGTTTTAAGACCGCAAAAGTACAAAAAATGTCCTTTCTCTGCGTAAAAAAGGGGGATTCTCTCAAATCCCCCATAACTATTAACTGTCAACTATTAACTGTCAACTATCAACTTACTTGTGGTTTTCGTGGAACAGCTTCAAGCGCTCTTCCAGCAATGGGAACTGACTGCGCGGGGTCAGGGAGACGCAGGCGCGAAGACCTTCGGTGCGATCGCTACCGCAGGTGGTCAAAGAGATAGCACTTACACCGTAATAGAGCAATTCGTGCAACAGTTCGTCACTGCTCATGCCAGGATAGGCGACGGTAAAATAGAAACCGTCTGCTAATGGTTTGTCACCATCTTTGTCATAAACGATTTCAAAACCGTTGTCGGTGAAGATTTTCTTCATGATCTTGGCTTTTTCGCCATACTCTTTCACGTCTTCGATATAGTTGTATGTACCATCGTTGCAGCCTTTTAGGATGGCAGCCATAGCATATTGTGCGGAGTGGGAGACACCGGAACTGATAGCATAGACGGTACCATAGATGATTGCACGGCCCAGTTGCTTCATATTAAAGTAGGGAACCAGGTCGTCGAATTCGCGATTATACAGTTTGTCGGACATAACCATGATAGCTATACGCTCACCTGCATAGCTGAAGGCCTTGGAACCGGAAATCAGCAATGCGTAGTTGTCGGTGTAGTCACCAACGGTCGGCTGATACGGCGGGATGCCAGGAGCGGAGATGTTCTGACGGAAGTCCATGCCGAAATAGGCGAGGTCTTCGAAGACGAACACGTCGTATTTGTTGGCCACGTCGCCGATGATTTGCAGTTCCTCTTCGGTGAAACAGATCCAAGACGGGTTGTTAGGGTTGGAGTACATGATAGTGTGGATGTTACCTTTCTCAAGGTAGCTTTCCAGTTTAGCTCTTAACTTAGGTCCACGGAAATTGTAGACGTCGAAGGTCTCATATTTGAGGCCCAGCACACGGTGCTGTTGTTTTTGAACAGGGAAACCAGGATCGATGAAGAGGGTGGTGTCGCGTTCTTTGCGGCAGCGTACGAATGTCATGAATCCGGCCATACCGCCCATCATAGAACCAACGGTCGGAATACAGTTTTCGGGTTTTACTTCGAGGTCGATGAAGTTTTTGACGAAGCGTGCAGCCTCTTTTTTGAGTTCGGGGATACCTTCTATGTCAGGATAGATGGCGGCGACACCTTTTTTGAGGGCTTCAATTTGTGCTTCTACACCTACTTGGCAGGGAGGAAGTCCTGGAATGCCCATCTCCATGCGGACGAATTCTTGTCCGCTAGCTTTTTCAATGTCATTAATAAGTCTTTTTACTTCTCGGATAGAGGCTTTGCTCACCTCTTTAATTCCACGTTCTGTCACGATCTGATCAACAATGTCAACAGGGATAGGAGTATTCTTCATTATCAGCGATTTATATTAATTGTATTTTATTATTTTATTAAATAAAATGGTTTTGAAAAACGCTGCAAAGGTACAAAATTCTTGTCAAATAAGAAAGAGATGAAGGTGGATGTTGGGCAACAAAAAAGGGGACCATAAATGATCCCCTTTTTGTTGGTAAGATAATGATTATCTTCTTCTTTTAGATTGTGTCGGAGTTGTAGTAACAGCTTCGGTAGCAGCTTGCTCACCTTTGTCGATAGCAGCGTTAGCTACGTTCTCGGCAGCCTGTTGAGCGTTTTGCTTTACAGTCTGTTTCTTTCCAGAAGTGGTAGTAGTTTTGGTTTCTTGTGCAGGCGCCTCAGTTACTTCAGCAACGGGTTCGTCAGCAACGGGTTCGTCAACAACTACTTCTTCTTGACATGCTGTAGAGTCAATAGCGGGTTCTTCAGCAGTTTTCTTGTTACCACAAGCGAAGAACAATCCAGCGCATAATAATGCTAAGAATACTTTTTTCATTGTAATAAAATTTTAAGGTTTATAGGATTTTCAAAAATTACTTGGCAGGAACATAGGTCAAGTAGAAGGTGTATTCACCCTTTGCACCCAGTTCGTCGTTGAAGGTGTAAGCCAGCTTCATCTCGTTCTCTTGGATGTAGATGATCTTAGCATTCTCGAACTCAGCATCGAAAGTGGTGTAGTCATCATTGTAGAAGAACGGAATTTGGAAATAAAGAACGGTGGAGTCCTCGTTGAATTTCCAGGTGGAACCAACCTCTTGCTGATAACCGAATGCAGGATCGATGTTGGCACCAGGTTTGATGGACATCGTGCCGTTAGCGTTGAAGGTGATGATGTCATCCAACTCACAAGCGGCGAGATAACCTTCGGTCATGAGGTCGGTAACATGCGTACCATCGCTTAAGTCATAAGCGGGAGAGGAAGTAGCTGCGGAGAGTACCCAGCCTTTGGATTGGCAGAGATAATCGGCAACAGTAGGATCAGTATTATGATCACAAGAAGTGAGCGTGAAAACTACCATGGCTGCAATAGCCAATACACTAAATAATTTTTTCATTTTTTGTTGATTTTAATTTGTGAATAATAAAGTTGATTAATATCGATTTTTATTAGACTGCAAAAGTATGTTTTTTTTTAATGTGTCTATCATAAAAATTCAAAATTTTTTTTCATCAAAAAAATATATTGGAAAATATATGTTTTGTCTCAAAAAAAATTGTACTTTTACCGCCTTAATTAGGAAAGATGGCCGAGTGGTCGAAGGCGCACGCCTGGAGAGCGTGTAAGCGCCAAAAGCGCTTCCTGGGTTCGAATCCCAGTCTTTCCGCGGGAATTTGAAATTAAAGAAGTAAGATATTATAAATTAAAAAGTTATTTTAAAATTTAAAACACAAAAATCATTATGAAAAAGCTAATCGCATTACTTACCGTAATTGGTTTCTTAACCTTCGGTATTGCAAACAACGCATTTGCTCAAAATTCAAAGAAAACTGACAAAGCCGCTACAGAGCAGACAGTGGACACTGCCAAGGCAGCTCCTGAAGTCGCTCCTGCAGAATTGACTTCAGATCCCGATGAGGCTGAGAATCATGGTCTGCACTATGTCTTGAAAGACAAATTCATCCAAGGTGGTGCAGTGTGGATGACCCCGGTGCTCATCTGTTTGATTTTAGGTCTTGCATTCGTTATTGAGCGTATTTTCTACCTCAACCTCTCTTCTGTTAACTCCAAGAAACTTTTAAATAAAGTTGAGGATGCTATTAAGAATGGTGGTATTGAGAAAGCTAAGGAGGTTTGCCGTGATACGAAAGGCCCGCTCGCAGCTGTCTTCTATCAAGGTCTTGACCGTTATGATGAGGGTCTCGACTCCGTTGAGAAAGCTCTGACTTCTTATGGTGGTGTCCAGATGGCTAATCTGGAAACCAACATGACATGGATCAGTTTGTTCATCGCCCTTTCTCCTTCATTGGGATTCTTGGGTACTGTGATCGGTATGGTTCAAGCATTCGATGACATTGAGCGCGCAGGTGATATCTCCCCGACCATCGTCGCTGGTGGTATGAAAACCGCTTTGTTGACAACCGTGTTCGGTTTGATCTCAGCTATGATTCTCCAAGTGTTCTACAACTATCTGCTTACTAAGATCGATAGCATTGTGAACGATATGGAGGATGCTACTATTTCTTTCATGGATATCTTAGTGAAGAATAAGTAGTCATCATTTTAATCATCTTTATTATATATACAATAATTAAATTAACGCTACTCTTATGTCTAATAAAGTTTTAAAAATAATCATATTTGCAGTAGCTATCTTGGACTGCTTACTGGCACTGGTCTTCTCTTTCGGTTTTGACAACGACAAGAAAGAACAATATGTCCAAGTTCGCACAGTAGAGGCTCAGACTCCTGAGATGGTGGACGGGCTTTTAGCTGCAACCCCTGAAAATCTCTCCGCTTGGATTGAATCCAATAGCGAAACTCTTGATAAAGCCAATAAAGAACTGAAAGATGCCCAAATGCAAAAGGATATCTTCTTCACATTTCTCTCTGAATTGAAGAGAATCACTAACGAAGAGGAATTAGCTGCTTATAAAGCTGATTTTCCAAAGCACTCAGCCAGCCTTTTCGCTAAAAGTGACAAGAAAGATGACTTTATCAATGGTTTCAACAATGTCAATAATCAGAAGGATCTCGAGAACTACATTCATAAACTTGAGAATGAATATGCTGTGGTAAAACAAGATTTCTTGGCAGAACGTAATTATCTTAAGTCTGCTAACTCTTTGGTTTCTACTGCTACCAACATCGAGTCTAATGCTTCTGCCAATAAAAAAGCTACTGACCTTACAGCTTTGCAGAGCGACCTCTCCAGTTTCCGTAAGAGCACAACTCTTCAGAATGTATTCATTATCATTGCTTATTGCTTGGCAATCGTTACAGTTCTCTTGTTGCTTGCCTTCGCATTGATCAAGATCGTTAAGAACTTCCGTTCTTCCTATAAGATTCTTCTCGTCTTGGCTCTCATGGCAGTGATCGTTCTGATCGGTTATGCAGTCGGTTCATCCACCTTGACTCCTGTGGCCTTGAAGTACAACACCTCCGTGACCGAATTCAAGATGGTTAACGCCGCTTGCTTCACATTCTATGTGGTGTTCTTCGCAGCCATTTTGGCTATTTTGGTCACCTCTATTATGAACGCTATTAAAAATAGAAATTAAAATGAGTAAAAGAAAAACGCCAGGATTAAATACAGGCGCAATGTCAGATATTTCATTTCTGCTGTTGACCTTCTTTCTGTTGACCTCATCCATCAATACTGAGCAGGGTATTCCTCGTAAGTTACCCCCTCCAAAAACCGATGATACTGAGGAACAGATTGTAGATATCAAACGTAGAAATGTGTTGGAGGTGGTCGTGAACTATCTTGACCAGGTCTCTTGCAATGGTGAAGTCATTATGGTTTCCGAATTGAAGGATAAGGCCAAGGAGTTCTTCTCCAATCCTACCAACTCCGATGAACTTCCCGAGAAGCAGAATCAGCTGATCGAAGGTATTGGCGACTATGCTGTCTCCAAGGGCGTTGTCTCCCTTCTCAATGACCAGGGTACTAGCTACGATATGTATGTCCAGGTGCAAAATGAGTTGCAACGCGCTGTCAACGAATTGCGTGACGAGACTGCTTTGCAGTATTTCGGCAAGAAATTCAGCGTGTTGGACTCTGCAGCCCAAAAATCTGTCGCCAAGGCTATCCCGATGAGTATCTCTGAGGCACCCCCTATGGATTACGGTGCTAAACCTGCTGCTCAATAAACTTTAATAAATTGAAAGATTATGTCAAGATTTAAATCGAATAATAAGAAGGAGACCCCGGAACTGAATATGGGTTCCATGTCCGACATTATCTTCATGTTTTTGTTCTTCTTCATGGTCATCACCACTATGCGTGAGGCTTCCCTGAAGGTCCATTTCACAGCTCCTAAGGCCACGGAAATTCAAAAACTTGAAAAGAAGTCTTTGGTTGCCAATATCTATATCGGTGCTCCTATTAATAAGAATGAGAATACACTTCCTCCCGGAGAGGTCTCTGTTCAGCTCAACGACCAGACTATCAAGGCTGAAGAGCTCGTGACTGAGGTTCAGAACTTCATCGGTACTGAGAAGGAGTCACGTGATGCTGATGAGCGTGACAAATTAACGTTCTCCCTTAAAGTTGACAAGAGCGTTCAAATGCGTTACGTTAATACGATCAAACAAGAGTTACGTAAGAATAACGCTTTGAAGATCAACTACGCTGCTAACAAGCGCGAAAACTAATACGAAATTTAAGGTTCGCAGAGCAGATTTTGTGCTCTTGCGAACCTTTTTGTATATTAAATTCATTTATTCATTAAAATACCCGCATTTATGAAAAAGTTTTTACTTCTTATCGTTGCCTTCGTTTTCGTTGGCGGTTTGATGGCTCAAAACTCCTCTATGCAGAGAATGAGCAAGAAGGATGCAGCTAAGATTGCTGTAACACATCCTCAAATTCTTAAAGGTACTGAGTATACTGCTGTTCCCAAAAACTTTAATTCTCTCCTGGGTAATGGCAGCACTATCGGTGCTACCTATTACGATCTGCAGTCCAATGGTTCTATGGCACCGAGAACAATCGCTTTCCCAGATGGTACAGTATCTGCATCATGGACAACCAGTGGTCCTACTGCAACCGGTCGTGGTACAGGTTACAACTACTACAATGGCACATCCTGGATTAATGCTTCCAATTCTAACGAAAGACTTGAGAGCGTAAGAACAGGTTGGGCTACCTTAGCCGCTCTTGGTGATGGCGAAATCTTCGCTTCCCATAACGGTTCCGACGCTTTGGTTATCGGTGTTCGTCCTCAAAAAGGTACGGGCGACTGGACCTTCACAAATCTCTATGGTCCTGCTGCTTCTACTGGTTCTGCTACCAGCACCTGCCTCTTGTGGCCCCAGATGGTTACCAATGGCAATACCATCCACTTGATTGCTTGTACCGAGTCTGACGCTGGTTACATGTATCAAGGCATCCAGACCTGTCTTGTTTACATCCGCGGTACTTACGATGCTTCTTCCAACACCGTTACTTGGGAGTCTCCTCGCGTTGTCGGTAATGTAACTCCTACCCAAATTGCTCAATTCAGCGGCGATGCTTATTCTATCGCTGCTAATGGCGACTATGTTGCTATCCTTGTTGCTGACTCTTGGAACGATATTTTCATGTGGAAGAGCTCCGACAATGGTGTTAACTTTACAAAGACTACTATCGTAGATTCTCCTATTCCTGATGGTTATTTGGAGTCTACTACTGAGGTTCTTGATACTCCGTACGTTGCCGATGGTTGCTGCAATATCGCACTCACCGCTACCGGTACCGCTCATGTTGCTTTCGGTCTTACCCGCGTTTTGAACGACAACCTGACCGATGGTTCTTATTCTTATTTCCCTGGTGTCGATGGTATGCTCTATTGGAATGAGACTATGGCTCCTATCGTAGCTTCTAGAAATACTTTGGATCCTGACACCTTGATTGCTGCTGGTCACAAAGTATTCGTAAGACAAGATCTCGATGGCGATGATACCGCTTGGTTCATGAACGGTGGTAACTTCCCGAGCTACGGCGTCAGCTTGACCTCTATGCCTCAAATGGTTATCGATGGTGACAATATCTATATGATCTACGCCTCTGCTCTCGATTATCCTTTCGTTGATATCAACTCTGAATCTTACTATCGTGGTGTTTTCGCTGCTAAATCTACCGACGGTGGTGCTACCTGGACTGAAGGTGTAAATGGTACCTCTTGGTTGTCTTATAACAAAGACTGTTTCTATATTGACGATTGGTCAAGCTATACCATGGACACCTATCAAGATGTTCTTTGGATCGATGGTGAGAGCGTATGGCCTTCTGTAGCTCCTAAAGTTGTCAATGGCAAACTCAATATGACATGGCAATGGGACTACTTTGCTGGTTGTGAAATCAAAGAAAATAACGTAGCCGTTGGTGGTCAGGAGTCCTATATGTATTACATGCAGGTTGATGCTGACGAAATCGGTACCTACAACAAGATTTCCGATGTTTACAGTGGACTTTGCATCGATGCAACTGGCATCGCTGACAACACTCTGACTGGCATGTCTATCTATCCTAACCCTGCTAACAATCAAGTCAATGTTGCTCTCTCTTCTACTGAGACAGCTAACGCTACTCTTTCCATCTACAACCTGATGGGTCAGTGCGTATATGCAGAGACTGTGAATGTTATGGAAGGTAATAACTTCATCAATGTAAACATCAGCAACCTCAATGCTGGTATCTACATGGTGAATGTTAAGACAGCTCAAGGTACTTCCACTCAGAAACTGATTGTGAAGTAATTTGTGCTTTTAAAACTTATAGAGGGCAGGCTGAATAGTCTGCCCTTTATTTTTGTATTTTTGCGCTCTAAAATTTTTAGTTATGATTAAATCAATGACCGGTTTCGGTCGCACCACATTAGACATTGACGGCAAGGCGGTGAATGTAGAAATACGTACGCTGAATAGTAAACAGATGGACATGAACACCCGTATTGCTCCTCTCTTCCGTAGTAAGGAGATAGAAATTCGTGCTCTCGTTTCTAAAATGCTGGAGCGCGGCAAGGTGGATGTGAGCATCTCTTTTGAGAAAAGCACACCCGACAATGTGACGATCAATAATGAATTGGCAAAGTCATATTATGAAGCCCTGAAGCAACTTTCTGCTGAGGTTGGCAATCCTGTAGAAAGTGATATCTTCTTGCATGTTTTACGGATGCCCGATGTGGTGACTTCTGTTCAGGAGGAACTGACTGAAGAGCAATGGCAGGCCCTTTCGGCTGCTGTAAGCGATGCCTGTGCCAAAGTGGATGAATTCCGTGCCCAAGAGGGTGAAACCCTTGCACATGACTTTGAAAAGCGTATTACACTTATCCGTGATATGATCGATGAAGTTACTCCTCTGGAGGAGAACCGTATAGCCACTCTCCGTTCTAAATTTGAGAAAGGTTTGGAAGAGATGAACCTCAAGGCTCAATATGATCCCAATCGCTTTGAGCAAGAGCTTTTCTACTACATTGAGAAGTTAGATATCACTGAAGAAAAGGTACGTCTGCGCAAGCATTGCAACTATTTCCTTGAAACGATGAATGATGCCAATGCTAATGGCAAAAAACTGGCCTTTATTGTTCAAGAATGTGGCCGCGAGATTAATACCCTCGGATCTAAGTCCAATGATTTCCAGATACAGCAAATTGTCGTGAGGATGAAAGATGAGCTGGAGAAGATGAAAGAACAACTTGCTAATATCTTATAATGAAAAAGGCCCGCTATAAAATGCGGGCCTTCTCATTTATGATTATTTCAACTCTTACAGAGTGAATTGTAAGATGGCGAATATGATGCCGATGACAAAGGTGGAAATGAGAATGCCACGTCCAGTCTTGTCATATTTAAGATTCAGCAGATAGTAACGAAGTAGTAGGACTGAGGGAATGATGCCGATTAAAACGAATTTCGGCAAGATGGTCTTCATAAGATTCGGTTTGTTGACCAGCATATCCGGCTTGAAGTGGATCAGCAGGGCCAGGATGCAGTATAGGATGCCAAAGCAAATGGCGGGTACGATTACACCCATGAGGATGCCGATCACGTAGGAATCTTTTCTTAGTTTATTGAACATTTTCAAGATATTTTAAGTCGTTAATGTATTGATGAGCAGTCATATCATATTGAACGGGCTGAACAGAGATAAAATTGTGTGCCAATGCCCATTCGCATGTATCTTCTTTATGATCGACGTCTACCAAGTGGCCTGTCAACCAGTAATATTTACGTCCAATCGGATCAATTCGCTCTTCAAGATCTTGCTCCCAATAGGTGTCGGCCTGACGTGTCACACGTATTCCTTTAATCTCATCTATTTTCACGTTAGGAAAGTTGACGTTCAGACAGGTGTGCTGTGGAAGGCCATGTTTTAGAACTTCAGCGACAATCTTTTTGCCGAAATGAATAGCGGCAGTAAAGTCGGCGTTAGGGGAGTAGTCCAAGAGAGAGAGTCCTACTGCTGGGTGGGAGAAGGAGGCCTCTATGGCGGCGGCTATGGTGCCGGAATAGACCACGTTGACGGAGGAGTTGGAACCGTGATTGATGCCTGAGAGAATCAAGTCGATCTTACGGTCACGAAGCACTACTCGTTGTCCAATCTTTACACAGTCTACAGGTGTTCCGTTGGTGCGCCAATAGCTAACACCATCTCTCTGTTTGTATTGTTTAACATGCAGTGGCTCGTTCATCGTGATGGCGTGGCTCATGGCAGAGCGGGTGCGGTCAGGCACAACTACGACAGCCTCGCCAAAAGTCTTGGCAATCTCAACCATCGCTTCCAGTCCCGTAGCTTCGTAGCCATCGTCATTGACGATTAGTATGAGAGGTTTTTCAGTCATTATTGCTTGATGATTTTAGCGTTGTGGAGAATCTGCTGGTCGTCTCTGATTACAAGATAGTACATGCCGTTGGCATAGCGACTCAGTGAGACAGTTGAGATGTAGTCGTTGAGAACTTCCTGTTGCAGCATTCTTCCAGAGAGATCATAGAGTTGGTAGTGGATATTGCCGAGGTCAGCGTTGTCATCCAAGAGGATGCGCACGACGTCGGTTGTTGGGTTCGGCATCACAGCGATGGTGCTCGTCATGAAATGGTCTTCCACAGAGGTGGCAGTCTTGCTGCTCGGGAATTCAATGAGGTCAACCTTGGCCATGTCGCTGCCGGATGTCATCATGTAGTCTTTTTTATAGGTCCAAGTGAAGGTATGGAGACCTTCAGTCACAGGAAATGCGGCGCGAGTCCAGCCAACTTCTCCACTCCAACTGCCCTTTTCTGTGTTGTCAATCTTGAAGATTAGAAAGTCGTAATCAGCCTCAGAAGAGACCCAGTAGTAGAAGGAGATGGTGTCAGCCATGGCGCAGTTCCAGCTGATAGTCATTGAGCTGGATGTGTTGTTGCCGATGGCGCCGGAACGGGCTGCATAGTCGCCTTCGTATGGATTCTGAGTCGTGATGGTCCAGCCGTTACTGCCACCTTGATTCCATGAGTAAGCGGAGAAATCACCACTCTCCCAGTCTTCAGCAGAGATGCCGATTTTGACATAGATAATCTTTTCAACAGAGTATTCGCCAACTCTGTAAAGAGCTCTCAATGCTGCCAAACCTGATGCGGTAACAGACTCGTCAACTCTGATACGGTATTGAGCCGCATATTGGTCATTGACAGCCACTGCAGGGATATCTTCAGGCAGTCTGTACAGATGCAGTTTGCCGTCGGTGCTGTTGAGATAGAGGGTGCCTTCACCAGCTTGACCGTTGCCCAGGTTCTGGACATTGACGCGCAGATAGGAGTTCTCGCCAAAGTCGAGGCGACCATTGCCATTGCCTAAGGTTGCGTCGTTAATGGTGACAGTCTCGAGAATGTTTAACTCGGGAGCGTGAAGAGGGATAATGATGTTCTTCTCATTGGTATTGTCACCATAGTTGATGGTCATGTGAATGGTAGCATTGTGGAATGCCGGCACATTGTTGGCCACGCGGAATGAAAAGGTATTGCTGCGAGTCTCCGTGTTGTCAGCATTTATCTGGCTGATGCTGTGACTGCTGCTGAGCAGTGTGATGTAGGGATCATCGGTGGAGATGTTGACTGTGATGTTTTGTGCAGCCTCGTTGCCTACGTTGGCGAAAGTAGCGTTAACGTTGACGGTCTCGCCATAGTCGGCTTCCCCATTCTGATTGCCGTCGTCATTGAGTGCTATGCTGTTGCAGATGACGTACGGACCATTCTGAACAAACAACTGGATGAGACCTTCAGCTGGAATATAGTTGGGTGCTGCGGCAAGCATGATAATGGAGTCGGCAGGTGTGAGGGAAGATGGAATGTTCAGGGAGAGCGTTCCGTTGGCCACCAGACCTGTACTCAGTATCTCATTGTGACATGTCAGTGTGATGCGCGCACCTTCAACTGGACAGGTGAAGTCGATTTCGTTGGTGCCCATAGGAACCATATTCTCGTAGTTGACCGTCAACTGTTGTGGCGCGGTGGTGCGGACCATCATGGCAGGGTCGCCGAAGAGGATCCAAGTACGGGCTACTTCATAATCTTGGTATTCATCCAACATTTTTATAATGCCGTTGAAGGCGATGCCTCCGAAAGTGTGTTTCTGGCTTACCACATTTGATGTGCCAGTCATCATCTGGTTCATGTGGTCTTGAGCGCACATTGGGGAGTTCCAGGGCTGGTTAATGGTGGACATGAGAGCTCCAACAGCACCAGAAGGCTGTCCGTTATGAGTGGCGCGTAACCAAGCCTCAGCAAAGCAAGTGGCTCCAGAATAGGCGCCATTGACGCATGCTACAGAAATAATGAACGGTAACATGTTGTCGTTTGACAGGTTATTGATGTGAGAGTTGCTGTAGGAGGTTGTGACCCACATGTTCACATCACCATGTCCGGTGTAATTGATAATGCCAACACCACTGTTAAGAGCACTTGTTACCATAGCCGCTGTTGGGCTGCCACTGGCATCCAAGCCACCTTGACTGCCCTCGAATAGTTCAAAACCACCAGTGTAGGTGTAAGTCTGCAAAAGATTGTCAATGTTGCGGATGTGCTGGTAGTCATATTCATTGTCATCACCAGGACCTTGACTGGAGGCGATGCCGAGGAATTTGTCAAAATGAGTAGTGACGGGAGGATTTTGTTCGTATTGGATGAACTTGTTGACTTGAGTCGTCACTTGAGACACATTTTCTGCGGAAATCTTACCTAGAATAATGTCGGGATAATAGTCGCTGCCAGCAACCTCAACGTAGTAGTTGTCGCTAACATTGCCGCCGGCGGAGATGGTCGGGAACTGCTGGTTGTCACCTACGATAACAACATAGGCTAAATTATGGGAGTTGTAATAAGAGGAGATGTAGTTTTTGATGGCAGAACTGGTTGAGCCTGCTACAGACAGTGATACGATCTCGGTGGGGTAGCCGTTCTTGATTTTCCAGTTTGCGTAGGGTTGCATGGCGCTACAGAAATTCTCGGGCGCCAGGATGAGAATCTCACCAAATTCCTCCAGGGGAGTGGATCTCACTTGATTGTAGTTGAGAAAATGGTCTTGATAGATATCGTTGAAGACACTGGCTACCTTGTTGACCTGACGGACAGATTCCGTGCTGTTGTATTTTACGCGGACAGTGATTTCGGAGTATACTTTCAGCTGTTTTTGTACTGGGTTATAGGCAAAGGGGAAAAACTGCAGGGAAACTCCATGGTAGTCACGCAGTTGGTAAGCTTTGCTCAATAATACAGTATCCTCATAAAGCATTCTGTCAAGATGATAGGTTTTAGCTTTGACATAAGGAACGGTATTGGGATCGACATTTCGAAGCAGACGACCCTTGGAAGGAGCCAATTCAAAATCTTCTTCGATGTTGAAAACGGAAGAGAGGACCTCTACCGACGGGTTGCTATTCTCAGGAATGATGATAGAGGTGGAAGTCTTTAATAGTTCTGGGGCACCGGCTACGAGCATGGGATAGGCCCCTTGCATCTGCAGATGCTGCATTTTAATGCCATTGTCAATGACAGATTTTGTTTCATAACTGGGAAAGGTTACCTTGATTACAGCCTCCTGATTATTGGAGCTGATAAGGGTAAATTGTGGTGCTTGGGCGAATAACGTGCTGACAAACAATGTGATTGTCAGAAATAGCCATAGTTTTCTCATACTTTTTATAATGTTTGGTTTTGATAAAATTCGACTTGTAAACAAAAGAGCGCAAAAATACACTTTTTATTGTTTTTTTGGCGGTTTCAGCAGAGTAATTATACTTTTGTATATATTTTTTAGATTTGATTCATTTGGCTCTTTTGTGAAGACATGTGAGGATGTCCTTGTGTAATCAATACACTCTGAATTATTGTGAAAAATGGCGGACAGAATTACTTTGCTGTATTTTTACCCCTACTTAAACTTGCCAATGCTTTTCTAGTCTATTGAAAGTTATGTTGTTATGAATAGATATTTTTTTTCTGCATTATTTGAAAAAAGTGTATATTTGCCGACTTGAAATAAAGTGACAAGTAACGTTTATAAAATTCAATAAATTAATCACAAAATTTAAAGACAAATGAAAAAGCTTTTTACTCTGTTAACAGCTGTTTTGATCGTCTCCATGGGTGTTGCTCAGGTAGCTCCTACCAAAAGAGCCATTAAGGATGACGGCATGACCATCAAGATCGGTAACCCCGAGATGAAGGCTCAGAACACCTCTAAGGATGCAACTTCTTACTGGTTCAACTATACCGAGGATCTCGAGGTATGGTGGGGTGAGGAACTCGAATATTTCGCTCCTCCTACACAATGCGACTCTATTGGTGTTTATCCTTACTCTGATGGTAACAGCCCTGTTCAATTCTTCGGTATGGGTCATGTGCATGACTTCACATGGAATGATTGGGTTACTTTCTATGAGGACGCTGCCGGTAATGGTGAGAGCATTCCCGTTATCAGCACTGCTAGCTCCTATAGCATTGACTCTGTTCAAGTAGCTGTTTACTATGTTCGTGGTACCAACATGGACACCAATGTAGTAGATACTATGATCATTGGTTATGTTGTAAACATGGATGATGAGAGCGCATATAACCTGAGCACCGACGACGGTCCTGCCTTCGCTATGTACTATGTACCTTATAGCACAACCGCTCATGGTCCTGCTATGGTTTCTTCTTTGGACCCTGAAACTTCCTTCAGCTATGCTACTATCATCCTCGATACTATTCTGTTGACCAACCAAGACAATGCTCCAGATGCTTATTTCTACTATTGGACATTCCCGGCACCTGCTGGCTTGGACAACATTACTGGCAAAGTTAACGCTCTCACCTACTCTTTCGTTCCTGGTGTTGCTAGAACTACCTCTTCCGTTATTGGTGAGGATGTTAGCAGCTTCCGCGTGATTTGCTACGAGGATCCTCGTCCTGCTTACACCACCTATGGTTCTGACGAGTTGATGAACGACCTCAACCATGGCTTGTTGTTGGATGACTACAGCTTGTACAACTCTTCCGTATTCTGCTACGGTGCTTATGACGCTGGTACAGTTTATACCGCTTGCCTTCGCCCGAGCATCAGCTTCCTCGCTACCTGCAACGATTGCTCTAACGTAAACGTTGAGGAAATGGAGAAGGAGAACATCACTGTTTATCCTAACCCTGCTACCAGCAACGTAACCGTTACCCTCTCTGGTGATGAGGCTGCTACCGTTCAACTCTTCAACCTCGTTGGTCAGCAAGTTTACAGCGAGACCGCTGTTAACAACACTACCATCAACGTTTCCAACTTCAAAGCTGGTGTTTACATGTTGAAGGTTTCCCAGAATGGTAAAGTTTATACTTCTAAAGTTGTCGTTAAATAATTTTAGACAGTTAATCTTATAATCAACATAAAGAGCGGGCGCCAATCGGTGCCCGCTCTTGTTATCTCCACACTTCGTCAAGATGCTTATTCCCTAATAAGATGGGAAATTGCGGTTGGTGTGGAGATTTTTATTATTTTTGCACCTCTAAAAAAAATGACACTATGCCAGAGTTATCCGAACAAGAAATTATCCGTAGAAAGAAATTAGACGACCTGTTGCAATTGGGTATAAATCCTTATCCTGCAGCTGAATACGAAGTTAACGCAACCACTGAAGAGATTCTAGAGAAGTTTCCAAAAGACAATACCCTCTTCCAAGAGGTGAGCATCGCCGGCCGTATTATGAGCCAGCGTATCATGGGAGCTGTCTCCTTTTTCGTAATCCAAGACTCAGTTGGAAAGATCCAGATTTATGCTAAACGTGACGAAATCTGCCCAGGCGAAGATAAGACCATGTATAACAGCGTCTTCAAAAAACTCGACATTGGCGACATTATCGGTGTGAAAGGTTTTGTTTTCACGACCCAGACTGGTGAAACGAGTATTCATGTCAAAGAGTTCACCATTCTCTGTAAGTCAGTATGCCCGCTGCCTATCGTGAAAGAGAAGGATGGTGTGGTTTACGATGCATTCCAGGATCCGGAACAACGCTATCGCCAGCGCTATATCGACTTGATTGTTAACCCTCAAGTTAAGGATACTTTCATCAAACGTACTCTGTTGGTAAATACGATGCGTAACTTCTTGAATGAGAAGGGCTATCTGGAGGTTGAGACCCCTATTCTGCAACCACTCTATGGTGGTGCTGCGGCCCGTCCGTTCAAGACCCATCATAACACTCTGGACATGACGCTCTATCTCCGTATCGCCGATGAGCTCTATCTTAAGAAATTGATTGTCGGTGGTTTCAACGGTGTCTATGAGTTCTCCAAAGACTTCCGCAACGAAGGTATGGACCGCTTCCATAATCCTGAGTTCACCCAGATGGAACTCTACGTTCCATACAAGGACTACGAATGGATGATGAACACCGTTGAGGAGATGGTGGAACGTATCGCACTTGCACTGCATGGCACTACGCAGGTTCAGGTGGGTGAGAATGTGATCGATTTCAAACGTCCTTGGAAACGTTATACCATGTATGAGGCTATCGAGCATTTCACTGGTACGGATATCTCTGAGATGGACGAGGCTCAACTGGCTGCTTTCGCCACCTCACAAGGCGTGAAGGTGGACGAGACCATGGGTAAGGGCAAACTTATCGATGAGATCTTCGGCGAGACTTGCGAGTCCAAGCTCATCCAGCCGACATTCATCTATGACTATCCTATCGAGATGTCTCCGCTGACCAAGAAACACCGTTCAAAACCGGGTCTTACCGAGCGTTTTGAGGCGATGTGTAACGGTAAGGAGATCTGTAATGCATATTCTGAGTTGAACGATCCTATCGACCAGCGCAAACGATTCGAGGATCAGCTCGAACTCGGCAAACGTGGTGACACAGAGTCTATGGTGCTGGACGAGGACTTCCTCCGCTCTTTGGAGATCGGTATGCCTCCTACAGCTGGTCTTGGTATCGGTATTGACCGTCTGGCCATGATTATGACCAACTCACCTTCCATCCAAGATGTGCTCTTCTTCCCGCAGATGCGTCCTGAAAAGAAGGCTCCAGTGTCTAAAGATGAGGATTTCATCGCATTGGGCATTGATCCCGCGTGGCTGCCTGCACTTAAGAAGCTGAACATCCTGACTGTAGAGCAACTCAAGGAGGCTAACCCTAACAAACTTCTTAACGATCTTGGAGGATTGCGTAAGAAACTGAAACTTGAAGTGCCTGCCGCCACCCTAGATGCTATTAAAGCTTGGCAAGCATAACGTTGTATTTGACAATTAACGGAAATTATAAATATTAGGGCAGGTTCGAAAGATCCTGCCCTTTTTTATTCCGAAATTGTACCAAATAAAATCGTATCTTTGCACCTCCGTTTCGTATTGGATTTTCGAGATTGTTGTCATCGAAAGTCATATTTATGGAACCGGACAATGTGTTGGAATTCAACAAATAACAACTACTATTATAAAACATTAAAGTAATCTAGAAAGACTATGGCAGAATGTAATCATGACTGCAGTAATTGTTCCCAAAAGGGCGAGTGCAGTAACCCTCAAGATCTCCACGAAAAACCGAATAAAAGAAGTACTATCCGTAAAGTCATCGGTGTTGTCAGCGGTAAGGGCGGTGTTGGTAAAAGCTCCGTTACCTCTTTGTTGGCAGTACAGCTCCAACGCAAAGGATATCATGTAGGTATTTTGGACGCCGATATTACCGGTCCTTCTATCCCTAAGATGTTTAACCTCCACACTTTGCTGAGTGGCAATGAGGATGGTGTAATCCCTGCTAAAACAGAAACAGGAATTCAAGTGGTTTCCGCAAACCTGCTCACCCATGATGAGAAGACTCCTGTCGTTTGGCGCGGTCCGCTGATTGCTGGTATGGTGAAACAGTTCTGGACAGAAGTTATCTGGGAAGACATCGACTTCCTCTTGGTAGATATGCCTCCCGGAACCGGTGATGTGCCTTTGACCGTCTTCCAGAGCGTTACAGTGGATGGTATCATTATGGTGACCTCTCCGCAAGACCTTGTTTCACTCATCGTTTCCAAGGCTGTCAATATGGCCGATATGATGAATATTCCGGTGTTGGGTTTGGTTGAGAACTACAGCTATGCTATCTGCCCGCATTGCGGAGAGAAGATCTGCGTCTTCGGCGAGAGTCATACTGCAGAGGTTGGCCGCGAGTTCGATATCGACCTGTTGGCTGAGATGCCTATGGATACCAACTTGGCTGCTCTCTGCGACAAGGGTGAGATTGAGAAGGCAGATGTCAACTATCTCGACAAGGTAGTGGATATGCTGGAGGGCCTCGAAAGTCGATAATTTATTTATTAAATCATTAAACTATTAAATTATTAATTGTTAAGATGTTGGACTGTGCAGACTATTCCCAACGCTTAACTGAAAACTGACAACTGAAAACTTTTAACTTCATATGCAGCAGTATCAGCAACTTTTGCGCACCATATTAGAGCAGGGCTCCTTCAAGGGCGACCGCACGGGAACGGGCACGAAGAGTATTTTCGGCTATCAGATGCGCTTTGACCTTTCTCATGGTTTCCCATTGTTGACAACGAAGAAACTGCATCTGCGCTCCATCATCTATGAGCTTCTGTGGTTTTTGCAGGGCGATACCAACATCGCTTATCTTAATGACCACAAAGTGACCATCTGGGATGAGTGGGCAGATGAGAACGGCGATTTGGGACCTGTCTATGGCAAGCAGTGGCGCTCGTGGACTGCCCCTGACGGTCATACCATCGACCAGATGGCGCAGCTGATTGACCAGATCAAGCACAATCCCGACTCACGCCGCCTGATGGTTTGCGCTTGGAATGTAGGCGAGATTGAGCAGATGGCGTTGCCTCCGTGCCACGCGCTGTTCCAGTTCTATGTCTGCAATGGCGAGATCTCCTGCCAGCTCTATCAGCGTAGTGCGGATGTCTTCCTTGGCGTGCCCTTCAACATCGCCTCCTATTCATTGTTGCTGATGATGGTGGCGCAGGTGTGCGGTCTCAAGCCAAAGGAGTTCATCCATACGTTGGGCGATGCGCACTTGTACACGAACCATTTGGAGCAGGCTAAGTTACAGCTCACGCGCGAGCCCCGCCCCCTGCCCACAATGCGCATAAATCCTGATGTGCATGATCTCTTCTCGTTCCAGTATGAAGATTTCCAATTGGAAAATTACGACCCACACCCGCATATCAAGGCGGATGTGTCTGTATAAATTTGCAAATATCAATCCTTAATATCCATCTTAAAATCTAAATCTTATGAAATCAATAGATGCTTTCAATTTCTCAGGTAATAAAGTTTTGCTTCGCGTGGACTATAATGTGCCCTTGAACGAGACTTTCCAGGTTACGGATACTACTCGTATCGAGCGTACCTGCAAAACCATTGGTAAAATTATCAACGACGGTGGCGCTGTCATCCTAATGTCCCACTTAGGACGCCCTAAGGGTGAGGTCAACGACAAGTTCTCCCTGCGTCATATTGTTTCCACAGTTTCCGAAGTTTTGGGTCGTCCGGTGCAATTTGCTGGAGACGTACTTTCTGAAGAGGCTGCCAAGATGGCCGCTGCCATGAAACCTGGCGACATCATCCTGTTAGAGAACCTTCGTTTCCATGCTGAGGAGGAGAAAGGCGATGTTGATTTTGCTAAACAGATTGCTCGTCTTGGTGATGTCTATGTGAACGACGCCTTTGGTACAGCTCACCGTGAGCACGCTTCTACCGCTACGGTAGCTCGTTGCTTCCCAGGTAAGGCATTCGCCGGATATTTGATGTATGATGAAGTGATGAGTCTTGAGAAGGTGATGAACGAGCCCGACAGACCTTTCACCGCTATTATCGGTGGTTCCAAAGTCTCCACTAAGATCAATATCCTCAACAACCTGTTGCCGAAAGTGGACAACTTGATTGTGGGTGGTGGTCTGAGCTATACCTTCTTGGCTGCTATGGGCCTTAAGATCGGTAATTCTCTCTATGAGCCTGATATGTTGCCCGTTGCTAAGGAGATCTTGGATAAGGTAAATGCTACTGCCGGCACCAACTTCTACTGCCGTGTTGATAGTATCTGCGGCGACAAATTCGGTGATGACGCCAACGTGCTGATTCCTGCCGACAATAATATTCCTGATGGCTGGGAAGGTCTTGACATCGGTCCTAAGACACAGCGCAACATTGCCCAAATCATCAAGAACTCTGACACTATCCTCTGGAATGGTCCGGTGGGTGTATTTGAGTTGGAAAAATTCAGCAAAGGTACCAAGTCTGTGGCTATCAGCGTGGCTGCTGCTACTTTGGCAGGCGCTTACTCTGTCATCGGTGGCGGCGACTCCATTGCCGCTATCAACAAGTATAACCTCGCAGACTATGTCTCCTACATTAGCACCGGTGGTGGCGCTATGTTGGAGTATCTTGAAGGCAAGGTGCTGCCTGGCGTAGCTGCTTTGAATGAGATGGAGTAGTCTCAATTTGTTGACATATAAAATATTAGAATAATGAAAAAGACCTTAATTTATACGGTTATGATTATGATTTTGTGCGCAACATGTGCTCAAAAACCTGCTCAAGAGAAGGCTGAGCCTGCTGGAAAGAAAGTGCTGGTGACCTATTTCTCCGCCACTGGTGTTACAAAGGGTGTGGCTGAAAAGATCGCTAAGACTGCCAATGCTGACATTAAGGAGATCGTTCCTGCCCAGCGTTACACTGAGGCCGACCTCGACTGGCGCAATGAGGAGTCTAGAAGCTCTTTGGAAATGAAAGATCTCACTTCTAGACCTGCCATTACGGATAAGGTCGAGAATATGGGCGACTATGATGTTGTCTTTGTTGGTTTCCCGATTTGGTGGTACACGGCCCCAACTATCATTAACACCTTCATGGAGAGTTATGATTTTGCCGGTAAGACTGTCATCCCGTTTGCCACTTCTGGCGGCAGCACTATCGAGAAATCCTGTACTGATCTTAAGAATACATATCCGAATCTTACTTGGGGTGAGGGCAAACTGCTCAACAACCCAACTGATGAACAGATTCAACAATTTGTAGATCAATTTGTTAAATAATTTATAGAATTCTAATAATCTTTCACGAATGAAGAGATTTTTGCTTCTATGGGTGCTCTGGGCCTCAGTTTTGACCCTCTTCGCCCAACCTTTGCAGGTTACTACCTACACCTTGAAAAATGGGATGCAGGTGCTGGCTTGTGAGGATCATCAGCAACCGACCATCTATGGTGCAGTATTGGTGCATGCAGGTGGTAAGAACGATCCTGCCGACAATACCGGAATGGCCCATTATCTGGAACATCTGATGTTCAAAGGCACTGATCGTCTCGGTACCGTGAACTGGGAAGCGGAAAAGCCATTGTTAGACGAGATTGATCGTTTATACGATGAATTGCACGCTTCAACGGACGATGCTCAGCGTAAAGCCATCATGAACAAGATCAATCAGACCAGTTCCAAGGCTGCACAGTATGCTATCCCTAACGAGGTAGATGTGATCTTGAGCAAGATGGGTGGTACCGGAGTTAATGCTTTCACCTCCAATGATGTGACCTGTTATCATAACCAGTTTCCATCCAATCAGTTGGAGAAATGGTTGACCGTCTACACGGAGCGTTTCCGTAGACCCGTCTTTCGTCTTTTCCAGTCTGAATTGGAAGCTGTATATGAGGAGTTCAATATGTATTCTGACCAACCGATGAGTGTCTTTTTTGAGGATGCTATCGCCGCAGCCTATGGAGATCATCCGTACGGTCGCCCAGTCATTGGTTATCAGGAGCATCTGAAGAACCCGCAGACTACTGCGATGGAGAAATTCTTCATGACCTATTATCATCCATTCAATATGACCTTAATTTTGGTAGGTGATTTTGATAGCCAAGCCATTAAGCCGTTGCTGGAGAATACCATAGGCAAACTCCGTAACGAGTATGCCCGCGAAAAACCTGCAAAGAGTGCTTCAAAAATGTCTACTCCTAAGAAAGAAGACAAGTTGAAAGAAGTTGTTCCTTTCCAAGGTATTAAAACCGTCACCGTGGCGGAGACTCCCGTCAACATGGGTGTTATTGAGTACCAGACGGTTGGCAGCGGCAATAAAGAGGCCTTCGCTTTGGATATGCTTAGTGGTCTTTTGAATAATGAAGCAGAGACTGGACTTCTTGATGAATTGGTGAAAGAGAACAAATTGATGGAGGCTAGTGCTTTCAATTATGCGATGTTGGAGAACGGTATCTACGCCTTCTTCTACATCCCTAAAATGACTGGACAGTCTCACGAAGAGGCAGAGAAGTTGGTTCTTGGTACCATTGATCGTCTCCGCCAGGGTGATTTCAGCAACGAACTGTTTGAGGCAGTTAAGATGGAGTATCTCCGCGACTATTATGAAAGCATCGAGTCGCAGGGAAGTAAGTTCTATACGATGATTGACCTTGCCACTAATCAGTTTGATCCGAAAGTCTTTATTGAGCGTGAACAGCTGATTCGCGATATGACCAAAGAGGATATGATGCGGTTGGCAGACCAATATTTTGGCGAGAACTATCTCATCTTCCGTTCTTCTGTAGGTCAAAAAGATATTAAAAGACTCGAAAAACCTTCTTGGAAACCTATTGTAACAAAGAATGCTGAGTTGTCATCCGAGTTTGCCAAGAAAATCGAGCTGATGCCTGTTAGAGATGCTCAGCCTCAGATTTTGGACTTCAACCAGGATGTAACTAAGCGCTTGATTACCCCGGCTCATCCATTGTATTACAAGGAGAATCCATATAATGACCTCTTTACTTTACAGCTTGTCTATAATTATGGCAATATGGACAATTCTTTACTGCCTGTTGCTGTTGATTATCTCTCCAATCAGGGAACCAGCAAGATGAGTGGCAGTGACTTCCAGTTGGCTTTGCAGTCATTGGGTGCCAATATGACGGTGACCTCTTCTGATCGCGAGACATATATTACTATCTCCGGTTTTGACAACACACTACGTGATGTTTTGAATCTCTGCAAGGAAAAACTCTCTAACCCAGGTAATGAAGAGAAATATCTTCAAAACATCATCGACCAAAGACTTTCAGAGGCTCAGGTCAATCAGTCTGATGCTGGCACCTGGGGCTCGGCTCTTTACTATTATGCTTTGTACGGCAAGCAGTCGCCCTATCTGACTCGTCCTTCAGTTCAAGATATTCGTAAGGTAACAGGTCAGAAACTATTGGACATTTTCGCAAATGTTATGCGTGAAAATGGCGCTGTCACTTATGTAGGTCGCACATCTATTGATGAAGTGACAGATATGTTGCACGAGTCTTTCAAATTTAACGAAACGATTGGTGAGAAAAGAAGAAATGTGCGTGAGCAAGTTCAGTATAAAGCTCCTAAGGTCTTCTTGGCTTCAAACAACAAGTTCATGCAGAGCAATATCTACTTCTTGATTAATGGCGAACAACTTGATGACCGTACCATTGCCATGTGTAATCTTTATAACGAGTATATGGGTGGCAGTATGGCAGGTGTTATCTTCCAGGAGATTCGCGAATTGCGCTCGTTGGGTTATTCCGCTTACGGAGCCTATATGTTTGATAATCGCTACAAAGAACGTGGCTATACGATGGGTTATCTCGGTACTCAGGCTGACAAGACCAATGACGGTGTGGATGCCATGAAGGAACTGTTATTGCAATTCCCCGAACGACCTCAGAAATTTGAGATGGCCAAGGTTTCAGCTATTCGTATGGCTGAGGCAGACTATGTCACTTTCCGCGCGATGCCTGACAAAGTACGCATTTGGGAAGAGATGGGTTACCAGCATGATCCGCGCCCTGAGAGACTTAAAGCGTTGAAGAATATGTCGATGAATGATCTGAAAAAGTTTCATCAGATGAATATTGCCAACAGGCCGATTGTCATCACCATTGCCGGAGACGCCCGTCGATTCAACCTCAAAACTCTTAAACGTATTGGAGGTGTCTCCAAGGTCAAATATCAGGATATCATCACTGACTAATGTTCAACATGATTATAAAAAGGTTATTTTTCGGAATGACCTTTTTTATTATTTTTGCAACTTATAAAAAGAATCTGAATGGGTATTATCATTAGACAGAGTATCAAAGGAACGCTTGTAAATGCCATCGGCATTGGCATAGGTTTCTTGACCACCTTTTTCGTCATTACTCACTATCTCACTTCCGAGGTTGTTGGTTTGACGAGAATCTTGATAGATGCAGCTGTGCTTTTCTCCAGTTTTGCCCAGCTGGGAACTACCTCATCCATTATCCGTTTCTTCCCCTATTTTAAAGATGAGGATTCCAAAAACCACGGTTTCTTTTTCTGGACGCTTGTGGTGCCAATAGTTGGCTTTCTTATCTTCCTTCTCGTTCTGACTATCTTTAAACAGCCGATACTGAACATGTATACTGACAAATCGCCGCTCTTTGTTCAGTACTTCAAGTTTGTTATCCCACTTTCGCTCTTCATGTTGTATCAGTCGGTCTTTGAGACCAACTCCAATGTTCTGATGCGAATTGTGGTGCCAAAACTTGTCCGGGAGGTTGGAGTTCGACTTGGCTTGCTGATCATTTACATTCTTTATGGTACAAATGTTATCACATTAGATGGGTTAGTGCTAGGTTTTTGCATTACCTATTTCGTGGCAATGTTGGTAGACCTAATCTACCTATTTACCTTAGGTAAGATATCCCTAAAACCAGATTTTAAGTTTTTAACGAAACCGTTGGTTAAAGACTTCTTTTTCTATACTTGCTTTCTGATTTTAGCAGCTGTTGCGGGCAGTATCACCCCATTACTCAACACATTCTTTGTTAGTGCTAAATTAGGACTTTCGTTTACGGGTGTCTTTGCTATCGCAAATTATATTGCAACAGTTATTGAAATTCCTAACCGATCTTTGAACGCAATTGCCCAGCCTAATTTGGCTGAAGCTATCAAAAATAAAGATGCTGCTGGTGCCACAAAGTTGTGCCAATCCGTGACTCTCCACCTGCTGTTGTCAAGTACTCTCATCTTTTTCTTCATATGGATCAATATCGACCTCTTATTTGCCATTCTTCCCAATGGCGAGGAGTATGCGGCAGGCAAGTGGGTTGTCTTTGTGCTTGGCCTTGCCCGTCTCTCCAATTCGGCTTTCAGCATCAGTAACAATGCTCTTTCCTATTCACGCTATTACTATTTCTCCCTTGTATTTACCGTGATTCTGACAGCATCTGCTATTGTACTTAACCTGCTTCTGATTCCCAAGATGGGTATTGTGGGCGCGGCCATGTCCACATTACTGGCTTATCTTTTCTACTATATTCTACTCTTGGTGATGACCCGCTGGAAACTCAATCTTTCCTTCTTAACTCTCAACCATTTGAAAGTGTTGGTATTTGGTGTTGCCTTTTTCGTAGGTGATTACCTCTTGAGACATTATCTAATTCACCCGTTTGTTTCCATTGGAGATCTTAGTCTCATAGGACAGATTGGGGAGGGCGTTGCCCGTTCTCTATTTTGGTTAGTACTTGCTGTCCTTGTGGTCTATTACTGGCACATCTCTGATGAGGTGAATAGGATTTTGGAGAAGATGTGGGGAAAATTGAAAGGTCTCTTTTAGAGCGTGAACTACATAACGTTATTACCTCCCTAAATCAAATTAACTCTTTTTCCCCTACACTCAACGTCCCATCGCATTTTGGATAATTCGAGCAACCCCAAAAAGGATTGCCAGTGTTTTTCCCCTTTCTTTGCCATTCTTTTTATCATTGGCTTTCCGCATTTAGGGCATCTTGGGGCATCGCTATCTTGGTTTTGTTGGTTCCTATACTCTAACCTCTCGGTGCTCAGAGCCTCTTTAAAACCACCCTCTGTTTTGAATGTTTCCAGTTGGTTTTTGATCTGTTTGCCTAACATTGAGATGAGGCGATTGCATAAGATTAAGAGGCAGTTTGCGGCAAGGATGGAGTCTCCTGATTCAAGCCATTTGTCAAATTTGTGTTTTTGAGTCAAGATGTGTAATCCGCTTAGATGTTGTACGTCATATTTATAGGTGGGACGATCTAGAGATGTGTTACAGACAGCTATATGATCAGGAGACTTTATAGACCATGGAACGGACTCATTGAATAGCAGCCAATTAGTGTAATCCCCAGCCAATTCCGCTATGCTGGCACGTGCCACATCTGTAAGTCTCATCTCCGTCTCTCGCGAGGTGTTATGACGAGAGTTTCCTTCTGCAATGTTAGCTTGCCCTGAACGAGCGGCTTGTGTCATCTGATCGTATTGTCGACCGCAAGGATCATTGCGGCGATTGAGGTATTGTCTACAGAAATTTTGCGTGCTCAATTGAATGATGTTGGCTAAGATCCATGTGTCTAGCCAAAAGTATCCGGTGTTTAGTATCTTCATAGTGTAAAAAATTTATTAAAAAATAACGTAATAGTGTCGTTGTTTATTGTGTGGCATCTTTTTTCTGCATCGATCTTATTTTTTTACATCTGCTAGGATGCAGATGACTCTCATGCAGATGACCAAAAATTGAGTATCTTTGCACCGTGGTAGATGAGAGAATCATGCCACGTTTTTATGATTATTAAGATTTTAAATTATACTAAAATGAAGTTTAAAGCTTTTTTCTGCACCATTATGTGTGCGTTCTTTTTTGTATGGTCTTACGCCCAAGAGACAGAACTGGTGGGCGCAAACTGTACCTCTATCATGGTGGGCTGCAAGGCCACCACTGATGGTTCTGTGATCACTTCACACACCTGCGACAGCAAATACCGTACTTGGGTGACGATGGAACCAGCCGCCGACCACGAGCCGGGTACTATGCATAAAGTTTACAAGGGCACCATGCATACCAGCACGCCTAACAGTATGGAGAACGTAAAGTTGGCTGGTGAGATTCCTGAAGTGGCGCATACCTACGCCTATATGAATACCGCTTACCCCTGTATGAATGAGAAGCAACTGGCAATGGGCGAGAGCACTTTCTCTGGTCCAGACACGCTGATGAATGAGAATGGAATGTTCTTGATAGAGGAGTTGCAACGAATTGCACTCCAGCGTTGCGATAATGCCCGTGATGCTATCAAACTGATCGGTGAGTTGGTGGCTCAGTATGGCTATGGCGATGGTGGCGAATGCATCACCATTGCAGATAAAAAAGAGGTGTGGCAGATGGAGATCCTCGGCGAGGGTCCTGACAAGATTGGCGGTATGTGGGTGGCACAGCGCGTGCCCGACGATGAAGTGGCCGTCAGCTGCAACGTGGCCCGTATCGGCAAACTCGACCGCAAAAACAAGGACTATTTCATGTGCTCCGACAATATCGAGAAGGTGGCCAAAAAATATGGCCTCTGGGACGGTAAAGGCGACTTCATCTGGTGGAAGGCTTTCCCCTCCAGCTATAGTGGCAACAAGAACTTTAAAGAACGCGAGTGGTACATCTTCAATGAGCTGGCTCCGTCTCAGCACTTTGCCCTTGATGCTGACGAACTTCCTTTCTCCATTAAACCCGATCAGAAGGTTTCTCCCCAACGTGTGATGGAACTCTTCCGCGCTAACTATGAGGGCTGTCCGGAACTCGATCAGACCCAAAACCTCTTGTATCCCAAGAGACGCAAAGCTGAAAATGGGGAGATTGTCTATGATACCGATGTTTGTCCTAACGCCAATCCTTGGATGGACGGTAATGAGCGCGCTATGTACAATATGCTCAAGCCCGGTGCTGTGACCTTCTATCGTGGCGTAGCTATGTCCTGGTGTTCTTATTCCTTTATCATCCAATGCCGTAGCTGGCTGCCTGACGAAATCGGTGGCCTGTGCTGGTTCTCCCTCGAGAATCCCGGTCAAAGTCCTCGCATTCCGATTTATGCTGGAGAGACTTCCCTCCCTGCCGGTTTCAACATATGCGGACATTTTGGCTACAATGAGAATGCCGTACTTTGGCACTATCGCAAAGCCAATAAACTTGCTCAAGTAAGATGGGGCATGGCCAAGAACACTGTCTATGGCAATGTCCTTCGTTATGAGGAGAAGGCTATGAAGGAACTTCCAGATTTGGAGAAACAGGCTGCCCAACTTCTGAATGACGGAAAGAAGAAAGAGGCCGTGAAGATGCTAAACCAATATACCTCTGATTTTGCCGGCGCTACCCGCCAGACTTGGGAAGAGATGGAACACAAGTTCTGGGAGACATTCTGGACGGGATTTTAATCAAGTTGATAGTTGACAGTTGATAGTTATCAGTTAAGGTGCGGAGGCACTTTGTAGAGACGTTCCATGGAACGTCTCAGAGTAGTTGGAAGTTGATAGTTGTCAGTTATCAGTTAAGGTGCGGAGGCAC
The DNA here is from genome assembly GCA_024686335.1 of Bacteroidales bacterium. Classification (GTDB taxonomy): domain Bacteria; phylum Bacteroidota; class Bacteroidia; order Bacteroidales; family WCHB1-69; genus F23-D06. Next base: position 38,438 of record JAILCI010000003.1, on the reverse strand, counting down.
TTTGTAGAGACGTTCCATGGAACGTCTCCATATAATTGAAAAATAAATTGTTATCAGTTTCATATAGAATGGAAAAGAAAGAATTACGTCAATATATTAGAGGTCAGAAGAAACTCCGTACTGCGCAGGAGTTGGCGCAGCAGTCGGTCAAGATTATGCAGAAGTTGGCGGCACATCCCGATTTTGAACGCGCACAGAGGGTGATGCTTTATGCCTCTTTGCCCGATGAGGTGCAGACGTTGGATTTTGTGCAGGAGTGGTGTATTCGCAAACAGATCATCTTGCCGACGGTGGTGGGCGATGATATTGTGCCGGTGCTGATGAAACCCGATGACAGTATGAAAGTAGGGGAGTACAATATTCTGGAACCCACCAGCCAGCCATACGAAGGACCGCTGGATCTGATTGTCGTTCCTGGCATGGCCTTCGATGCTCAAGGACATCGTCTGGGGCGCGGGAAAGGCTATTATGATCGTTTTCTCGCTTTCTATCCGAATGTCAAGACCATCGGTCTTTGCTTTGATTTCCAATTTGTTGATGAGATTCCCGTGGAACCACACGACCGCCCTGTGGATTGCGTCTTAACACTCTAAATCACAAGATTATCTATCGATATGTGATTTTGCGAACAGTTATGCTGACTAGTTTGCCATCTTCGTATTTTCCACAGCTTATCCAGTTGCCATTTGCATCATACTTATATTCCCACTCAACAGCGTATATAATATCATCTGTTTCGTAGCATTTTTTTCTCAGAGAACCATGCTCGTCGTAATAATAAGAGATTTTGCTGATAGCGATTGAAATGGAGCAAGCCCGATGGGGATAAGGATTATACCAGGCAAGATTCTTTCCTTCTATCAGCGTTAATCTCCCTTCATTATCGTAGTGGCAGGTGTAATCCCTTGGTTCAGAATCGTATGGCATAATGGTGTCTTTCAGACAATCAACCACTTGGGTACAGCGTAAAGAATCGTTGTAAATATATTTAAGATGATGAATCACACCGTGGGGTGAAAGATGTACTTCTGAAGTAATCAGGTCGTCGGAATTGTACTTATATACTGCCAACTCTTTGTAAGTATCATAATTATGAAAAACAGATGCTATCCTTTGTGCAGAATCATATTGTAATGCCTCAAGTTTTTCCCAATTATCATCTTTTTCGTCTCTATGTTCCAAAAGGGTGGGCAAACCATCCGTGAAAGAGAGTTGCTGGTAACTCTCCTCTGTGGAGGTGTGTGCTGGTCCTTTGATGCGAAATCTTCTTCTCGAATCGGAATTTCCCGTAAGTTGTTTCGTTGGAACTTTTTTAAAAGAGGTAGTGTTGACGGTTGTTTTTTCTATGCTGCTGATATTCCCATTGTCATCAAACAGATAGATGGATTTCTTCTCTTTGGTGAAATCGCTAATGACAGCACGGCTGTACTTCTTTGAAGGTTCTTGAACGAAATATAAAGTACCATCTTCATTTTGTGGGTAGTTTTTTTGCTGCTCTTCTACCATCTGGATGTTTCCAACGAATTTCAAATCCGGCAGCTCGTCAAGAATGATGCTGTTCACAGATGGTACAGCATCATTGTCTACTGTCACATCATTGTGTATGCAATAATACTTCTCTTGTGAGAAAAGAGGAGGCACTATCAAACATAGGCAGAGAAAAAGTAAGCATATATTTCTCATGATGTGTGATTTTGGGGGCGAAGATAAGTTTTTTATTAAGATATTAAGTTATGAAATTATGAAGCATTAGGTTGACTAGAAGATTTGTGGGTTGTCTGTAGAGACGTTCCATGGAACGTCTCAAATAGAAACATTATAAATTGGCATCATTACATCATAAAGATGCATAAAATGCGAAAGGTTGCAGGGTAGCAATAATTTTTTTGAGGAGTTATATACATGACGGTGCAACAAAGATGAGTACAAACTCAAAAAATGCATTTTAACCCCAACATGATTTACCGAAGCATTTGCCCATAGAGCACGTGGGTGGGCAGGCCGACATGCGGTGCGGACGCGGCGTGAATGGCCGGCCTCCAACAGCGGCGTGCAAAGGCGCTTGCGTTTACAAAAATGCATGCCTTCCGTGTATTATGGGTGTTGTCTGCTATGAAGCCCTTGCCTCCATAAAAAAAACGTCTATTAGCAACATACTTGGGCATACAAGGTGCCATCATGTATATAACTCCCTTTATTTTTTACAGGATGATTGTTCAGCTGGAGTGATGAGACGTTCCATGGAACGTCTCTACAGGAGGTTCCCGTTATTACCGTTTCAGATTCCCTTGTGCCATATCGCGGCGGTTTTGGCCGATGTATATAAAATACAAGACCAGATCTGTGGCTACCAATAGAGCGTTAAAAAGATATAGCCAGACAACTATGTCGTTGCTGTACAACAATTTATGAACAATTCCAAAGATGTATCCTAATATCACCAATGACATAAACAGCGGACTTTTGCCGATGACAACTTTGGTCCGTAGGGATTTAGCGATAGATACAGGCCAGCTGACGGCGAAACAAAGTAAAAATAGTACTTCCCAAATGCTGAAATTTGCCATAGTTTTTAATGTTTTTATTAATGTTTATTATTATTTGAGAGGTTCTATCATCATTTGAGACGTGCTAAAACGCCTGAAATCCCTTTGCCTTCTTTGCCTCTCTGCGTTTATAATCTCTGCTTTTTTTGCGCCGGCAAAAATACGTTTTTTATTCATGCTCTCTTCCATTCCAGCGGTTTGTCGATAACGATAAAATGCTATCTTTGCCACTTCGTTAACTATTTCTATTTTCACTTTTATGAAATCTAATCGCCTTTATATTGTTGCATTGACGATAGTAGCCACTTTAGGTGGTTTTTTGTTTGGTTATGACACGGCTGTCATCTCCGGAACTGTTGAGTCTCTGCGTGTCTTTTTCATTGAGCCGCATAACCTGCCTGCTGCCCAAGCCAACGCTCTGGAGGGCTTTGTGGTGAGTAGTGCACTTATCGGTTGTATTATCGGCGCATGCCTGGCGGGATGGCTTTCTCAGAAGCTTGGCCGAAAACCAACGTTGATGATAGCAGCCATTCTCTTCCTGCTCTCTGCTATTTGTTCTGCTTGGCCGGAAATCTTCTGGGGAATGCCAGGAGATGGCGATCATACCTTTATCAACCATTTTGTCTTCTACCGTATCGTCGGTGGAGTGGGGGTTGGTATTGCCTCTATGGTCTCCCCGATGTATATCGCTGAGGTTGCGCCGGCCAACAAGCGCGGTACACTTGTCTCACTGAACCAGTTTGCCATCATCTTAGGTATGCTGGTCATCTATTTTGTAAACTATCATATTGCAGGCCGTGGCGATGCGGCCTGGCTCCACGCTATCGGCTGGCGACAGATGTTTGCCTCGGAGATGATTCCTGCAGGACTCTTCCTTGTCGCGCTTTTCTTTGTTCCCGAGACGCCCCGTTATCTGGTTATGCGCGGCCGTGATGAGAAAGCTCTATCCGTGTTGCATAAGACCGCCGGTGAGGATGCCGACAAGGAGATGACGTCCATCCGCGAGAGCATGGCCGAGAAGGAACCTTCTATGCGTCCCTACTATTATTTTATGCTCACGTGGGTTATCCTCTTCGCTGTATGCTTTGTCATCCTGAAACTCTGCGGTTCCCATAGCTCTTTGGAAATATCCTTGCTGATTAGTTTTCTTTTATCTCTAATCGTGCCGATTCGCTCTTACGGAGTCCCTATCATCGTGGTTGGTGTGCTATTGGCATCCCTGCAGCAGTTTATCGGCATCAACGTGGTGCTTTACTATGCTCCGGAGATCTTCAAGACGATGGGCGCTGCCACAGACACTGCTCTACTGCAACAGATTATTGTAGGCGCAGTCAACTTGAGCTTTACCATCATCGCTATCCTGACCGTAGATAAGTTTGGCCGTCGTCCATTGATGATTGTTGGTGCTCTTGTGATGGCTGTCTCCATGTTTATCCTCGGTACGACTTTTCACACTCATAATGTCGGTGTGGGTTCTCTTATCTGCATGCTTGTCTATACCGCCGGTTTTGCCATGTCTTGGGGTCCTGTCTGCTGGGTGCTGCTCTCCGAAATCTTCCCGAACTCTATCCGTTCCATGGTGATGAGTATTGCTGTGGCTTCCCAGTGGATTTCCAACTTCTTGGTATCCTGGTCTTTTCCAATGCTTGACAAGAGCGAAACTCTGACCAATCTCTTCAATCATGGATTCTCATATTGGATCTATGGTCTAATGGGTCTGTTGGCTGCCCTGTTTATCTGGAAAATGGTGCCCGAGACCACAGGTAAATCGCTTGAAGAAATGGAAAAATATTGGAAGAAATAGTCTTTTGCGGAATCTACGTGTCAGTTTATTTTGTATGTCTAACTTTTAAGATTTTTAGGTTATGAAAAATGTTTTTGTAAAAATCGCGTCCTCAGTCTTGTTGCTGGCAGCCTTTTTGTTTTTGGCTCCATCCTCTTATGCCCAGCATCATCATGGACAAAATAGTGGATATGGTTTCCAGACATCCCTAACTGTTAGTTCCAGTTATAATTCCTTCTGGTTATTCATTGACGATGTCTTGCAAAATCAGCAATCTGTGAAATCTATTAGGGTAGAAAATGTGCCTGAGGGAGATCACTATTTGCGTGTGGAAATCGATGATATCGAGCACCACACCATTGGTCAACTGGTACGCATTGGTCGCTCGAGCAATGGTTTCTGCATTGAGAGGTCGCGGAATCTTTTCGGTTTGACTATCGGAAATGCTGTGTCACGTCCTGATTTGACAATGTCGATGATTGTCACCCAGCATGGATACAATCAAGGCGATTGGTATGGTTACCATCCCTCTCCGCAATCATACGTCGTAGTGCCCGCAGGTATGAATGATACAGAATTCAATCAGGCGATTATGGCAATTCAGGCAGAAACCTTCGAGTCGAATAAGCTTAACATGGCTAAACGTCTTGTGCGCCGCAACCCATTGTCTGTAAACCAGATTGACAGATTGTGCCGTTCTCTCGAATATGATCACATGAAACTCGAGTTGGCTAAATATGCCTACAACAGCTGCGTGGATCCTGAGCGTTATTTTCTGTTGGTTAATGTCTTTACCTTTGACAGCAACAAGAGAGAGTTGGAGATTTTCATTCAACGACAGTATTAAAAGTTGAAATCACATATAGACATAAAAAAAGGACTTCATTACGAAGTCCTTTTTGTTTTTGATTAATCCATCTCAGGGAAGTCCGGTTGGTCGTTCTGAGGTTTGTCGGAACGTTGCGGTCTGTCACCTTGCGGACGGCGATTGTTGTTACGATCGTTGCGTCTGTCGTTGTTACGGTTGCCACCATTGTTGTGGTCGCGTTTGTCGCCGCCGCGATTGTTACCGTTACGAGGTTTGGCAGTCGGCTCCACATAACCTTCCGGTTTGGGAAGCAGCACCTTGTGGGAGAGACGGTATTTGCCAGTCTTCTCGTCGATGCCGATGAGTTGAACCTTGATGGTGTCACCAACCTTGAGGACATCTTCCACGTTCTCAATACGGCGGTATGCAATCTCGGTGACATGCAGGAGGCCGTCGGTGTTCGGCAGGAACTCCACGAAAGCGCCAAAGGCGGTGATGTTCTTAATCTTACCTTCATAAACCTCGCCCACTTCAGGAACAGTGGTGATGAGTTTGATGCGGTTGATAGCGGTGTTGATGTCGTCAACATTAGCAGCTGCGATATCGATAACGCCAAAGTCACCAACCTCTTCGATGTTGATGGTTGTATTTGTTTCACGCTGCATCTCTTGGATGATCTTTCCTCCCGGTCCGATAACGGCTCCGATGAATTCGCGTGGGATTTGCATTTGGACGATGCGCGGTACGAACGGACGGTAGTCCTCGCGCGGTGCGGGCATAGCCTCTTTGATTTTGCCGAGGATGAACATACGACCTCTGTGAGCCTGTGCCAATGCCTCTGCCATCACTTCGGAGGAGAGACCATTGACCTTGATATCCATCTGGCATGCAGTGATACCGTCTTCAGTACCACAAACCTTGAAGTCCATGTCGCCGAGGTGGTCCTCGTCGCCGAGGATGTCGGACAAGATGGCATAGCGACTAGAGTTCTCATCAGTGATGAGGCCCATGGCGATACCGGAAACCGGTTTCTTCATCTTGACACCACAGTCGAGCAGGGCGAGAGTGCCGGCGCAAACGGTAGCCATAGAGGAGCTGCCGTTGGATTCGAGGATGTCAGAGACGATGCGGACGGTGTAGGGGAATGTCGGGTCGTCGAAGGGGATCATCGGCGCGAGGGCACGTTTTGCCAGGTTGCCGTGACCGATCTCACGACGGCCAGTACTGCCGACACGTTTCACCTCACCTACGCTGTACGGCGGGAAGTTGTAGTGCAACATGAAGCGGCTGGAACCTTCCACTACTGCACCATCGATGATCTGCTCGTCAAGCTTGGTGCCTAACGTACAGGTGGCTAAAGACTGAGTCTCACCACGGGTGAAGATGGCGGAACCATGTGCAGCAGGCAGATAGCCTGTTTCAATCCAGATGGGACGGATAGTCTCCAGGTCACGACCGTCGAGACGGATGCGCTCATCCAGAATCATATTACGCATGGCGTGATATTGAACGTCGCCATAGTAACGTTTTACCATAACTTCTTTCTCTTCGCGTTCCTCTTCGGGGATGGTCTCCATGAAGTCGGCGAGAATCTGGTCGAAAGCCTCATTACGAGCCTGTTTGCCCATGAAAGATTTTGCTACGGCATAAACTTTATCGTAGGTTTCTTTTTGGATGCGTTCGCGAATCTCCTCGTCATTAGTCTCGTGGCAGTACTCGCGTTTCGGGAAAGCGGTGGGAACCTCAGCAGCCAAGTCAATCTGAGCTTGACACTGAACCTTGATAGCGTCCTTGGCGAAGTTGAGAGCAGCGACCATGTCGTCTTCGGAGATCTCTTTCATCTCACCTTCCACCATCATGATGTTGTCCATGGAGGCAGCGACGATCATGTCGATGTCGGAGTTCTCCATATCTTCCACGGTGGGGTTGATGACGAGTTTGCCGTCCACACGACCTACGCGTACCTCGGAGATGGGGCACTCAAAGGGGATGTTGGATACGGCGATTGCAGAGGAGGCTGCCAAGCATGCCAAGCAATCAGGTAACATGTGTCTGTCACCGGAGATCAAGGTCACGATGACTTGTGTCTCAGCGTGAAAGTCTTTCGGGAAGAGCGGACGGATTGCACGGTCTACAAGACGTGCGATGAGGATTTCATACTCGGAGGGGCGTGCCTCACGACGGAAGAAACCGCCAGGAATGCGACCGAGTGCGCCATACTTTTCTTGGTATTCAACCTGTAACGGCATGAAGTCAGTGCCTTCAACAGCCTCTTTTTTGCAACAAACTGTTGCCAAAATCATAGTGTCGCCCATTCTGACAACGGCAGCACCGTCGGCCTGTTTAGCTAACTTGCCGGTCTCGATGGTCACCATGCGGCCATCGCCTATATCGAATGTTTTACTAATTCCAATCATTGCTAATAATTTATAAATGAATAAGATAGAAAATCAGGTCACATTATAATCCATATACCAAACAAGGCAATTTGTGTAAATTGCCCTGTTTGGTAATAGTTATAGATGTAAGAATTATTTTCTGAGACCCAACTTCTTGATTAATGCTCTGTAACGCTCAATATCTTGTTGTTTGAGGTATTCGAGCATTTTTTTTCTCTTACCAACCAAGTTGATGAGGGCACGGTTGGTGACTTTGTCGCCACGATTAGCCTTCACATGCTCGGTGAGGTGTTTGATGCGGTGAGTGAACAGGGCAACTTGTGCTTCAGGAGAACCGGTATCGGTAGCAGATTTGCCATATTCTTCAAAAATGGATTTCTTTACGTCGCTTGTTAAATACATAGTTTTCTTCTAATTAATTAAATTTTTTTACCTTTCTTAAATCGGCGGCAAAAATACACTTTTTTTCTTTTATTATTAGGCTTTTCTGAAAAAAAAACTATCCCTGTTTGAAAGGAACTTTTCTATTATGTTTTTGGGAATTATTCCTTTCCAAAATTTATAAATCGTATTAGAGTATTACGATTTTTTTTGATTATCTTTGCAGCGGCAAATTTTCGGTTTGCTCTTTTGATTGAAAAATAGGTAAGATGAAGTTATCTGTCGTTATATTAAACTGGAACGGACGCAAGTTTTTGGAGAAATTTCTGCCCTCATTGGTTCGTTCTTTGCCCGAATACGCTGAGTTGGTGGTGGCCGACAATGCCTCTACGGACGATTCTATAGTGTTCCTGCAAGAGAATTATCCAACAGTCCGTATCTTGCGCAATGAGCGCAACGAGGGTTTTGCGCGTGGCTATAATCTTGCAATGGAACAGATTGACTCTGAATACTTCTGTCTGCTGAACTCCGACATTGAGGTGACGGAACATTGGATTGAGCCGATCATCGAGATGATGGACGCCAACGAAAAAATCGCAGTTGTACAGCCGAAAATCCTGTCATATTCTCAACCGGAAATGTTCGAGTATGCTGGCGCTTCGGGCGGATTTATCGACAAGTACGGTTATCCCTTCTGTCGTGGACGCGTCTTCTCCACCCTGGAAAAAGATGAAGGTCAGTATGACGACCCCATCGATATTTTCTGGGCCACTGGTGCCGCCATGTTCGTCCGCAGTGACGTATATCGCACCATGGGCGGTCTTGATGACGACTTCTTCGCCCATATGGAGGAGATCGATTTCTGCTGGCGTATAAAAAATGCTGGTTTCAAAATCAAGGTATGCCCTCAGTCGGTCGTGCTCCACGTAGGTGGCGGCACTCTGCCTAAGAACAACTCTTTCAAGACCTACCTAAACTTCCGCAATAATCTGTTCCTCTTGCTCAAGAATCTGCCCGAGGAACGCCTTACCCGCACTTTCATTCTTCGTTTCTTCCTTGATCAAATCGCAGCAGTCTTTTTCCTGCTCCAATTTCATTTCAAGGATTTTATAGCTGTTTATAAAGCCATGTTCGCCTTTGCCAAACGGTATAAACAGTGCAAGGCTCAACGCAACACGATGCCTAAACTGGCTTTTACTGACGTGTATGATGGTTCGGTGGTATTCTTGAACTATTTCAAAGGAAAACACCATTTTGATGGTACCAAGTTCTTTTAAAAACACTGTTTATGGAACTCTTTAGCCAAATATATCACTATCTTTTGATTATCATGACCGTCCTCGGCATGCTGGTTTTTGTAGTCCTGCAGTTTGTGACGGTGGCATACGGTATGACCTTTAACAATCGCTGGGGTTTTTCTGTCAGGAGCAATCTCGGTTGGTTTATCATGGAGATCCCCGTATTTTTCACGATGCTCATTCTCTATTTTGTCTCTCTCTATTTTCATATTCGGCCGTTTAACATCGTGACATTCATAATGTTCTTCATCTTTGAATTTCACTATTTTCAGCGATCGTTTATTTTCCCGTTGCTGATGAAGGGACAGAGTAGAATGCCGATTTCCATTGTCATTTTAGGTTTCATCTTCAACACATGTAATGCTATCATGCAGGGTGGATGGCTCTTCTATTTCAGTCCGCTGGATTACTACCCCATTCGTTGGCTCATCTCTCCGCAGTTCATTATTGGTTTCATCATCTTCCTGACAGGTATGACAATCAACCTTCATGCCGACCGTATTATTAGAGGTTTGAGAGATGATCCTTATGACAATAACTACTATCTTCCTAAGGGATGGCCATTTAAATATGTCAACTCCGCCAACTATTTGGGTGAGATTATGGAGTGGCTCGGTTTTGCAATCCTGACCTGGTCAATATCCGGTCTGGTATTCTTCATTTGGACATGTGCCAATATCATCCCGCGCTCCAAGGCTGTTTACGAACGATACGAGATGTTCTTTGGTGAAGAGTTTACCTCTTTAAAACGATATAAGATTTTTCCATTTATCTATTAAAAGCCCATTACAACAATGAAAAGGACTTTCTTGCTAATGTTATTCCTGCCGCTGCTTTTCAGCTGCGATGTCTATGATAATCCTATTCCGCGTGTGCATGTGGATTTTATTATCTATCCTAACGATGCAATGTACTATCGCCTGAACACGTATGGTGGATATGAATATGTTAAGGGCGGTGTGAACGGCATTATTGTCTATCGTCTTGACGAATGGACCTTCTTTGCATACGACCGTGCTTGTCCGTATGACTATGAGGAGCATGATTCATGGCTTTACGTGGATGAAGACGGGTTGCGCATGGTTGACTCACTGTGCGGTTCCACCTATAACATTTTGGATGGTAGTGTCTTGTCGGGACCTTCCCGATGGCCGGCCCGCAAGTACAACTGTCGTTTTGACGGTATGCGCCTGCGCGTGTACAGTTAATCTTTGTTTTTCTGTTTTTTAAGTTGGATACGCATCACGGTGCCGTGATCGATGACGGACGACTTCACGAAGAGTTTGCCCTTGTGATACTCGTTGATGATGCGCTTGGCCAGAGTTAGGCCTAGACCCCAACCGCGACTCTTGGAGGTGTAGCCGGGTTTGAAGATTTGTCGTTGCAGTTTGTTGGGAATTCCCTTACCCGTGTCGGTGACGTCGATGCAGACATGTTTACTATCTTCCACTATGTCAATGTTGATGGCGCCTTTGCCGTCCATGGCATCCACGGCATTCTTGATGAGGTTCTCGATTACCCACTCAAACAGATAACGGTTGATGGGCAATACGAGGTTCTCTTTCTCCGGTTTGTTGAACTTGATGCTGACGAGTGAAGGAATTCGTGACTGCATATAGGATGTGAAGTCATCGATGATGGGGATGATGTCGGTCGGTTCCAAGACAGGAGCAGAGCCAATCTTGGAGAAGCGCTGTGCGATGGTCTCCAGCCGGTGTACATCTTTGCCAATCTCTGTAGAAACTGACGGGTCTACATCCATCTCTTTAAGCAATTCGTTCCATGCCATCAATGATGAGATAGGGGTGCCAAGTTGATGGGCGGTCTCTTTGGACATGCCCACCCAGACGCGGTTCTGTTCCGACTTTCTCGAAACACTGAGGAGCAGATAGGCCACGATGATGAATATCAGGACGATGCCCAGTTCAATGTATGGGAAGTAACGCAGTTGTTTTAATACGGAGGACTCTTCGTAGAAAACGTAGCAGCGGCCCCGATCGACCATGTCTAGCACGATTGGCTCATTGTCTCCTTTCATAACATCAAGCCTGTCTGCTAATGCAGTAGGGTTATTTATGGTAGCGGAGTCTATATTGCCGGCAGTGATAACTTGAGTTTGAGTGCTGTCGGTAATGATGACGGGCACGGAAGCTGAGTTGATAACCGTTTCCTGGAAAAATGACTGCAGCAGATTGTCGATGACAGTGTGGAGGTCGTAGTATATCTGCGACTGTTTATAGTAGATAGTGACATAGTCGTGGGCGTAGTAGGTTAGCTTGAGACTGTCGTACTCCTCACGTTCATGCCCCAACTCACTGATATTCTTCATGTTTTGAATACTGTCGGGCACGTTGACAGCTGCATCAATATCACCTTTCATATTGGCGATGATAGTCGGAACGGTGGAGTTGGAGGTGATAATATCCTGATAGAAGGTAAGATCTTCGTCCAGGTCGGCTTCAGTCACCTTCTTGATGGCCTTAGCCAGAAGGGTGGCATGGTTACCCTCCTCCATGCGGATGGAATTGAAGAAGTGTTCCGTCTCGTTGACGATCTGTGCTTTATAGGTGATAGCGCCGGCCCAAATCTCAATACGCTGCCGCTCCTCTTTGGCAATATTCTTGATTAAGCGGGAGGAGTAGTAGATAATAAAGATAAAAACCACCAGTGCTGAGATGAATAACAACCAGCGCCAGTGGGTTTTGTATAGGAGATTCTTGGCCATAATGGCTTATTAATTGGCAGCGGAGAGCAGCTTGTCGATGATTTTTTCTACCGTCAAGCCCTCTGCTTCTGCCTTATAGTTGCGTATGATTCTGTGTCGCAAGATGTTGTAGGCCACGGCGCGGATGTCCTCGATATCAGGGGAGAATTTGCCGCTGAGGATTGCGTGGGTACGGGCGCCGATGATGAGGAATTGGGAGGCACGAGGACCAGCACCCCAAGAGAGGTAGTCGTTAGCCCATGCGTGTGCCTCAGGGGTGCCAGGACGTGTCAGCGTAGCCAAGTTGACTGCGTAACGGTAAACGTTCTCTGGGATAGGAACTCTTTGCAACAGTTTCTGATAGAAGATGATATCTTCAACGGTGAGCACGCGAGCCGGTTCTACCATATCGCCATGGATGGTGCGTTTCACGATATCCACCTCTTCGTCTTTGGTCGGATAGTCCAACAGGATGTTGAACATGAAACGGTCTTGCTGAGCTTCAGGCAGCGGATAGGTACCTTCCTGCTCGATAGGGTTCTGCGTAGCTAGTACGAAGAATGGGTCGGGGAGGGCGTAGGTGGTGCCGTTCATACTGACGGAGCGTTCCTGCATGGCCTCCAGAAGAGCAGACTGGGTTTTGGGAGGCGTACGGTTGATCTCATCGGCCAACACGATGTTTGCAAAGACAGGGCCTTTGACAAACTTGAAGTTACGGTTGTCATCCAAGATTTCAGCACCCATGATGTCGGACGGCATCAAGTCGGGGGTGAACTGGATACGGTTGTAACTCATATCCACAGCTTTTGCAATAGTGGTGATCATCAAAGTCTTAGCCAGACCAGGGACACCAATCAGCAGAGCGTGGCTGCGACTGAACATGGCCATCAGAATGTTCTTTACTACTTCATCTTGGCCAACGATGACTTTAGCTATCTCGTTTTTAAGTTCTTTATATTTCTCAACAAAAGCCTCGATGGCTTCCACATCATTTTTAAATTCTTGCATCAGTTTTTACTTTAAGGAATCTGCCATTTAGTAACGAAATCACAATCTTTATATTGTGTATCAATTTTAATATTGGTAACTTTTACCTTGTCTAGGATCCATTGCTCCAGTGCTTCGTACTTTTTATTTTCCAGGGCAGCAGTTTGGATCATGTTGTAGTCTTCCACGATATTGGCTCTGTGTTCGCTGACTTTCTCTTGAAGATAGATCAGTCGATATGCCATTATACCATCGTCATTTACGTAGGGAGTACATTCTGAATACTCGCCAGGAATCAATTTGCTTACGGTCACGTATGTGGCCTCGTCCATACTCTGTTTGTCGAAAGAATTGGAGTTGGTGTAAGGGTTGATAGCCAAACCGCCATTGTCCTTGGTTCCGCCTTCGGAAAAACGTTTGGCGGCTTCGGCGAGAGTCAGGTGCTCGTTGATGATGACCTGGCGTACGCTGTCGAGATAGGTGATGGCTTTCACCTGCTCGTCGGTGGAGGGCTTGGGTTGAATGAGGATATGGGCCACGTGGACAGACTCGCCTCGGCGCTCAATCATTTGGATGATATGATATCCAGCTTGAGTCTTGATGACTTGTGACACTTCGCCCGATTTCAGGTTGAAGGCTGCAGCCTCAAATTCGGGATAAGTGGTTCCGCGTTCTACGAAACCGAGGTCTCCGCCATGTGCGGCACTGCCCGGGTCGTCAGAGTAGAGGCGCGCTAGTAGGGAGATTTTCTCTCCACGTTGAATACGCTCACGATACTCGTTGAGTCGCTCCTTGACGGAGTTGATTTCTTCTTCACTTACCGGTGGGATCTTTACAATCTCACCGAAGACATAGGAAGTGGGGACAATAGGCATGCTGTCTTGACTGAGTTCATTGGCGAAACGCTTTACCTCTGATGGCGTCACTGTGATGTCGCCCGTGATGTTTGCTTGCACTTGCTCAATCAGAGCCTGCTCGCGCATCATCTCCCGCATCTCTTTCTTGATTTCGGACATCGGTTTCTTGAAGTAGTTTTCGATGTATTTCACATCTCCGCCCACCTGCTGAAGGAAGTAGGAGATACGTGAGTTGAGACGATAGTCAACTTCTTCATCTGTCACCTCGATACTATCAAGGTCTGCCTGATGCACTAACAATTTGTTGAGCATCAGATTCTCCAAGATCTGGCAATAAACTTCTTCCGGATTGTCGATGTGACGGTATTGAGCTTTGTAGTCGATGTAGTGCTTTTCCAGATCGGACTGAAGGATGACCTCTTTGCCAACTACAGCCACAATGCCGTCAATGGGCGTACCACCTCCCTGTGCGCAGACTGAGAGGGTAGCGCAGATGACGCATAATATGCTGATAATGAGTTTCTTCATACTGAACATTCGCTTCTTTAGAAGGGTTCTGACCCTTGAAAAAATCAAAGTGCGAAAATACAAAAAAAAGAAGACAAATGCCTTCTTTTTTAATTCATTCAGTCATATCCCGCAGTGAGGAAGATTATTTTCTGCCCAGACTTTCGTCGGATACAGTCAATTTCTTTCTGCCTTTTGCTCTGCGAGCGGCTAAAACGCGGCGACCATTAGCGGTTGACATTCTCTCTCTGAAACCGTGTTTATGTCTCCGTCTCGTGTTTGAAGGTTGATATGTTCTTTTCATTGCTCTAGAGTTTTTGTCATTTTTAAGGACGGCAAAAATACAATTTTTTTTCTTTTCACCAAACGCCTCTGACCTTTTTTATAAAAAATCCAAAATTTCATAGTTTTACGATTATAAATTGTTGATTTATAACTATATATATATTTATTTTATCTATTATAATTTTATCATAAAGTCTCAAAATGAACTTGTTTGCGGCTAACTTATCAACATATTTGGGTGAAAATCCTGCAATTCTTACGCGAAAATAGTGTTTGTGCCTGTATTCATGTGATTATGATTCGATTCAAACTTTCTTTCATTTTTTCTTGCCGAATCTTTGATATTTTTTATTATTATTGCTTTCTTTAAAGTTGATAATAAAAATAATATTGTTATGATAAAAAAATCTACCCTTTTTCTAACTGTCATAATGTTGATATTCAGCAATATGCTGAGTGCACAGACGGAGAATCCCTATTTGGAATTCAATCCGGAATCATTAAAGGAAAATGCAAAATATGTCCGTAATTTTGCGCCCAACAATTATGATGAGACTATCCTGTACAATTGCTTGTCAGATATGATTGATTTGGCACGTCAAGAGTACAGTTTTCTCCCTAAGATGAAACATGATGAGTCATTGGATTCTACATCGCGTTTTCAGGCTGATTATCAGGCTTCTAAGGATGAGCGTACGCTAGAGAATGTGGCACCTTACAAGACCACCTATTATCGTTTGCGCAAGTATGGTTTGGCTGGAAATGGTGAAGAGTTGATAGCAAAGACGAAGGCATATCTAGGTGAAAAGGAGTATTCTTACTATGATCTTTGCCTTGCAACGGTGCAGTATTTCTTGAAAAACTTGAAAACGGCTGCTGTCATGTTAGATGCCCGTTATACCTATCTTGGTATTGGTTTCAACACGGATTTGATGATGAGAAATATGTATTTTTCATGCATTTTTGCCAATGATCGTGCTTTTAATATTAACAAACCAGGATACGGTGTAAAGGATTTACCATATTCAAAGTCTGCTAATGGTGTGAAATTATATGATGATAAGCTTTGCAAGAAGTGCGCTGATGAGCCAGGTCTTGAAGTTCTGTCAGAATATGTTAGTATCCATAAAGATGGTGCAGTATATCTTGAGTGCAACGACTACAAGGGATTGAAGAAACTCATAGGCAAAGAGGGTGATGCTATTGTCATTGACCTCGTTCAACAGAGCAACTATGCCTGTGAAAACGCAACATCCGACTACGATCTTCCATATAGAGGCTTCATCACTAAACCGATTACTTTTGAGAAGATGATGGAGATGAATGAGAACAAGAACTTGAAGAGTGGTAAGATGATTGTCAAGTTGACAGAAATCCCTGAGGAGATTCCTGAAGACGCAGATTTGGATGTTCACGTATTGGTACTCAAAGAGGGTAATCATGTGTGTCGTACAATCATCCCGAAGCGTGTGGAGGTGAAATCTGCCGACTATGAGGAGAAGATTCTTTACGTTAAGGACGAGACTGGTATCAAGGCAAAGGGCGAGTGGGTTGCTGCTAAAGAGACAGGTGATTTCAGTGTTAAGTTCCCGTATGAACTTAAGAAGACTGATTATACCACTGCTGCTTTTGCTGATCAATTGAAAGAGGTTGATGTGCCGGAGTACAAAGTCGATAGTGTCGAAATCATTGCCCACAACTCTCCAAACTATTACAAGGATGCCAACTACCAGAAAATTCAGCAAAAACGTGCTGACTTCCTAAAAAAGGATATTCAGGCTCACAACCCCAATGTGAAGGTCAAAACTTCTTATGATTTTTGTTATGAAGAGTTTAAGAAAAATATCAATAACAGTCCTGAATATTATGACCTCAGTTTCTTAGAATTGGACGAAATGGCTAGTCAGTTGAAGCATGACAGTTGGGCTTTAAAGACTTTGGATAGTGGCTTCTTGGCTCCGTGCCGTTACTATGAGATTAAATACTATGTGACTTTCCTCAATGAGACGAAAGCACAAGAGCAGAAATTTACCACATGGAAATTCAATAAAGCTCTTTCTGAGAAGAATACCGGATTGGCTATGTCTATTGAAAACTACATGATGGATCAGGTGGAGAAGGGCAAATACACCTCCTCTTTCCTCAAAGAGATGAACATCCCAGAGAAGATAGAGTATCAGACTTTGCTAAATAACAAACTATACATGCAGTATTATTATGCCTCCAAGTTGACTCCGGAGATTGCTGCTGAGATGACGAAGGTTTTCAATCTCAATCCGACCAATCTGTTGTTGTCTTACAATACTGCTGTTGGTGATGTGAAGGCTGCCACCATCACCTCTACAGCTGATGTTGCTAAGACCCAGGCTAACATTGATCGTCTTTATGGTATTGCTGCTATTCCTAAGGACCGTGTAAATGCGTTGAATATGGAGTATCAGTTTAAGGTTATCAACTATCTGGATACTGTCGCGCCCAGCATGGAATCAGCTGCTCTTACCACGAGCACTTTTGCAAAGATTAAAGAGATCAGAAATCCTAAGATGGACAGTTGGAAGAATGCTTACAAATTGGCTTCCTACTTTGTAAAACAGTATGATTATCAATATGCTCTTTCCTTGATGAATCCTTTCTTGGATGATCCCACCATTTCAGAGGACTTTATCTTCTCATATGTGTCTATTGCGGCGCATCGTGAGGAAGCTTATCTGAGCAGTCTTTTCACAAAAGCTGTTAAACTTGCTCAGGAGAAGAATGAGGCTCGTCTTTGCGGTCTCTTTGACAAGTTACCGGCTTGTGTGTTGGAAAATAGTGATGTGAAGAAGATAATTTGTAAGGGATGCAAATAGAAGACCTAGACCTCCAGGAACAGCAGAAAGACGAATTATACGAGCATTACCGTTTTGTGGTAGATCCTGGCACGGAACTGCTGCGTATCGACAAATATCTCTTCAACCTTATCCGAAATACCTCACGTAACAAGGTCCAGCAGGCTGCCAAAGCCGGCTGTATCTTGGTTAATGGTAAACCGGAGAAGCAGAACTATAAGGTTCATCCTAACGATGTCATCTCGGTGCTGATGCCGAATCCGCCGCGCGATACGGAGATTCTGCCCGAAAATATTCCTTTGCAGATTGATTATGAAGATGATGATCTGTTGATTGTCAACAAGGAGGCTGGCATGGTGGTGCATCCAGCATTCGGTAATTTCACAGGTACTATGGTTAATGCACTCTATTACTATTTGCGTGACCAGAAACTCCCCGACGGTTCTCCTGTGAAGCCTCTTTTGGTGCATCGTATCGATAAAAACACTTCAGGATTGCTTGTGGTAGCTAAAAATGAATTGGCGCAGATGCGTTTGGCCAAGGTTTTCTTTGACCACGACTTGGAACGTAAGTATTGGGCGCTGGCTTGGGGCGATTTTGAGGAAGATAGCGGCACTATAGTGGGTAATGTAGGCCGTCACCCCAAAGACCGTATGATCATGACAGTATTTCCAGAAGGTAGCGAGCAGGGCAAGCATGCTGTCACCCACTGGCGAGTGATAGAGCGTTTTGGTTATGTGACCTTGGTGGAGTGTCAGTTGGAGACTGGCCGTACTCATCAGATTCGTGTACATATGCAGTCAATCGGTCACCCGTTATTCAACGATGAGTCGTATGGTGGAAACCGTATCTTGAAGGGTACTACTTTCAGTAAATATCAGCAGTTTATCCGTAACTGTTTTGCTTTGATGCCTCGCCAGGCGCTGCATGCTAAATCTATCGGCTTTGCACACCCCACCACGGGCAAGTTCGTCCGTTTTGAGTCCGAACTGCCTGCCGATTTTCAGGCTGTGGTTGAGAAATGGCGAGCCTATATTAGCTCTAACAAGAATTTGTAACCTATTTGACCTTAAATGGGGTCATGATTTGGTCTATCATCTGGAATTTCTGATCCAGTAACTCTTGATTGCGTGCTTCCATCAGTAAGCGGAGGTAAGGTTCTGTGTTGGATGGACGGATATTGAACCACCAGTCCTCAAACTCAACGCGGTAGCCGTCGAAATCCATAATCTTGACAGGAGTCTCTTGAGCACAGCAGTAATCTTTCACAGCCTCCATAGCTGCCTTTTTCTCCTCGATGGTGAAGTTTATTTCGCCCGAGTTGGCATATTGACGTATCTTGCCAATAAGTTGTGATACTGAAATGCCTTCTCTCTTCATTTTACTAAAGATATAGAGTGCCACTTGAGAGGCGATCATGGCGGAGTCGGAGTAGAAAAAGTCGCGGAAATAGTAGTGGCCTGCGTACTCACCTCCGAAGGAGCCGTCAATCTCGCGCAGCTTCATGGCGGCATAAGCCCTTCCCACGCGCCATATTTCCATCTCACCGCCCATCTTCTCCAGGTACTCGCTGACGGACTTGGAAGTTCGGATATCTTGGATGATTTTACCACTATAGTGTTTTTCTTCGAGGAAGTAGTGACCCAATACAGCTATAATCAAATCTGGTGGGATAAAGTCGCCGTGCTCATCCACGAACATGACGCGGTCGGCGTCGCCGTCGAAAACTACACCGATATCGGCCTTTGTCTCACGAACTCGTTCTTGTAGGGCAACGATATTGTCCAGTTCCAACGGGTTTGCCTCGTGGTTAGGAAACGTGCCGTCCAATGTGTCAAAAAGATAGTCTGGTGTTTCGCCAAAGACCTCCTTGACGAGAATGGAGGCCATGCCATTACTACAGTCGATGACCATGTTTAAGTTGCTAAGGTCGTGATGATATTTAGAGAGGAACTCGAGGTACTCCGCCTTAACATCATAATTGACAATCTTCCCTTTTTGAGCAGTCGCAACGACTTGCTCTTCGCGAATGCGTCGCTCCAGTTCGCCTAATCCAGTGTCATAACCAACGGGCAACGCATTAGTGGTGGAAACTTTCAGACCATTGTACTCCTTGGGGTTGTGGGAGGCGGTAATCATCACAGATGCGTCAAAATGATGGCGTGCCGTGAAATAGTAGACCATAGGCGTCGTAGTCAATCCCATGCAATAGACATCTACACCAGCATCATTAATGCCTTTCGCCAATGCCTCAAAAATAGCCGGTGTGGAGGTGCGCATGTCATAACCGATCAACACTTTGTCTGCATGCAGTAATGACGGCAAGAAAAAACCGAATTTGTAGACAGTGTCCAGGTCAAAATCTTTTCCAAATATTCCTCGGAAATCGTATGCTTTAAATGCTCCCATAATATCAGTGTTTAATGGCCTTGACCAGACTGTTCTGAGATACGTTGCTGTACCAGATTTTTCCAGCGTAGGAAGGCCGAGGTTTTAATTTCAAATAAAATGTCGTAGAAGGTTCTGCCCCAATAGTTGCTGGTTCCGAAACCGCTGGGTTTGAGAAGAAAGTTCTCTGTTAGAACCGTCTCCATAGTGCCTGTTTTGAAAATAACCACCCAAATGGAGGCACGTTTGGAGTTCGAGTCGAAATATTCTACCAAGAATGTGAGCCCATAAGGTACTTCAGACTGTATTGATAGGCTGGAGATGTAATCACGGATCTGATCCTCGTTGTGGATATCTTGATGGGATATCACGTCAGTGAGCAGATTCGAGACCTTGGTGCTCTTGTTCAGTTTGGTGACCAGTGACAGGTCATAATGCATGATTGGCTTTTGGAAACTTAACCGGATATCGTATTTTTTCTGATTGTTGATAGTTGAGGTGTTCCATCCGTTAAAGTAGTATTGCAGTACATCTTGAGGATACTCAAAGCCTTTTTTTGTCAGCTTTGCCAACGTGAAGTTGATACCTGTCCAAAGAATCTCTCTTTGGTTTAAAAAGTCTATGAACAGGTCTTCATCCAGATACATACAATACTTATTTTTTGAGTTGCAAAGGTACATTAAAAAATCGTTTTTCCGACTAAAATCGAAAAATAATTATGAGCTCCTAGTTTGCGTAAAAAATAGTACTTTTGCACTCTTTATACAATATAATATGAATTTTGTAGTTATTAAAATATTGTTTTGAAAATGAGTAAGAAGTCAACACATAAATTCTCAGTTCGGAGTGTCTGGTTCCAGATACTTTTGGCGGTAGTAGTCTCTTTTGCTCTGCTTTTTCTGGCGGCTCTTTTCCTTCGTGTCTTTACTCGTCATGGTAAGGAGTTTGAGATGCCCGACTATCGTGGTCAGTTGTCACAAACATTAACTCAAACTCGTAGCAAAGAAGGTTTTATCTTTGTTGTTAACGAGCAACGCTACGAAGAGGGAGCAACTCCAGGTGCGGTTCTTGTTCAAGATCCTGCTGCCGGAGAGAAAGTAAAGCGTGGCCGTAAAGTCTATTTGACAGTTGCAGCTGCAGAGCCTCCTACCATCAAATTACCTGAATTGAAAGAGATACCTCTGAGCCAAGCTAAAATTATGCTGGAGTCACAAGGCCTTATCTTGGAAAGAGTTATTGAGAAACCTAGTCCTTATGAAAACTTGGTGCTCGACGTGCTTTACAAAGGCCACACGGTAGGTGCCGGACTTGACATCAAGATGGGTGAGAAGATAACTCTCGTTGTCGGAAAGAATATTAATGTGTTGCCTGACTCTATCCCTGCTGAAGAATAACCCTTAAAGACAAAGGAAAGAATAATGAGATTTTTGAAGATATTAGTCGTTATACTGACTCTTTCTGCTATATTGATTAGTCCAACCTACGCTCAGGAAGTACTGACGGGGTTGTCTCACAATGTGAAGATTCAAAAAGAGGCAGAACGGTACCGTGGACTTTCCCAGAAAAATGGCGAGGCTGTCAAGTTGCCTTTCTTTGATGATTTTTCTGGATATATAGGCTATCCTAGTGAGAAGCTTTGGGCAGATCGTCAAGGTTTTGTCAATGCAACATATCCAGTATATCCTCCCTCCATTGGAGTGGTCACGCTTGATGCTATCAACGAGAATGGAGACATCTACAGCCATGCTGACCGCAATCCGTTTGCTGCCGACACCCTGACTTCTAAACCTATCCGCCTCGATAGCAATTTCACTTTCCACCGTCCTATGTATGTGGGAGATTCTCTCTATTTCAGTTTCTATTATCAGCCTGGTGGCGGATGCAAGGTGCAACCAGCCGTCGCATGGGGCCGTATTGGCGATGCTCCTGAGACAGAAGATAGGCTCATTTTGGAGTTTGGTTATGCCACTGGTCAGGAAGTCTTCATCGGTTTTTCCTATGGCGATTATGTCATTGAGGAGGGTCAGTATTATATTGCTGGAGATACTATTCCGAATCCTTTTATGCCGGGTTGCATCTATATCTTTGAAAGTAATGCTTTTGCCGGTGAAATTATCCAGATGCCTACCGACTCTCTCTTTGGTCCGGAGTATGTGTGGAATGAGGTTTGGTCTACGGATGGCACTACTCTTGACGCTTGGCTTGCAGAAAATCCTCTGGAATATTTCAAACAGGTGATGATCCCAATCACTGATCCTCAGTATTTCCGTTCCAATTTCCAGTTCCGTTTTCGCAATTATGCTAGTCTAGACCTTGATTCATGGAGTGCGAATATGACTGGTTGGGCAAGTAACTGCGACCAGTGGCATTTGGACTATGTTCAACTGGATGTAAACCGTCATGTCCAGGATATTTATCCTAACGATGTCACCTTTGTGAGCCCGACTACATCCGCTTTGGCTCAGTACCAATCTATGCCTTGGAATCAATTTCGTGCTTCTGATATGGCTACGACCTTCCATAACGAGTTGGCCAATATTTCCGCTGGAGTGAAGAATACTTTCTACAACTATTCCGTCAGGAAGGCGCCTAACACTCATGTATATACTTCGACAGTCAATAATGAAAATGCGCAGCCTTATCATGAGTCGGGATTGCATCAATATCAGTATCACGCTGAGCCGGCTATAAACTTTGCGTACGAATATGACGGGGCCGATAGTGCAACTTATTACATTACCCATGTTTTCAGAATGGAAGGTGCTAATGATGAGTGTTTGGCAAATGATACCTGCCGTTTTGAGCAGAAATTTTATAACTATTATGCCTATGATGACGGGACTGCGGAGGCTGGTTATTCTGTACTCTCTACGATGACCAATCCCGATGCTTCGTTGGCTATCCAATTCACATTAGCTCAGCCTGACTCTCTTCGTAGCGTGCGTATGTGGTTCAACAGTGCACTGAACGATGAGAATTTTGCAGAATTTACGCTGATGGTTTGGGGCGATAACAATGGACAGCCTGGCGAGGTCCTTTACTCTCTGCCTGCTCAGTTGCCTAATCACGGAGCGGAGTATCTCGATTTTGTCAGTTATTATCTGGAAGAACCGATCCTCGTAGAAGGGACATTTTATGTGGGATTCAATCAAACCCATAGCACTCAACTTAACATTGGTTTTGACCAGAATAATGATGCCAGCCAGCATGTCTTCTACAAGACATCTTCCGCATGGCATACATCTATTCTCCAAGGAGCTCCGATGATTCGCCCAGTACTCGGCAAATATTTTGACCACTCTGCTATATCTGATCATTCAGAGACTGGGCTGAAATGCTATCCAAACCCGACTACAGGAATGCTTTATGTCGATGGTCTTGATCAACTTACAGATGTGACTTGCCAAGTGTACGATGTCTATGGTCGTCTGCTTCAGGTGGTGCCTGTTCAGGCTTATATGGATCTCAGCCAATATCAGCCTGGTGTCTATATGTTGAAATTTATGCAGGATCAACGGGTCCTTAAAACCGATAAAATAATTAAACAATAATATGAAACTAAACCTTACTAGACCTATTATTTTCTTTGATTTGGAAACTACCGGCTTGAATGTCGGTACTGACAAGATTGTTGAACTCTCCATGGTCAAGGTGATGCCTGACGGTGAGGAGATTGACCGTACGGAGTTGATCAACCCGGGTTTTCATATTCCTGAGGAGGTGTCTGCAATACATGGTATATACGATGCTGATGTTGCCAACAAGCCTCGCTTTGAGGAGATAGCTGACGATCTTCTAGCATTTATTGGAGATGCTGATTTGGCCGGCTATAATTCGAATAAGTTTGACGTTCCTCTGCTAGTAGAAGAGTTCTTGCGTTGTGGCAAGGAATTTGACTTGCGCAACCGATATCTCATCGATGTGCAGAATATCTTCCATAAGATGGAGCCACGTACACTCATCGCAGCATATAAGTTCTATTGCAATCAGGATTTGACAGATGCACATCAGGCCCATGCCGATACCCGTGCAACATATGAAGTGTTGAAAGCCCAACTTGATAAATATGATGGAGTAGAGTATACCGATAGCAGGACAAAGAAAAAATCCATCCCGGTTCAGAACGATGTGAAACAACTGAGCAATTTCACACGTGATATTCACTCTGTAGACCTTGCTGGTCACATTGTTTTTGATAAGAACCAGATGCCGGTTTTCAACTTTGGCAAGTACAAGAATGTGCCTGTGAAGACTGTTTTCATGAAGGAGCCTGCTTATTATGATTGGATGATGAAGGCAGATTTTCCGCTTTATACAAAGCAGATTATTACTCAAATCTATCATGAGGCTTGTTTGGAGCGCAAATTTAGCAAGTAGTTTTTCTAGAATATAAAAATCAGGCCGGTGTTATGCCGGCCTTTTTTATTACCTATTTAATGACTCGTTTTTCGTTGTTTGCGATAAAGGCTTTCCAGTCGGTGACTTTTGGTGTGCCGAAGTTAACTTTGTGCTGGTAGAAGTGGCATACGGCGGCTGCTAAGGAGTCTGTAGCGTCTAGGTAGGGCGTTGTATCGGTCAGGTTGTACATTCGTGCCAGCATGGCAGCAACTTGCTCTTTGGAGGCGCTTCCGTTGCCTGTGATGGATTGTTTGATTTTTCTGGGTGAATATTCGTACACCTCCATACCGGCGTGCAGAC
Source organism: Bacteroidales bacterium (assembly GCA_024686335.1). Lineage (GTDB taxonomy): Bacteria > Bacteroidota > Bacteroidia > Bacteroidales > WCHB1-69 > F23-D06. Next base: position 13,969 of record JAILCI010000003.1, on the reverse strand, counting down.
AGGCGGCTATGACGACTCCCTGTGCCCGCCCGAGCTTGAGCATGGACTGCACGTTTTTGCCGTAAAAGGGTGCCTCGATAGCCAATGTGTCAGGCTTATATTGCTCAATCAGCGCGTTGGTCTTCTCGTAGATGTATTTCAACTTGGCATACTGATCCGCCAACTTCTTCATCTGGATGACGCTGATAACTTGAACTGCTGATTTGTTCAAGTTGGTGTCGAGGATAGCATAACCCATCACGGATGTACCTGGGTCGATACCTAATATTCGATGTTTTATTTCTTCTGGCATGATTGTTTATTGGAGAAAAAGTATTTTGTTTTCGTAATTGATGATTGCCTTATGTTCTATGAGAAAATCATTGCCTAATATCATTTGGATAGGCTCTTTTTTCAGCATTTTATAGGCGACGTTGATGTGTGACATATCCACGATTGCCAGTTTTTCCAAAAGAGGTTGCTTGAAGTCTCCCAGGAAGAAGTTGGAAAAGTCGCCTACGCGAACTTCAAAGTTGTTGCCTCCAATACCCGCGTTTACTCCTTCAGTATCTTCAAGAGCAAGGTCGGGGAAGAAGGTCAGAGCTATCTCGGAATCGATACAAGAGTGTGAAGCTCCTGTGTCTAGCACAATACGCATATTGACCCCGTCAAGGGAGCCATGAAGGATGGTGTGAAAATTGCCCTCCTCCAGCATCTCTATTTCCAGTGGAATCTGATACATATCCCCTACATCCATCTTTTTTTCAAAAAGAATACCAGCAAGAATACCAAAATGCTGACACAGATGATCATTACAATCCAAAAAGCATAAGGGGAGTTTGCGAAGGGTAACTTGACATTCATACCATACAAACCGCTGATGAAGGTCAGAGGCAGCACGATGGTGGAGATGATTGTCAGCATGCGCATAATCTCATTTGTCTTGTTGGTCTGCAACGAGTCGAAGGTGCTGGAGAGGCCATCTACCAACTCGCCATAGTCATCAATCATATCCCACATCTTCTGGTAGTAGTCCAAAATGTTACCCCAGTATTCGTCCATGTCGTTTTCGAAACCTACGTCACCGCTTTCAAAGGATTTGAACATTCTGAGTTGAGGTTTGAACATGGTGTTCAACTGAATGATATTTTTGCGGAATCGGGATATTTGTTCAATGATTTTTTCAGATTTTGTACTGAAAAGTTCGCGGTTGATGACATCCAACTCGGATCCCATCCGTTCTACGAGAAGGAAAGTCTCCTTCATCATGTTGTAGAGGATGTGATATAGTGTTGCATCGGAAGTTCCGCTGATATCCTCGTCATCTTCCGGTTCGGGGTGTATCTTCGTGTAGTTGAATAAGTCTTGCACCACATAGTGAGAATTGCCCACTGTAATCAAGAACTCCTGACCCCAGAAGATCTTAGTCTCCTCGGTCTTAACCAGGTTAGTACGTTTGTCATAAGTTGGAAAATGCAGCACGATAAAATGATAGTCCTCGTAACTATCGATTTTAGGACGCTGAACGAAACTGGAGCAGTCGTCTATATCCAAGGGGTGGAAGTGGAAGTTATCTCGAAGGAAATCCAAGTCTTCTACTGTAGGATCCGTGATATGGTGCCATTTGTATGTGCTGAAGTTGATGGTATCAACCATAATTATAACCTCCTTTCTTTTAATGGATTAGACAATCTGATTCTGTTACATCTTGGTGCAAAAATTTTGGAACTGCAAAAATAAAAAAAATCCGCTAAGTTCTCCGGCGATTTTGAAAAAAAACGAGCGGTGCGATGAATGTCTAGTAAAATAAAAATGAGAGGGAGTAGATACCTGATGGCACCTTGTATGCCCGAGTAAGTTGCTGATAGACGTTTTTGTGAGGGCTTCATGGCATTTTAACCCCAACATGATTTACAGAGGCACCTGCCCATAGAACACGCGGGCGGGCAGGCCGACATGCGGTGCGGACGCGGTGTGAATGGCCGGCCTCCAACAGCGGCGTGCAAAGGCGCTTGCGTTTACAAAAATGCATGCCTTCCGTGTATTTTCCCTTTTGTCGCATGCTGCATTTTTGTTCCCGTTTGCCGCCGCTGTCAGAGGGCGGACAGAGCGGGTGGGATTCATGTCGGCTTGATCTTTTGGCAACTTTTCTATCAAGAGAAAAGTTGAATAATAATATTTATAGGAGTTGCATGCCATCATGTATATAACTTCCTAAAAAAAGAGAGTGCCCGTATGGACACTCTCTTTAGGAAGTTGGTAAGGGTTGATTACGCTTCTCTGTATTCTTTGATGATACCTTTGATGTCGGCAGGAGCAAGACGGCCGTAGACCTTGTTAGCCACGAGGGCAACAGGAGCAAGACCGCAAGCGCCTACGCAACGCAGGGAGGTAAGAGAGAAGATACCGTTTTTGTCGGTCTCACCGGGTTTAATGCCCAGTTCTTTCTGGAATGCGTCCAGAATCTTCTCAGCACCACGCACGTAGCATGCAGTACCCAAGCAGACAGATACGGGATATTTGCCCTTCGGGTTCATGGTGAAGAATGAGTAGAAGGAGACCACACCGTAGACAGTTGCTGTGGAGGTGTGAAGTTGCTCAGCGATCAACTCTTGAGCCTCTGCGGGCAGATAGCCTAAGAAGCCTTGTGTCTCGTGTAATACGTTGATGAGTTCACCCGGATTGTTATTGAACTTGTTGCAGATTTCAATAATCTTATCGCGAACTTCTTTCTTGATCGGAACTATAATTTTTTGTTGCATAATCTTACTTTTTTCGATTGTTTGATTTTATTTATCCGAACCAACTTCAACCACAGTTTGTCTGTCGAAGTAGTGAGTATGGAGTAACTCATGAGCTTTGTGGCTACCCGGTTCGCCCAGATACTCTTTGTAAAGGGTCTGGATGGAGGGGTTCTCGTGAGATTTACGGATCGGCATTTCTTTATCGGCTCTGTAGATAGCTTCCCAACGAGCTTTGATAATGTCGCTGTTACCGTGGTGGAGAGGTTGACCAGCACCGTCGATACAACCACCAGGACAAGCCATCACTTCGATAGCGTGGAAGTTGCACTTACCGGCTCTGATGTCTTCCAACAGTTTACGAGCATTCTTCAAACCGTGAGCGATACCGATGTTCAGTTTCAGGCCGTCCACGTCGATAGTAGCGGAACGGATGCCTTCCAAACCACGGAGCTCTTCGAAGTCGATCTTCGGAAGCGGTTTCTTTGTGATAACCTCGTAAGCGGTACGGCAAGCAGCCTCGATCACACCACCAGTGGTACCGAAGATAACGGCAGCACCAGTAGACTCGCCCAGAGGACTGTCGAAGTTGGTCTCAGGCAGAGTGGAGAGGTCGATGTTAGCTTGTTTGATCATGCTAGCCAGCTCGCGGGTAGAGATGGAGTAGTCCACATCGGGATTGCCATCAACCTTGAACTCGTCACGGCCGCATTCATACTTCTTAGCAAGACAAGGCATGACGGAAACGCAAACCATATCGTTGCGGTTAACGCCAATCTTCTCTGCGAAGTAGGATTTTGCCATTGCACCGAACATCTGTTGAGGAGACTTAGCGGTAGAAGGAAGTTCCTTCATATCCGGGAAGTGGTGCTCGAAGAAGTTAACCCATGCAGGACAGCAGGAGGTCAGGATCGGGAGCTTAACGCTCTTATCGCCATTGAGGAAGCGGGTAAGACGGTCGATGAGCTCGGTACCTTCTTCCATGATGGTTAGGTCGGCGGACCAGTCTGTATCGAATACATAGTCGAAACCTAACATCTTGAGAGCGGTAACCATTTTACCAGTTACGATGCTACCCGGTTTCATGCCGAATTCCTCACCAAGGGCAACACGTACAGCGGGAGCCACTTGGACAACGGTTTTCTTCTTCTCGTCCATGATAGCGCGGATGATCTTCGGGGTGTGATCCACCTCGGTGAGGGCGCCTACAGGACATACTGCAACGCATTGGCCGCAGAATGAGCACGGAGAATCCTCCAGGTGCTGGTTGAAAGCGGTAGATACAACTGCCGGGAAACCACGCTCGATAGCGGAGAGTGCGCCAACAGTCTGCATCTCGTTACACATCGTCTCGCAACGACGGCACATCACGCACTTGTTCATGTCGCGGATGATAGAGGGAGAAACCTCAATCTGATAGTTGGATTGCTCGCCGCCCTGATAAGGGTTGTGGCGGATGCCGAAGCGGATAGCCAGTTTCTGAAGCTCGCAGCGGCCGCTCTTGGCACATTGCAAACAATCGTTCGGGTGGTCGCTGAGCATGAGCTCCAAGACAGTTCTACGAGCGTTGATGACGCGCATAGAGTTAGTCTTTACGACCATGTCGGGCATACATTCGGTGATACAGGCCGGAGCTAAGTTTCTACGGCCGGCAACCTCTACTACGCAAATACGGCAGCTGCCCGGTTTGTTGTGGACGCCAAGTCCTTCAAGCTCAAAATGGCAAAGGGTAGGAATGTTGATGCCAATCTTCTGAGCCGCTTTAAGAATAGTAGTACCTTTCGGCACTTCAACTTCTCTATTATCTATTGTTAATTTTATCATATCCATAGTGAAACCCCTTTTTAAATGATACTAATTGCATTAAACTTACATTTTTCGATACAGGTACCACACTTGATACAGATCTCTTGGTTGATCTCATGCGGCATCTTGACCGTGCCACTGATAGCGCCGACCGGACAGTTGCGTGCGCAAGCAGTACAGCCTTTACACTTCTCAGGATCAATGACATATTGTTTCAAAGCCTTGCATTGACCAGCAGGACATTTTTTGTCTTTTACGTGAGCTACATACTCATCCCAGAAGTTGTCGATGGTAGACAATACCGGGTTCGGAGATGTCTGGCCCAATCCGCAAAGAGCGGTGTCCTTGATCACGCGGCTGAGGTTTCTGAGTTGGTCGAGGTCGTCCATTGTACCGTTACCTTTGGTGATCTTGTCCAAGAGTTCGCAAAGTCTCTTGTTACCGATACGGCAGGGAGTACATTTACCGCAGGACTCTTCTACGGTGAACTCGAGGTAGAACTTAGCCACGGAAACCATACAGCTGGTCTCGTCCATAACGATCATACCGCCGGAGCCCATCATGGAGCCAGCAGCGATCAGGTTATCATAGTCGATAGGGGTGTCGAGGAACTTCTCGGTCAAGCAACCGCCGGAAGGACCACCAGTTTGAACGGCTTTGAATTTTCTGCCGCCCTTGATACCACCACCGATTTCGTAGATGACCTCACGAAGGGTGATACCCATAGGAACCTCGATAAGACCCACGTTGTTTATCTGGCCAGCCAGAGCGAACACTTTGGTACCTTTGGACTTCTCAGTACCGATGGAGGAGAACCACTCCCAGCCCTTGTTGATGATGACGGGCACGTTGGCGAAGGTCTCCACGTTGTTCACGTTGGACGGTTTCTTGAGGTAACCCTCTTGAGCAGGGAACGGGGGTTTGAAGGTAGGCTCACCACGTTTGCCTTCCATAGAGTGGATCAAGGCAGTCTCCTCACCGCAGACGAATGCGCCGGCACCGTAACGAAGCTCGATGTCGAAGCTGAAGTCTGTACCGAAGATATTGTCGCCGAGGAGGCCGTATTCACGAGCCTGGCCGATAGCGACCTGCAGACGGTGGATAGCGAGAGGATATTCAGCACGGATGTAGACAAGACCCTTGGTAGCTCCGATACAGAAACCGCCGATAGCCATAGCCTCAATCAAAGTGTGCGGGTCACCTTCCAAGATGGAACGATCCATGAAAGCGCCGGGGTCACCCTCATCGGCGTTACAGATCATATATTTCTGGTCAGCGGCGTTCTTGCGGCAGAGTTCCCATTTCAAACCTGTCGGGAAACCGGCACCACCACGGCCACGCAGACCGGATTTCTTCATGATGTCGATGGTTGCTTCCGGGTCATTCTGCTCCAGAACGGTAGCCAATGCCTTGTAACCATCACGTGCGATGTATTCTTCGATATTTTCAGGATCGATGAAACCGCAGTTACGAAGAGCGATACGCATCTGTTTTTTGTAGAAACCCATGTGCTTGGAGTCAGAGATATGAGCTTTGTTCTCCGGGTTTTCGTACAACAGACGGTTCACTTTTCTACCTTTGATGATGTGCTCGTCAACAATCTCTCTGCAGTCCTCAGGTTTTACCTGGGTGTAGAAGGTGTTGTCGGGGAGGATCTTCACGATCGGGCCTTTTTCGCAGAAGCCGAAGCAACCGGTAGCCACCACTTGAACATCGTCGGTAAGATTCTTTTCAGCTAAGATACTTTCAAAGTTAGCCTTAATCTTCGGGCTCTCTGAAGCTGTACAGCCGGTACCGCCGCAGAGTAAGATGTGATATTTATAGTTTGCCATCAGTAACCTCCTTATTATTTATTTTCTACTTTTTCGTAATTCACCGGAATGACGCCTTCCAGAATCTCGTTGTTAAGGATGTACTTGTTCACGAGGTCCTTTGCTTTCTGAACGTCTACATGACCGAAAACGATCGGGTCGCTGCCCGGTTTGTTAACTTCCACTGTAGGTTCTGCATAGCAGTAACCCATACAGCCGGTTTGTGTTACGACAGCTTGCACATTTTGATTCTTGCACTCCTCAATAATGGCTTCCATCGTCTGTTTTGCACCAGATGCGATACCGCAAGTGGCCATGGCAACCTTGATTTGAACTAAGTTCTCAGCATTGTCACCATTTTCGCGGAGGCCGACCATTGATTGGAGTTGTTCTCTTTTTTTCTTGAGATCTGCCAAAGATTTAATCTTTTCCATACAATGTTGTTTTTGTAAGTTGTTGATAATTTATTGATATTTAGTTTGTTGCAAAAACAAGTACCTAAAAGCTTGACACTTTTAGGACGTGGCAAAAGTAAGAATAATTTTTTGATTTTTCAATACCCTACGAACATTTTTACATACTAGGAATAACCATTTTTAGGTATGCCCGGAACAAACTGCGGGGACGCAGTTTGTTGTTGAACTGTTGAGTAGTTTGAGGTTACAAAAAAAGAACAGCATCAGCTGTTCCATATATGTAGGAAAGGACACGATGCAAATCGTGTCCTTTCCAAGCAGGGGAAGAGAGAATCGAACTCCCATCAGCGGTTTTGGAGACCGTCATTCTACCATTAAACTATTCCCCTTAAAGAAGGGGCTCATTGAGCCCCTTGTTGTTTACCGTTGATTTCTGTCAATCTTAGTCTAAGATCTCAGTGACCTGACCAGCGCCTACGGTACGACCACCTTCGCGGATAGCGAAACGGAGGTTCATGTTGAGAGCGATTTCGGACAACAAATCAACTGTGATTTCTACGTTATCACCAGGCATACACATCTCAACGCCAGCAGGCAGAGTGATAGCACCGGTAACGTCCGTTGTACGGAAGTAGAATTGAGGACGATAGTTGTTGCCAAACGGAGTGTGACGACCACCTTCTTCTTTCTTCAAAACGTAAACAGAAGCTTTGAATTTCTTGTGAGGATGGATGGAACCCGGTTTCGCGATAACCATACCACGACGGATTTCGTCTTTGTCAATACCACGGAGCAACAAACCTACGTTGTCACCAGCTTCACCTTCGTCGAGGATCTTGCGGAACATCTCCACACCGGTAACGACAGATTTCAGTTTCTCAGCACCCATACCGATGATATCAACGGGGTCAGAGGTGTGGATAACACCAGTCTCGATACGACCAGTAGCCACGGTACCACGACCGGTGATTGAGAACACGTCTTCTACAGGCATGAGGAAGTCTTTATCTACATCACGAGGAGGCAGCGGAATCCAAGTGTCAACTGCGTCCATCAGTTCGACGATCTTCTCAACCCACTTCGGTTCGAGGTTCAAACCACCAAGGGCGGAACCACGGATAACCGGGGTGTTGTCACCGTCAAATCCGTAGAATGACAGAAGGTCACGGATTTCCATTTCAACGAGGTCTAACAACTCAGGGTCGTCAACCAAGTCAACTTTGTTCATAAATACAACCATTCTCGGCACACCTACCTGCTTTGCTAACAGGATGTGCTCACGAGTTTGAGGCATCGGACCATCGGTAGCAGCTACAACGAGGATAGCACCATCCATCTGAGCAGCACCAGTAACCATGTTCTTCACATAGTCGGCGTGACCCGGACAGTCAACGTGTGCATAGTGACGATTTGCAGTCTGATACTCGATATGAGCGGTATTGATGGTAATACCACGCTCTTTCTCCTCAGGAGCGTTATCGATAGAATCGAATGATCTGATCTCGGAAAGACCTTTAGCTGCTAATACTGTGGTGATAGCAGCTGTCAAAGTAGTCTTACCGTGGTCGATGTGACCGATGGTACCCACGTTAACGTGGGGTTTAGTACGTTCAAATTTTTCTTTTGCCATTGCTTATCAAATTTTCGTTTATAATATTTGTTCTATTGCATAAAAGAAGAGCCGTTGATGAGAGTTGAACTCATGACCCCATCCTTACCAAGGATGTACTCTACCACTGAGCTACAACGGCTTTTTTGCCCCATTTTTTCAACCTCGATTGTTTCGGTTGTAAAGGCGGGCAAAAATACAATATTTTTTTTATTGTGTGACTTTTTTAGCCAAAAAAAAATTTTATTCGCTTAACTTATTGATAATCACCTTTAAACTATCCTTCCAATAGGGGATTTCCATCTCATAATCTCTCTTTATTTTGCCCAAATTGAACAGAGAAAAGGCGGGTCTCTGCGCTTTTGTGGGATATTCTGACGTTTGTATCGCTTTTACTGGGCATCTGATCCCCGAAATTTCAAAAATTGCCTTGGTAAATTCAAACCAACAGATACATCCTTCATTGGCAAAATGATATAATTCTACACCGTGAACCTTTTCGCGATGCATACATATATATATTATAGCTCTTGCTAAATCGCCAGCGTAAGTAGGAGCCCCAATTTGGTCATAAACCACAGACAACTCATCTTTTTCTTTTCCTAACTTCAGCATGGTCTTCACAAAGTTGTGACCATATTCGGAATATAACCATGATGTCCGGATGATGACGCCGTTACATCCACTTTCTCGCATGGCCTCTTCTCCGGCAAGTTTGGAACTGCCATAGACAGAACACGGTTTCGGAGTGTCCTGCTCGGTATAGGGTCGGTTGCTGTGTCCGTCGAAGACATAGTCGGTGGAGACATGCACCAAGAATATCCCGCGCTTTGCTGCACTTGTAGCCAAGTTCTTCACTGCATCGCGGTTGATCCGGTAGGCAGCCTCCTTGTCGTCTTCGGCCTTATCCACCGCCGTGTAAGCCGCCGCATTGATGATGACATCAACAGGATGCGCCTCCAAGAACGCCTCAATATCTTCAGCCTTACAGATATCCAATGTGTCAATATCCGTATAATAACAAGTCAAATCTGTCTGCTCCTTTAATATGTCCTGCAGACATCTGCCTAATTGCCCATTGGCGCCGGTTATGAGAATTGAAGTGTGCATGTGATGGTGGATGTGAGATAATAGTTTATAGATAATAGATAATAGTTATTCGGGTTATTTTGGTGTGTTTGCCTTGGTGGTTTTGATGATAGATGTTAATAGTTTTATGATTTCTTCGTTATCATTTTTAAGAGACGTATATTCTATTTCTGAAAAATACTCTGCAGAATAGAGTACCTCAATCCAGTAATCTGTTTCGCTTGCTTCTTTTAAGGCAATGTTCATTTTGCTGATGAAGTCTTTTCTACTTTGGGCGTACAATCCTTCTCTAATATTAGCTCCTATGCTTGTGCCTGATCGAAGTATTTGTTTCGACAGAATTGTTTCTTTCTTTTTGTCTATTAAATAGCGATAGCATTTTGCTACTCTCTTTGCAAAAGCCAGACTTTTATCCCCAACAGTACTTTGTCTCGCCACAACTATTATCTATCATCTATTAACTTTTATCTAAATCAGTTCGTACTCTTCCCTAAAGCTCGGCACATATGCCTGTTTGAAGCCGGCCTCTTTCAGATGTTGGGCATAGGCGTCGCGAACTTCGCCTTCGCCATGAACGATGAAGATGCGTTTGAGGTTCTTGTTGCCCTTCTGGCAAGAGAGGTACTCAATCAACTCATGGTAGTCGGCGTGACCGGAGAAAGCGTCGATGCGTTCCAAGGTTGCTCTTACATCATACAGTTGACCGAAGATGGAGACTTTCTTGTCGCCGCGCATGATCTTGGCACCCAGAGTGGTGGGGGAGCAGTAACCGACGCACAGAATCGTCGTTTTCGGATCTTCGATATTGTTGGCCAAATGGTGTTTGATACGACCGGCCTCCATCATGCCAGATGCGGAGATGATGATGCAAGGTCTGTTGTATGTATTCAAACGTTTAGAGTCGTTGATAGTTCTGACGTATGTAAGTTTGTCGAAACCAAATGGGTCTTGTGTGCGCTCCATGAAGGAACGGATGTTCTCATTGAAGTCTTCGTCATGCAAACGGTAGATGTTGGTGGCAGATGTGGCTAATGGACTATCCACGAAGCACTCGATGTCGGGTAGGTTGCCGGCCAGTTTCAGCCTATGGAGAGCGTATACAATCTCTTGGGTACGTCCGATGGCGAATGACGGGATGAGCAGTTTGCCTCTACGTTTGGCGCAGGCATCCTTTACGACCATCATCAACTGTTGCTCAGCCTCTTGGAGGGTAGAGTGCAGACGATCGCCGTAAGTGGACTCGGTGATAATGTAGTCAGCATATGGAAATGGTTCGGGGTCGGGCAGAATCTGTTTGTTGTAGCGGCCGATGTCACCAGTGTAGCAGAGGGTACGCGTCTTACGGCCCTCTTTGAAGGTGATGTAGATGGCGCCGCTGCCTAGCATGTGGCCAGTGCAGATGAACTGGATGCTGACCTCCGGAGTGATGGAGAAACAGAGCTTGTTGGGAATGCTGATGAACTGCGACATACATTCTGCCGCATCCTTCTCGGTATAGATGGGCTCAATGGGTTTCATTCCCTCGCGGTCCTTCTTCTTGTTGAATTGCGCCGCATCCTGTTCCTGGATACGTCCGGAGTCGGCAAGCATGATGGCACACAAGTCACGGGTGGCAGGTGTGCAGAATACTTTGCCTCGGAAACCTAATTTATAGATGTAAGGTATAAGACCTGAGTGGTCGATATGTGCATGTGAGAGCAACAGGAAGTCAACCTCTGTCGGGTCAAAACCTAAATCGCGGTTCATACTGTCGGTCTCCAGACCCTTGCCTTGGTACATACCGCAGTCTAACAATATTTTGGTGCCTTTCTTGGTGGTGAGCATGAATTTGCTACCAGTTACCTCTTCTGTGGCTCCTAAAAAGCTTAGTTTCATAAAAGTGTTTTTTTGAGTTTTAAATAATGCCTGTCCAGGGGATTACTTCTTCGGTGGCCAAACGTTGCGCCATCCGTAGAAGAAGCCCAGGTGGAATCTTGCTGCGAAATAGTAGACTACATGTCTCAGTTTACCAAACGGCATGTAGCAGAGCAGCAGGATGCAGGCGATGTAATACAAGATATTGATGGCTTTGCTGCATGGGAATACCAGATACAACAGGGTCATCAGCTGGAAGGTGGAGGTCAGGAAGTTGGAGATGTAGTCGTCGAGGGTTGACCAGCTGCTCATCTCTTTAACGACCGCGCGGCGCACGAGAAGGATGTAGCCGCAAATACAGCCGATTAGTGGCAGCAGTGCGATGAGGTAGTGGATTTTGTCATCTCCTCCAATCCAGCGGTTGAAAAATGGGAAGAAGGAGAGGACGAAGACCAGCAGGCTCATGAAACTGCCAATATGGAAGAGAATACCTGCAGCATATTCGGGCAGGTGCAGGAACGCGGATTCTTTGTTCTGCGGCATCATGGCCTTCGTGTTGGCGTATATGACGCCTTTGGTCACGTCGCCACTCTTTTCTGAAAGGTCATTAGGTTTTCCCAGCTTGACTATCTTGATAAAAAAAGAGAGCAGTCCGCAAATGCAGAACAGCACCGCCGCAAGGGCGATATATTGAATGATGCACATAGTATTGTCTTAAGGGATGATGAAACGACTATACGCAACCTTCCGGTTTCGGCAGACCAGCCACACGGCAGGCACCTCTGGCGGGACCTAGCGGGAAGAGTTCGTATATCTCTTTCAGTTTGAGGTTGGAGGTTTTGCAGATGGTACGTACCATCGGGGCGATACCTTTCTCCTCATAGTTCTCGCGGATACAGCGGATCACTTTCCAATGGTTCTCGTTCAGTTCGTTGATACCGTCTTCCTTGGCGATGACGTGGGCCAGTTCTTCGGTCCATTCTTCGGGTTTGACCATGAAGCCATCACCGTCCATCTCGAAGGTCTTGCCATTAAATTCAATGTTTGCCATAATGATTTCTATTGTTTGTTTGTGAATGAATAAATTTTTCTATGAAAGCGCAAAAATACAAAAATATGTTGAATTGTTGATGCGTTGATTTGTTGAAGTGTCGGGGACTCGGTCGGAGCAAAAGGAGGTTCTGCCCATCTGCGACGGGTGGAATCCCCTGCTAATGAGGTGGAATGATGAATTATGGCGTGATGGAATACCCCGATAGGGGTTTAAGTTTGGTAGAATGGAGGGGTGGGGAAGAAACCTCGCGGCGCGGTGTTTATGTGCCAAGATGGTGGTGTGGGCCGCCGCGAAATCCGGTTGCTGCACGATGATGTTATGAAAGTCAAAGTTTAAAGTCAAAGTCCATTTGATAATTTGGTGATGTCGTCAGTTTGATAGCGTTGCCGGTTTCCGGATCGGTCAGGTTCAGCATGACCATATCTTTTTCTACGCCTATTACATACGCTCTGTTGACCAGCGTGTTCTTGTTAATCCTGACAAAAATTCCTTCCGGCACTTCTTCCATGATTTTGGTCAAGGATATGTATTGGCACGGATTGCTTCCATCAGCTAAATGGAAGTAGGAGTGGTTCTTCTGGTGGTGGATGTAGGCGATGTCGGAGATCCGGACGTTGACAGTAGAGCCTTTTGGCACTGCAATGCCGTATGTCAGGCTGTGGGCGATGTTTTGAAAACGGGCTTTGCGAAGTTCTGCAGAATAGAAGGAGTTGGTGCACAAGATGAAGAAGAATCCTAGGAGGCAGCAGTTGCGCAGAAAGATCATGCCGATTATTTGTTCTAGTTGAAGGGTTAGGAGGTCGGGTCTCTGCTTTACGAAAGGCATGATGTCGTTCCAGAGAAAGCCCATTTCGAAGGCTGTTAAGGACAGACATCCTACTAATGAAACTATGAAGAATTTTTTGGTGAAACCGTTCAGGTAGTACTTGGGGGCAGTCCAGAAGTAGGTGAGGTAGCAGGCTGCCAGGATTACGATCCCAATGACCCACTCTTTGTATGGGTGATAGAAAGAATATGGTCTGAAATAGTTAAGCAAGACGAAGGTGAATAAGAACCCTGCGCAAAAGCACAGGTGAAACAAGATGCGTCCAATTTTCTGAAATCTGTTCATTTATGTTGGTTTTAGGCGGCAAAAGTAACTGCTTTTTCGGAAATTGCGCAAGGCTGTGAGGGAATATTTCGGCATAATTTCGGCATATTTTTTTGGGTTTTGGCATAATTACGGCATAAGTTGGGGCCCTGGGCCTGATCAGTGTTTATCGTATTGTGTAAAACCTTATATTTGCAATGTTATAATTTCAGATTCCGATAAACGGCTCTCGCAGTTTTTGGAGTGTGACGCGAATGTGACGCGAAAATGATATAAAAAAAGATTCGTATAATAATTAAATGTTGATATTGAAATATTGTTTATTTTAAAATTAGAGTTATGAAAAAATTTTTTTTATGGGCGTTATTAGCCATGTGTTTGTTCAATGCCTGCAACAAAGACACCGATCTTGGAATCCAGAAGACGGCTTTAAGTTCCAACACGACATTTACCACTATGATCCAGCAACTTGTTTCGGACGGGTTGTACAAGAACAGTGACAACATTCTGGTATTTGCTG
>JAILCI010000056.1 GCA_024686335.1 Bacteroidales bacterium | reverse complement strand
TGCCTTCCGTGTGTTTTCCCTTTTGCTAAACGCTGCATTTTTGTTCCCGTTTGCCGCCGATGTCAGAGGGCGGACAGAGCGGGCGGGATTCATGTCGGCTTGATCTTTTGGCAACTTTTCTATCAAGAGAAAAGTTGAAGATTTATAATTATGGGAGTTGCCTGCCATGAAGCCCTTGCCTCCCTAAAAAAAGCCTATTAGCAACATACTTGGGCATACAAGGTGCCATCAGGTATATAGTCCCTAAAAATAAACCCGCTCAATGGCGGGTTTATTCTTAAAAATGTTTTCACGGGCTTTTTTTTGTTTTCATCAGACTATCATTTATATCGTATCATTGAGATTGATGATGTTCAATTTTCTGCTTCGAGTGAAAATCACCTCCCAATATTTTATTACTTGATTATTTAGCGACAAATTAGAGGGAGGTGACTTCAAACTTCTTTTAATAACCTTTTAAAAACGAGGACAACAACAACGAAAACCAATAAAAATGATGTGTATCATTTTGACATTGCAAAAAAACGATATGCCACTGACACCTCGTGTCAGTATAAAAAATAATTTCACTGACACGAGATGTCAGTAGCAATATGTATTTTTGCGCCCGTAACATAATGATATTTCGTATGGATCAACCGAGAATTGTGCGCGAATTGCAGCTGTTGATGCTGCTTGCCAACAATAGGTACATGACTAAAGAGGAGATATGCGAACGCTTCGGTTTCTGCGAACGCACATTCTTCCGCTATCTCGATACCTTCCGGGAGGCAGGTTTTGCCGTCAAACGCGATGACTACAATATCTATAAACTTGAAACGTCAGCAAATAAGATGTCTCGGCACTTGCGCGACTTGTTGCATTTCACAGAGGAGGAAGAGACTACTTTGCGCCTGGCTATAGATTCCATAGAACCGACAACTAAGTCTAGGGAGACTCTAAAAAAGAAGCTCTATGCCCTCTACGATTTTAAAGTTATAGCCGACCAGGGTGCTACCAAACGCCTTCAGCAAACTATCAGAAGTCTTGATAAGGCTATAGAAAATCATCGCCAGGTAGTGCTGGTCGGATATCGGTCGGGTCATAGCAACACCACTTCCGATCGTCTGGTGGAACCCTACGCTTTTACTCCTGATCACGATCTCGTTTGGTGCTTCGAGCTGGAATCTCAAATGGTAAAGACGTTTAAGGTCCTTCGTATCCAGCAAGTGGAGGTCCTTGAAAAACTATGGGTTCATGAAGATTGCCATGTGACCGGCTATGTGGATATCTTCCGTATGCATGGGACTCAGCGCTTTCCAGTTCGTCTTCGCCTTTCCTTACTCGCGGCCAATCTTCTAATGGAAGAGTATCCGCTTTCAAGTCAGTTTCTCACCGAGCAAGAGGATGGACGCTTTCTCCTTGATACCGAGGTCTGCCGACTCGAAGGCGTTACCCGTTTCATCCTCGGTCTTTTCGACGATATCGATGTTCTCGGCGGAACCGAGCTCCGTTCACATCTGCAGTATAAGGTGCAGATGCTCAACAGGTGATTCCGAATATACGGCAATTCTTGGTAGGGTCGATGCGTGCATCGACCATTAAAAAGAGACGTTCCATGGAACGTCTCTACAGGGTGTCTCCTCAATTCTGAAGCCTACTTTCATCTTTCTTCTGCTAACATCACCTCTTCGACAAATCTGATTGTATACACTAATTCTCCGTCGTCATGCATTACTTTTATTATTGCTTGATGGCCATTTTCATGTGTCGGTTGCTCTATACTCGCTTGTGCATGTGGCGATTGACATGAAACTGTAATGTTAGGCAGAATATGATTGTCGCCATATATCACATAGTCGTGTTTGTCTGGGTCGAATTCAGGTAATACATCTCCATTGATTTCAATTGATGCTAATCGCTTGTTATAGACCATTTTGATGTCGTCTATGGCCAACTTGTCGCCCGCATTTCCTCCTTTGGTGATTTTATTTGTGGAGAAAGACACTAGAATGTAGCTTGGCCGATTTGAGATATAGCTGACTTTTTGATTCTGTTCATTGTAATAATCAAATTTGTATCTATACTGATGCCATTTATGGTCGTTAGGATCCTTAATCTCGCAAAAAGCATTTCCAATCTTTCCTTTCTGCGCCGTGGTTGATTGATGAGTGGAGATGTCTTTATATGAAACGTTACCGTGGATGTGGAATTTGGCCATGGCTACATTGGATTTTTTTTTCATATTGAATTTACACCAAAAAATGACTGAGTCTGGTTTCCCCGTAAAAGGAATGGCAGCATGATGGCCTCCGGTATTGTTTCTGTCAGTATAATTATGGTTTTCCGAGCTATTGTTGTTAGGTGTGGCGAAACGCATTTGTCCCGTGGTTAAAACACCATTTACCAATGCTACTCCACCAACAAAGTCAGCATAGATTTCACATCCGTATCCAGAGTGTCCTGTCACACGGTTACTGTGGTTTTTTAGCATAAATGGACATCCCCACGAATAAATACCTTTCAGTTGACAGTCCGCATCGCCAAAGGAGTGCCAATATTTAGGAATAGCATTGCCCGATGCGGTGGTTGTCCATTGCTCAAAGTTGGAATTGGGTAGCTGAACTTGTGCGGAAAGGATATTAGCGAGACAAAACAGACTTATTGTTAAGACAATATTTCTATACATAATAACTATTCTTTAAATGGTTAGGCTAGTTGTAATTGTGCTGATGAATACTCCTCGATAGCAGTCTCGAGCATCTTTTCAAATTGGTCTATAGAGTTATTGATACGATACTTGTCCGCAGCTGCCGCATATTGTCGTTCCATCTGTTCGCGCTCTTTGGGATGATCCAACCAATAGTCTATTGAGCGTGCTAGATCTTTAGGACTTCCTGCTCTGAAGAGACTTCGGCCATCAATTGCAAATTGTGGGGTGGCAGATAACTCACTGTTGGCAATTATGGGCACAAGTCCTGTGGCAAAGGCCTCAATGCATGAAATGGCCTCTGATTCCATGTCGGATGCATGTACGTATAGGTCGCACTGTGCTAGCGTATTGATGAGCTCTTCACGATTATAGTAGGCGAAAATGGGCGGGTTCTTCAAATCTTTACCTAATTCAACATAGTCTTCGTATTTTGGCCCTTTTCCTGCCAGGATAACTTGAATTTTATCCGCATATTTGGAGTATCTTACTGCATCGATGAGAACATCTTGACGTTTCTCTACCGAGAGACGTCCCACCATCATGATCAGAATCTTCCCCTCAAATTTCGGCTGCTTAGGTCTTTTGGTCCATACAAAATCATCTTGAATGCCATTGGATATGACGTGGATGTTGGCAGTATATCCGCGTTTAATGATTTCGTTTGCCATAAACTGAGAGGGGGTGTGAACGTGAGTGAACCGATTGTAGATGAGCCGGCGGAATCCCCAGTAAAGTGTGTTTGTGATCCAACTAACTTTGCCTAAATTTACAGATGAGGTCAGGTTCTCAGGTTGGATATGGAAAGCGGCTGTGGTCGGTTTACCTAACTCGTCAGCTATACGCTTTGCGTAGGATTCCAAAGCAAATGGCATAAAGCAGTGCACAACATCAGCCCACTTTACCGCTTCTGTGACTACCTCCCGTTCCCGAGCTGCAAATTGGAAACCATGTTTTTCAATGAGTCCCTGGAAAATGGGTATCCGTGCTGTATGAACTCCATAAATTTCTTCTGTCGTTTCACCAGATGTTAAAATTCGTACTTCATGACCTCTCTTGCGCAACTCTGATGCAAAACGTTGAGCCGATATGCTAGTACCGTTATTATTAGTTTGGTACGTGTCAATTACAAACAAAATCTTCATGACTCTCAATGTTAAAGGTAAATAAATATCAAAAATGGCAGTTGTCGACTACTGACACTATTATTAACGTGCATAAAAGAAGGGAAATTATAGTATTTTCTATCATAAATCCCACTTTAGATGTCATTGATTCTCCACTCAACGTTATTGTTTACTAGAATTGACTATTTTTGCAAGGTTATTTATGAAAAAGACAGCAACACCTATACGCGATCATGCCAATTTGGAAGACAAATTGTGGTATGGCACTGATATTCTCATCAGCAGGCACATGGGAGATAATGCTCCACTGCCAGGGCCGATGAAATGTTCCATGTGGGGATTGATCCTTTGTGATAAAGGATCTATATCATATAAGCTCAATATGAAACCCATGACATGGGTAGCACCATCATTAATGTTAGTCACACCGGATACAATTTTGGAATGTATAGAGACATCTCCAGATACGTCTGGTTGTGCGATAACATTTTCTACGGAATTCGTAAAGAATCTGAATATATTCACTAATTATCACTCTGTAGGTTCAGTTATTCACAAACCTATATTTAACCTGACAGAAGATGATCTGGAGACTTACTACCTTTATTTTAATTTAGTGTTTAAGTTAGTAAACCATCCTAAGACTCCGGTAAATGACATGCTGATAGCCAATGTGTTACAGTCGTTCATTAATTTTTTTCTGCATCGGTATGAAGAATTCGAATTGAATGAAGAGCAAAACGACTTCAAGTCACGTGGAGAGTATATCTGTAGTGAGTTTCTGAAGTTGGTTAACCATCATGTGGTTGAACATCGGAAACTTACCTATTATGCAGGGAAGATGAATCTGTCAGAGAAATATCTTTCCAATGTGATAAAGCGTGTTACGGGCAAGTCCCCGAGTCATTGGATACGTTGGTCGTTAGTTCAGCATGCCACTTCCATGTTGTTTGACCTCACAAAATCTATTCAGCAGATCAGTGACGAATTGTTATTCTCAACTCCGAGTCATTTCACGGCCTATTTCAAGAAAGAGATGGGCTGCACCCCGAAGTCGTATCGTCAGAATTTAGGAAAATGACTTTTTCAGATTGATGTTAGTTATATAACATTAAAAAGAGACGTTCCATGGAACGTCTCTACAGGGTGTCTCCTCACTTTTTTACACTTTGTTCTCTATATTTCCGTGGTGACATTCCAGTCACTCGCTTGAAATATTTGCCAAAAAAGGACGGAGAAGGAAAGTCCAGGTCATCGCTGATCTCCGAGATCCGTTTTTTAGTGGAGATCAATTGCGCCTTGGCATCCATGATGACACAAAGTTCTATCCATTCGGTAGCACTGCGTCCCGTGGACTCCTTGATGACACGGGATAGGTATTTTACACTTCTGCAAAGTCGGTCCGCATAGTAGCTCAGATCTCTGTGACGGCGGTACTCGAGTTCTACCATATTTAGAAATGACTCCGCCAGGTCGGAGGTGTGTCCCGAAATGAGTCTAGGCAATGGTTGTTGAATAGCGAAGAAACCTTCCATACCGACGAAGAAACCCTTGACAAGCAACTGCAAGGTCTCTATTATGTTGGGGTTGTCGTTGATGCTAATTAGACTTTTACATAGCGCAATGAAATCGTGGAAAGCTTGAGACGCCTCAGGCGGGAACAGATAATAAGGTTTGCGCTCTATACTCTGCGTCATCAAAACTTTGGATCCGAGTTGTAGACTCTCTACAAAATGCGAGGAGAGTAAGATAATCTTTCCCTTGAAATCGGAGGATAGTTCGCTGCTGCCAATCACCTGCCCGGGAAGGATGAGAATCAGACAATTAGGCTCAATTCTATACTCCCGCATGTTGACTTTGCCCTTGGCATAACCTTGCTCACATAAAGTTGCAATGATCCATTCATTTTTGTATGGATAGACGGATGAAGGGGAGAAAATAGGATTGTCAAGGATGATAAACTCATCTTTTGCATTGGTGATGGCCGACGGGTTCAAGACATTGCCGTAAAAGATGTCTGATACTATATTCATTGTATTCTAATATTAGTCCACAAAATTAAACTTTTTTTTGATATAAATCCATAAAAAGTAGAAAATAGTCCAAAATTAAAGGAGTATAGACCTTTCTAAAAACCATGCAAAGACTATTTTTGCCATCAGAATGAACTTTAAAACCTAAAGATATGAAAGTTAAGATTTTTATTGTCGCACTGCTCTGTGCGCTCACATTGACCAACTGCACATTTCCAGTCGCTGGTACCTTTACTGTTACCAATACCGACGGATTGGAGTATGAGTATGAAGTTGTGGTCCCGATGACGAACTTTGTACGTGTTAAGTCCATCACTAATGCCCAAGCCTTGACAGGCGAGATTGTTATTCCAGCATCTGTTGAATACAGCGGTGCCGTTTATGTAGTCTCCCAGATTGGCAAACGAGTTTTTGAAGACTGTACGGGTATTACTCAAGTGACGTTACCTTCCACTATTTCTGTTATTGAAGACAAAGCTTTCAAAGGTTGTACTGCGTTGGAGTATATCAACACACCGCAGCCTCTTTCAACTATCGGTGAATATGCTTTCGACGGTTGCTCAGAGCTTGAGGACTTCAGTCTGCAGGCCTCTATCTCAACCTTAGGCGAAGGTTGTTTCCGTAATTGTACCTCTCTTGAGGAGGTCATTTTTCCCACCTCTTTGAATAATATCTCGGCAAGTGCATTCCAAGGATGTTCCAACATCGAGACTATCTACATTGACCGTACTATTTTAAGTATAGGTTCTAATGCTTTTAATGGTTGCACCTCAGTTAATGAGTTCACCTCTTTGGCTGCCACTCCTCCGACAGCAGATAGTAACACATTCAACGGGATTGATGCCAGCATTATGGTGACAGTCCCAATGGCTAGTGTTGACCAGTATCGTACTGCAGTTGGCTGGGATCATTTCAGCAACTATCAAGGAGTGTACTAGAATGTATTTTATTGTGTTGTGAAAAGCACCGCAGAGGTTTTCCTTTGCGGTGTTTTTTTTACTTGATGAAAAACATTACGAGCCACCCATACAGGCGGCTCGCAATCAAAAAAATAAGGGTTTTATGGAGTTCTATTTTTTCTTAAAGAGAGATATGATGAAGAGTAGAACCACAGCTCCGATGACGGAGACGATGAGTTCCCAGACTAGACCACCTTTTTGAATGCCGACGAGGCTCATAAGCCAGCCACCAAGGAAACCGCCGATGACCCCTATAATGATGTTCATAAGAAGGCCAAAGCCGCCACCTTTCATAAGCATGCCAGCCACCCAGCCGGCTACTGCACCAAGGAGTAGATAAAGGATAATGTTCATAGTGTTAGTGTTTTATGTGAATAATAAGGTTTTAATGAAGCGCAAATATAAAATTTTTTTTAGATGATGCTACATATTTTTCATGCTTCAGCCTTATTTAAGAAAGAGACGTTCCATAGAACGTCTCTATATGGTGTATCCTTGTTTTTTCTATTTTTGCATTTTAAATTTTCAGAAAATAATTATGAATAATTCAGATATAGATGAACTAATCCAGGCCAACCGGAAATTTACGGACGAGCGTGATTGGGACCAGTTTCATAATGGTAAAGACCTTGCTATGGCTTTGAGTATTGAGGCCAATGAGCTTCTGGAAGCATTTTTGTGGAAAGATCCCGCCGATGCGAAAATTGAACAGATACGCGAAGAACTGGCGGATGTGTTTAACTATGCTTTTATGATTGCCGAAAAGTACAATCTGGATGTAAAAGAAATAGTTTTGGCAAAACTGAAGAAGAATGCCGAAAAATACCCGGTGGAGAAGGCAAAGGGCACGGCGAAAAAGTATGATGAACTCTAATCTAGTTGATAGTTGACAGTTGATAGTTTTCAGTTATAATTTGCGGGGTCAATTCGTAGAGACGCGCTACTAGCACGTCTCTGACGGTGCGGTTATTAATTGAAAAATAAATGGTTGATCCCGTTTTGAATTATGACACTTTTTCCAACAAGTGAGTACAATATATTTTCAATTCAAATCGTTGTGATATTTGTTAAGAAGCTTTATGCTAAACTTCTTGTCAAGTATTATTCATTTTATTTCTCACAAAAATTATTCAATCATGAAAAAAATTGCTTGTATTATTGTTGCGATTACCCTATTTTTGAGTGCTAATGCGCAGAGTCATTTGACCTTTATGGGTGAGCCCATTGATGGAACCATGAAACATTTTACCCAACGGATGAATGATAAAGGTATGGTCTTAGTCCAAGATTTAGATGGCGTCAATCTTTTTCTAGCTGAGTATGGAGGTTATGAGAATTGCGTAGTAGGAGTGGTGTCGCGTGAGGATAAGGATTTGGTATACAGTATTTTGGTCTGTTTTGTTGGTGTCGAAGATTGGTCAACTCTTAATTCGGTCTACTCAGATCTTAACAAACAGTTATCTAAAGACTATGGTAAACCGACGGAGGTTGTTGAGAATTTTTTAGTTGAGACGCATGGAGACGACGAGAAATTCCAAGCCGTTGTATCAGACAAATGTGAATATTTGAAATCTTATGCGACGGAACTTGGCGAAATTGATATTACTATCATGAATATGCCAGATATGGGTCCCTGTGTGATAATTCAGTACACGGACAATGAGAACGCACTTAAATAATTGCATTTATACTCATTGGGAGATAACTGAAAATTGCTAACTGAAAACTTTATTTTAACTCTTTTACCGGAAATTCGAAGTAAGTGTCTGGATACGGTTCGTCTTTTAGGGTGAAGTGCCACCACTCGCTGTCGACGGGTTTGAAGCCATGACGCAGCATGACTTCGCGTAGGATCATGCGGTTGTGGAACTGTTCCTCCGTTATCTTGCCGTTACCGTTGTATTTTCCTGCCTCAGGGTCTCCGCCATAGTCGGGGTGGCTCTCCACTCCGAACCAGTCGAAGGTTCCGCCCATGTCGAGCTCTTTCTCCGTGTTCATATCGAAGAGTGTCAAATCTATTGTGGAGCCGCGGGTGTGACCGCTTTTTGCTGCAATGTAGTTTTGTTCAAAGAGAAGACTCTTGTCCACGCTAGGGTAGAAGTAGCGTCGCATCAGGGTGTCGTCGATGTCGGACGCCCAGCGCACGAAGTGGTCGACGGCCATTTGAGGACGGTAGGCGTCATAGATTTTGAGTCTATAACCCATGCGCATCACTTCGTCGCTGACGACCTTTAGGCTGTCGGCGGCGCGCTTTGTCATCAGCGCGGTGGGCTGCTGGTAGCCGTCAATGCGCTCGCCTACAAAGTTGTATGTCCCGAAATAGCGGATCTCCAAGATGGCATCGGGTATTACTTCGGTGAGGTTGACGAACTCTCTGCTGTCATATTCTGGTTTTATCGTCTCGGGCTCCTTCAGCTCGTTGATGTGCACGGGACGTTTGGCTCCTTCTATGTCAAAGGAGAGGGTGGCGCCGTCGTTGCGCACGTCGATGGTTACTGGTGCACCCATGACGAGAGGTAGGTTCACCCGCTCGTGGCCAGCAGGGAAACCGCATAATAACGGGATGTTGTAGGGTGCTATGTATTCTCGGATCATAGCTTCAAAGCTCTCGTATCCGAGGTCGAAAATGCAGTCGGTGAAGTTGCCCAAGATGATGCCCTTGCAGCGTGACATTACCCCACTCATTATCATCATGTTGACAAGGCGGTCGACACTATGCATGCTCTCTTCGACCTCTTCCATGAAGATGATGATGTCGTTGTTGGCGAGTGCGTCGGCTTGAGTGCTGAGCAGGGGTGCAAAGGTGGCAAGATTGCCGCCTACTAGGATGCCAGTGGCCTTTCCGGGGATGTTGAGGTCGTGGGCTGGCAGCTCATATTGAGGTATCTTGCCTCGCAGCAGGTCGCGCAAAAGTGTGCAGGAGAGGTCTTTGCCGCCTCGTGCCGCCAGGTTGCAGCCCATTACGCTGTGGATGCCCATCACGCCGGCGCAGTTCTCCATGCTTAGCAATGTGGTGATGTCGCTGTATCCCACAATCCACTTCGGAGAGTTTGCCATCTCTTTCAGTAACTGTTCATCTACCAGATGCAATGTTCCATAACCACCTCTGTCACAGATGATAGCTTTAATTTCAGGATCGTTGAGCGCCCAGCGGAGGTCGGCAAGACGCTCCTCTTGAGTGCCAGCATACTTGTACTGATAAACCTTTCCTACATTCGGTCCGACGACAGGCTTATAGCCCCAGTTCCGCAACACCTTGACGGTTTTATCTACTGTGGTCATCTTGGAATAATAAGATGGCGAGATAAGAGCTACCTTGTCCCCAGGTTTCAGATATGCTGGCGCAGAACATTGCAATTTGTTTTGCGTTTTCTCCTGTCCCCAAACATCCGGTGCAATGACGAGACACAAAATCAGCAAAAAGGAAAGAATTTTACCATTGAAATGTTTCATAATAGGTGATTTTATTCATTTATTTGACGTGCGGAGACGTGCTATAGCGCGTCTCTACACAATAACTGAGGTGTTTGCAGCCTCGCTATCTAATTTTCAATTTTCAACTTTCAATTCTGTTTAATATGGATGTCCATCTGATTGAACGGGATCTCAATGCCATTTTTTTGGAAAGCCTCATAGATCTCCTGGTTGAGGGTGAAGAGGCACTGCCAGTAGTTGTCTTGGGTGGCCCATACCAACATTAGCAGGTCCACAGAACTCTCGCCAAGGGCATTGACATAGACGTTTGGCTCCTTGTAGTCGTTGGAGACGTATGGGTTCTTGTTGATGACATCCAAGGCGATGGAACGCGCTTTTTCTACAGACTCGCCGTAGCTGATGCCAACTTTAACAGACACGCGGCGCATGGGTAGAGCAGTGTAGTTGGTAAGCGATTTGGTGGCTAGTTCTGTGTTTGGAACCACGATGGTCAGGTTGTCGTAAGTAACAATGGTTGTGTTGAAGATTTGGATACTCTTGACGATACCGGAGTAAGAACCCTGTTCTATGTAGTCACCGACCTTGAAGGGCTTGAGCAATAAAATGATGACACCGCCAGCAAAGTTCTGCAGAGTTCCTTGCAATGCCATGCCCACAGCCAAGCCAGCAGCACCGACAATGGCCACAAAGGAGGTCATCTGGATGCCGATAATGCCCATCACCGTCAGGACAAGTAAGACCTTGAGGGTGATGTCGATAAGAGAGTGCAGGAATTCTTGTAACGAGGCGTCTACCTGATGTCGCTCATAGATTTTTTTCATAATTCGGTTGAGAAGTTTTATCAACTTCCAGCCGACATAGAGTACAATCAGTGCAACAATCAGTTTTGGGATATTCTGGAATAGAACATCGGTTAGAAATTTTTTACCAGCGTCAATTAGTTGTTCCATTTTTATGATTTAGATTTTTTTGTATTGTTTTTTTGTGATGAGGAGACGTTCCATGGAACGTCTCTACAAAGTGGCCCCTCACTTTAACTATCAACTATCCTCAGTCTATCTCGTAATTAATTCCCAACATTAAAATATGTTTTGGATCTTTTACTTGAACTTCGTCGGCTAAGCGGAGGTAGAAGTCGAGGGTATGGTGTTTGTTGATTTCGTATTTCACGCCGACGACGGTTCGCAGTTCGTCGATGATATTTTTACCAGGGTGGTAAAGGCGCCACCAGAACTCTTCTGAGACATATATTTTGACAGGTTTCTCAGGGATGGAGAAGGTACACTGGAGTCGGTTGCGCATATAGGTTTTTGGGTTGAAAGTGTAGTCGCCGCGGTTCTCGTTGCGGAAGGTGCTTTGGAAAGCCGCGCGGTAGCTGAGTCTGGCGATGCCGATCTTCTGGCTGAAAGTTAAAGAACCTGTGATGCGATGACGGAATTCGAAGAGGCCCTCGTCATCCTGATAGTTCATAAAACTGTAGACGGCTCCAATCTTGATGCGTTTTTTCCAGAAGGTGTAGTCAGTACCGGCAGTGATTTTCCAGCGGTCGTAGTGAGTGAAGTTGTGGTCGAAGCGGACCTGTGTGCCCGCATTGAAGTGCCAACCCTTGAGCACTTTAAGGTCATATTCCACACCAACAATGCCTCCGGTCTCAAATGATTGAGCCCGGAGACTGATGGAGGATATGAATACGCATGTGATGAGTAATATGTAGGATTTTACTCTATGCATTAAAATATTTGTCTGATTTTACTTTGGTGAGATGGTTGATGGTATTGTATTCGGCAGCTTTTGGGTGGTAGTAAACCTTCACATATGCCGTGTCTTTAAGGAAGTTGATGTGACCGACTTCCAGTCTGACGATGTCAAGACCAGTGCGTTCCACGAGGTCAGCTTTGAGTTCTTCTTCCCGACCTACTTTGATGAGGTCGATCTTCTCATAGAGAATGATTTTGGATTCTATACGGTTCTTGTTGCGACTGCATTCGAAGAATAGTACAGACAAGACGATGAAGATGTTGGTGAAGAAGAGTTCAGTATAGCTGGCTGTCATGGCGAGACCGTTTATGACAGAGAGACCGATGGTGATGAAGAGATAAGTCATCTCTCGGATGGGAATCGATTCGGTTCGATATCGGATCATGCCGAAGATGGCAAAGAGGCCTAAGGCGAAACCAATCTGTACTTTCACGTTGTCCATCAGGTAAATCATAAAGAAGATGGTGATGCTGAACAGCATGAAGGTGAAGTAGTAGTCTCTGCGTTTACTCTTACGGTAGTAGAAAAGCCCGACGATAATCCAGCAGAAGATGAGATTTATGGCGAAGCGGAACAGTAGTTGCCAAAGGGATGGACCGTCAAACCAAGGGATGCCGAACATTTGGCTACTATCTACTTCGTTTAATGCGAATTGCTGAGCTATTTCGGGGTCGAATTCTGGAAAGTCTTCTTGAAACATAGTAGTAGAAATTTTGAAATTAGTGATTATTATTCGCTTTTGATAACAAGTTCTTTGTCAATCAGTTTGCTTACGAAACGTACTTTGTCTTTGAATCGGTTGTATTTGATGTTTTCATCTGTCAGGAGCATGCCGAGACAGTACTTGCTAAGACCACGTTGTTGTACGCGGGCATTAAGCAAAAGTTCTTTGAAGTCGGAGGGCTTGTTGCCGTCCTGTTTAACCTCGACGATGACAAGGTCAGAAACGTCAGCATCGATATTGGAGACCGCATTGTGGAAACGGATTCCACTATCGATAGTTATGCGTTCGGTGCGGGCCTTGTTGACCAGGGTGACGCGCTGGAAGTAGTTCTGCAGACGTGGCAATAGGGGCTGGTCGGTGACCCATACCTTCTGACGGAGGAATTCGGCCATCTCTTCGTGGTTGTAGAGATCTCCCCACGCACTTTCTGGAATTTCGATACGTTTCTTCTTAGTGCGTCCGGTGTTGATCTTGTTTTTGACCTCGATGAAGATAGTTCCGGTGTCAAGATAATGGCGCTGTCTGATTTTCTGACGCCGTAAGTGTTGGTTATGGTGGATGGTGTAGGTGACTGCGTCGGGGGTGTCAAAATAGAGCGTTGTATATCGAGCCCTTCGCAGACCGTTAATATCCTGCACAAAGAACAGCGGCTCCCAATATTGGGCCATTTTTCTAAGTGTCTGCTTGTTAGTCAGATACTTAGAGTCGGTGCGGTTCATCAGTTTGACAGCGTTCATCTCCTCCAGTGTGATGGGCTGCATCTGAGAGAGCACATCTTCTATGAAGGAGAAGTTGTCGGTGTTAGGATTTTGATCGCTCATATCGCGTCAGTTTTATTGACGGATATACTCAAACTCCTTGACAGAGATTAACTTACCATCAGGTTGATAGTTGTATTGTTTTTTCTTTGTGCCGTCGCTGTTGTATTCGAACTTACGGACACGGGCAGGTTTGTTTCTGTCGTCATATACAACCTCTTGTTTTACCTTTCCATTTTCGTTGTAGGTGTATGTAACACGATCCACCTGATTACCGAAAGAGTCGTACTCGATTTCTTCAACCTTGCGGCCGTGTGAGTCGTATTTGGTCACGTGATCCAGGTATCTGGTTCCCTTGCCGGCTTTGCCGCGTTTCCAAACCTTGACAGTGAGATTTTTACGGTTTTCCTGCTTTGAGGTAGTCTGGGCTGAAGCCATTCCGAAAGTGAAGGTCAGCAGACACAGAATCATAATTATCCTTTTCATTGTCTTAAGTTTTAAAAATGTTAGTAATAATGAGTTAGAAGATTTGAGGATAGTGTTAGGGTTTAATCACTATATCAAATCTTTCAGGGATTTCTACAATTTGGTCTGGTTCTGAGACCGTGACAGTTTTTTGGACAATGAGTGGGATTTCATCTTCATTGTAGATGCTGGTGGTGAAGACGATATAGTCTCCAGGGGTCACCTTTTGGAACATGAAGATGCCGTCGAGTCCTGCGCGTACGTCATCGCAGGGATAGGATTCGCCGACGCGTTGCAAGTACATGCGCTGTTCATAGGCAGGGCCGGAGCTCAGCACGTTGCCGTCCTTGTCTATGTAAGAGGCATACACCTGCCCTTTGATGATGGATGTGCCGTATGCCTTTCCCTCATGAATGTAGAGGTCAGGAACGGTGACATTCTCTCCTTTGCCTACAGTGACAGATTGTGTCACTGCCACACGCTCACCTGAAGGTAGGGTGGAGTAGGCATAGACGGTGTATGTGCCTGGGCGCAAGTATTTGAAGACGTAATGACCAGTGTGGTCAGTTTCCACATCATCCCCGTAGAAAGTCTCGTTGCCATAGACGATGAAGACATCCTCTTTGGCAGCTACTACGGTGTCCTTGTCCAGATTATAGTTATCATCGGGGTGCAAGACTAGATAGACTGTACCCTCGATGGTGCCACGACCGCCAGTACCTTCGCCAGTGTTGCAGGAGAAGAGAGTGATGGCCGTGACTATCATCATCAAGATTGTGAATAACTTTTTCATTGTTAGCAATATATGATTTTCGGATGATTATTCATAGAGGTCGATCCATTCATAGGGGTTACCCTGATGGTTGAGGAATCGAATCAGGTCTTCACGTTTGATGATGAGGGAGGCTGTGTTGATGCAGGGGTGGAAACTAACCTTCTCGGCCTGTTGTAGTTTTTTGTCAATAAAGACAAATACGTGATGTTCGGTATCGTTGATGAGACCGAATGGAGTTACAGAACCGGGCATGACGCCCAGGTATTTCATCAATCGTTTTTCGGAGGCGAAACTCAACTTGCCTTGGTGGAGCTGCTTCTCGATGGAGTGGATGTCCATCGACTGGTCGCAGTCGAGCAGCACCAGATAGTGCTGGTTGCCTTTATGGTTGCGGAAGAAGAGGTTTTTGCAGTGCTTGGCGTCGTGGCCAGCCCAGAACTTCTTGGCAATCTCAATGGTGGGCGCCTCGGGGTGCTCCAGGTACTCGAACTCGATGTTGAGCTCTTTCAGCAGTTCATATAGTCTCGGATCTCCGTTCATTCGTGTGTTGCTTAGTTAACCATGACTTTGCGGATGGTCTTGCCTGACGGGGTGCTGATTTCCAACATATAGAAGCCCGTTGCCAGATGGGAGGTCTGGATGGTGTGGGTTGTCTCACCGCTGTATGCTTCGATGTTGTCGGTGGAGATGATCTTGCCGGTGGCGTCCATCAGTCGGCAGGAGACGTTAGCGGGCTCTGTCAGGCTGAAGTTAATGAAGAGTTGGTCGTCGGCAGGGTTCGGGTAGACGGTCAGGTCTTCGATGCCGCTGTTCTCCTCGATACCAGCGATAGTGTAATAGCGCAAAGCAAAACCGTCTTTCTGATCGTAGTTGTCGGAGATGAACTGAACTCTCATCTTCTGGAAAGGTACGGTATAGTCGCCGTTCGGCATATTGTTGACGTCAAAACGTTTGTAGAATGTCGGCGGGTTAGTGCTGCCGTTGTAGATGTCCACAAAGTCGCCTACACCGAGGTCGAATTTTTCGAAGTTGAAGGCGTAACCATTGACATAGTTGTGGTTGATGTTGAACTGGCAGGAGGTTTGCGGCATATAGTTGGTACCATCTTCGGTGCCGTCGGTGATGAGGGAGGTCCATGCAGTCATGTTGTTGATGGCGTTGCAGGAACGAGACGGCAGAGTTGTGCTGTAACTGAGCATGAAACCGTAGTACTGAGTGTTGGTGTCTACGGTGGTGTTGCTGGTGAAGGTGATGAGCACACTGTCGGCATTGATGTGAATCTCATCGTCGGGTTCGTCGTCACCTGTGAAGGTGCCGGCAATACCGGAAGCGGTCGTTGGTCCGTTATAGATAGTCACATAGTCCACACCCGGGTTAAGGTCCAGACGGTCGAAACGGATGGTGTAGTCCAATGCATCAGGAGCGGCAAGCATCCATGAACAGTCGGGGTTAGCACGGTAGGGTTGTGCGGTATAGGAACCGTCGGTCAGGGTGCCAAAAGAAGGGGTTACTCTTTGATGACCTTGGCACTGCGGAGCTTCGAAAGATTTGTTAGGATAGATGTTGAAGAGAGCCTCGGCATTGTAGTCGTAGTGAGAATAGCCAGCTACGAAGTTGTCGATGGCGTAGTTGCCGTTGGAGGCACCGCCCCAACCGTAGTTGATGTGGAAGAGGTCGTCCTCGTCATAGCCGTCCACCACGTATGCGTGGCAAGAGTTGAGTTGTTCAGTACACCCGGAGTAATAGACGGGCAGATGGCGGTTCATTTGGTCTTTCAGGGCGATGATGTACTCTTCGACGAGAGTGTCAATATAGTTGCCACGATAATAGGTCGTGATGCTTGGGTCGTAGTAGAAGGTCTGGTTAAGACGTTGTTTTGCGTCTTCCGTTTGTGCGCCAGAGCCGTCAGCATTGTAGTTCATGCGGATAGCAACACCGAAATGGTATGCCAGACGGGAAATCTGGTTGGCGTAGCTGGTAGGCATGTTGCACATTGCCTCGTAGTTGTAGTGCTCATTGGCGAAGTATACGGTCTGGATGCCATAGCCTTGCGGAATGTAGGAGGTGATGCCAGTACCATGCTCGGGCCAGCGGTGATAGTATATGATCTGAGAGGCGGCCAGGGCCACGCAGCCATTGGGCACGCGGTAGTCATAGTATGCGCCTGCGTTGGCATCCCAGGGACAGTAGGTGTTGTAGTATTTATTCTGATTCCAGAAGGAGGGAAGCAGCGGGTCTACCTCCTCGCCTTTAGTCTCGGAAGGGGTATACTCTTCAGCGAGGTAGCGTTTCCAGTTGGCGGCAGCTTTGGGGAGTGCTTCCAGATGCTTGCTCTCAGCGAAGGCGATCTCCTGCTCGTAGAGCCAGAGAAGGTCGCGCACCGGCGGAATCATGACGAAAGGCCCTTCGAAAGAGTAGGCCAGTACCGGCGGAGTTGTCATGGATGCAGAGACGAGCACGAAACCTTCATCGTTGAGATTGTAACGATAAAGATATCCTTCGCCGTCCTTGTTGAGCATGAGTTCATCCAATTTGAAGTTCGGCGTTTCACCGGGAGCGAGTTGATGTCGGTCCATCAAGAATCGGTGGCATACCTGGTCAGCCTGTTCTTGGGTAACGGATTGTGCCATTGCAGGTACGCTGGCTAGCAAGCATACGATGATGATTGCCAATGTGGTAAATGATTTTTTCATGTATGTTTTGGTTTTTAGTGATTATTGATTCATATTTTAAGAGATTCATTATAAAAATGCAACCTCAAGATTTTGAGGCCGCAAATATAAAAAAATATGGGAAATATCACCAAGATTAGTTGTCAGTTATCAGTTGACAATTAGGAGTTATTAGTTGACAGTTTTTTAGTAGAGACGTGCCATGGCACGTCTCAGACGGTAATTAACACCTCTTCAACGCCTCAACGATTTTCTCAGCGGCATGTCCGTCTCCGTAGAGTTCATCGGTGAAGAGTGGGGGCATTATGGCCATCTTCTCGGCGATATCTACAATGTCTGTCGTGACATGGCCCACCAGATGGTTGTAGCCATGTGTGAGCAGTTCGGTCCACTCGGTCTCCTCGCGGAGGGTTAGGCAGTATTTGTGGGCGAAATAGGCCTCTTTCTGGAGCCCGCCGCTGTCTGTCAGCACCAAACGGCAGTGCTGCAGGAGATAGAGCATTTCTAAGTATCCGACGGGCTCGATGAAGCGAATGGAAGTCTGCCCAAAGGGAAACCCTTGGGCGGCCAGTGCTTGGCGGGTGCGCGGGTGCAGGGGCATGACGACGGGAATGGTGGAGGAGATATGCTCTAACGCCGTCATCAGCTGGCGCAAGATGTCGGGGTCGTCCGTGTTCTCGGCGCGGTGCAGGGTGCAGAGATGGAATACTTCGGGCAGCGTCTCTTGGGGAGGCTTCGCCGAGGTGCGATAGTGGAGCGCCGCATCCTTCATGATGTCTCCGGTAACAAGAATCCGCTCATTTGGGATGCCTTCGTTAGTCAAGTTCATGACAGCCAGTTCTGTGGGGCAGCACAGGAGGTCGCTGATACAGTCGGTCTCCTTGCGGTTGTACTCTTCGCGCATGGCCTCGTTGAAAGAGCGAAGCCCTGCCTCTATGTGGCAAAGCCGGATGCTACACTCCTTGGCCGCTAAGGCGCCGGCAAGCGTGGAGTCGGTGTCGCCAAAGACTACCACCCAGTCAGGTTTCTCATTGGCGAGAATCTCCTCGATGGCGCTGCACATCTTGGCGACCATCTCTTCGTGTTCCATGCTGTGAATGCCGAGATTGTATCGGGGTTCGCGCATGCCCAGCTGATCGAAGAAGAGCTGCGACATGTTAGCGTCGAAGTGCTGGCCAGTATGTATCACCACCTCTTTCACGCCAGTGGTACGGTCCACGGCATGGTTAAAGACCGCCGCTTTTACAAACTGCGGTCGGGCACCGATAATGCTGACTATCTTCATGTTGGATAGACTGTTATATTATCTGTAACGAATGTTGTCGATAAGACGTACAGCACCGATGTAGACGGTGATGAAGCCCATCACGCCTTTAGCTTCGCTGAAACTATGAACGGTCTGCAGGGTTGTGTCGTCAGCCATCTCGAAATAGTCGAGGGTGAAGGCTGGCACCTTGGCGATCTCGCTTTCCACAAATGCTTTGATTTCGGGAACGTCGCCCTTTATCTCGGTGGATTTGAGGAGGATCTGATGGATCTGAGCGGCGGTCTCAAACTCTTCAGGGGTGAGACGGCGGTTGCGGGAACTCATGGCCAGTCCGTTGGGCTCTCTGACGATGGGGCAGGGGACGATTTCAGTGGAGTGATTGCCGATGCGTACCAATTCGCGAATGACGGCAATCTGCTGGTAGTCCTTCTCGCCAAAGTAGGACTTGTGCGGGTTTACCCAACTGAACAGACGGCCCACGATGACGCCGACACCGTTGAAGTGACCGGGTCTGGCTGCACCTTCCATCACGTTGGCCACTTGACCGAAGTCATACTCCTCGGTAGGCGGGGTGGGGAAGACCTCCTCTACCGTCGGAGCGAAGATGAAATCGGCATACTCGCCGATGAGCTTCACGTCGTTTTCCAATGTGCGGGGGTATTTTACGAGGTCCTCTTTATTGTTGAACTGCACCGGGTTGACAAAGATGGAGACGAACACCACGTCGTTCTCGGCTCTTGCCCGACGGATAAGGGAGAGATGTCCCTCATGCAATGCGCCCATGGTCGGCACTAAACCGATGGTCTTGCCATCAGCACGCACACCTTGCGCAATTTTTGTAAGTCCTTCTACAGTACTAATTATCATAGTTAAAAGTTTTCAGTTTTCAGTTATCAGTTAATTGTTGTGTATTTGTCAATGCCTGAATAAGGTTGACCGCTTGTCAATTAATTTTGTTGTTTTATTGTAGTCATTTGATGACGCATTTTCAATGCTATTTTGGTTGATGACGTCTGTGCCCTGTGCATTTTGGCAAAGCGGACTATGACGTT
>JAILCI010000008.1 GCA_024686335.1 Bacteroidales bacterium | reverse complement strand
CGCGCTCTTCAAAGTTGTAAGCCTGCGTCAACAGTAGCGCGGTCTTGGCCGAGCCCATCGTGCCGTACTTGAAATATAATTTTCCTACTCTGCTCATGTCAATGCTATTGTAAAATGCCTAGTTTAGGCTATAGGTTCTAGTTTTAGGCTTTAGGTGTGGAACCTGGGGCCTACCTCTGGCCATCGAGTTGCCAAAAAGGTCGACAACAAAGTTACTCTTTTCCCGCCACACCACAACAACAATCCCCACAAAAAAGTTATTAACACCACTCAGTGTCTGATTATGGTAAGAAATCGTCAAAAGATTGTTGTGTCTTTGAAATACGAAGTACCTGTTCTTGTGGTTTTTCTACAAATATTACCTTTCAGATGGGAAAATTTGTACAAAATAACCACAATTAAAGATATTTGTGGTAACTTTGTACGGTTTTAAAAAAGGTTCAGTATGAGGGAACGTAAAAAATATATCACGTCTACTGGCATGAAAGAGCAAGGCAGGAGTGCTTACTACAAGATGCTGGAGAGGGTGCGGAAAGGCGAGCTAATTCAAGTGCGTCGTGGTGTGTATGCCGAGATTGACGAACTCAGTGGCAATATGATAGACATTGACTCGATCATTCCTGGCGGTATTCTATGTCTATGGTCTGCATGGAACATACACCAACTCACAACATCTATGCCCCAAGCGTTTCATATAGCCATCAAAAGAGATAAGAAGGTAGTGTTGCCCGCATTTCCAAAGATTGAAATACATCATTATGTTGAATCCGTTCTTAACATCGGTGTAACAAACAAGGAGATTGATGGTTTTTTGATTAAGCTGTATGATGTGGAGCGATGCGTATGCGACGCTGTAAAGTTTCGAAACAAAATCGGGATGGATGTCTGTTCTGAAATCATCAGCATCTATCTTGAGATGCCCGACAGAAATCTGAGTAAACTGCTGGACTATGCCCGTCAACTGAGAGTCGGTAAAATTCTTGAACAATATCTTCAAGTAAAACTATGAGTAAAGACAGTATAATTAACTACGGCAAGTCCATTCGCAGTAAACTGTTAAATGTTGCCAAGAAAGAAGACGTGTTTTATCAGACGATCCTCACTCGATATTTTCAAGAACGCCTGCTGTACAGGATTTCACAGACAAAATACCGTAGCAATTTCTATCTGAAGGGTGGTGCGCTAATGTACGCATACGAGAGGTTTGCAGCCCGACCTACCTTGGATATCGACTTTTTGGGCAATAATATCAGCAATGAGGGCAAATCCATCATGTCCATTTTTAGAGAAATTTGCTCTGTCCCATGCGTAGAGGATGGCATCACTTTTGACACAGAAAATATCACGTCACAAAACATCATTGAGTTTAAAGATTATCACGGTATCCGTCTGAGCATACCTGTGAGAATGGATACCATTTCACAGGTAATGACAATGGACATTGGATTCGGTGATGTTGTAACGCCAAGTCCAGTAGATTTAGACTATCCACTTCTTTTGGAGCACCTGCCAAGAGCAAACATCCTTGCATATTCTATTGAAACAGTCATTGCCGAGAAGATGCATGCTGTTATAGATTTGGCTGACCAGAACAGTCGCATGAAGGATTACTATGACCTATACAATTTGCTGTCAAAAGAGAAATATGATAACGATACGCTGCAAGAGGCTATCATACGCACATTTGAGAACAGACATACAACATATGATGCGAATACGATGTTCTTCAGAAAAGGTTTTGTTGATAATGGTCAGATGCAAGTCAAGTGGCAGGCTTTCCTGCGAAGGATAACAAATAACGCTGACCTTTCATTCTCGGATGTTGCAACTTTTATTCAGAATACGCTCCGGCCCTACTGGGAGAGGATGTCACATGTCTAAGTCGAGTTTCCTCAATACGATTTTTTAAGGATGTCAATTGCCTGGTTGTATGTAGGAGACGTTTTAATTAAGGGTAGGGAAAAGACAATGGCAACATGCCCACATGTGGGCGTGCTGCCATTGCGGTGTCTTGTAGTGAGTGGTTTCCGATGGCTAAGGTCGCCGTTGGCGGCCTCTGGATCCCGTCTCGCTACTTACTGCCTCGTGATGGGTGGGCAGTATTATTTGTTTTTGGCGTCCTCGCTAGCGATGCCAACCAGTTCAGGGTCGATGAGGATGCGTCCGCAGTACTCACAGACGATGACTTTCTTGTGCATCTTGATCTCCATTTGGCGCTGTGCGGGGATGCGGTTGAAGCATCCGCCACAGGCGTTGCGCTGAACAGCGACGATGCCGAGTCCGTTGCGGGTGTTCTTGCGGATTCGCTTGAATGCGGTGAGCAGTCGTTCCTCGATCTTGTTTTCCTGCTTCTT
>JAILCI010000001.1 GCA_024686335.1 Bacteroidales bacterium | reverse complement strand
AATTCGTCGTCAGCGAATTTGCACCACCATCCCTTGCCGTACTTGTGCATGACCTGCATGCCTGTCCAACGGAAAAGGCAGTAGGTCTTGACCTGCGGCGAGGGAAAGCCCTGGGCCAACAGTCCGAACACGTAGCGCAGCTGGTGGTCGTCCAGTTTATCCCATCCAGTTGGGACAGTGAGGTTGATTGTAGGAATATCTATGTCTTGTGTCATAATAAAAGCGGTTATCGTACTGCGAAGATACGGTAACCGCCTCTATGCGTAAAAGACACCAAATCATCTGAATCTCGAACCATCATGTGGCAATGGATCTATTATTTTTGCGATAACCCAAAAGCCGGGATAAGTATATCCTTCATGTGCTGTACGTTTATCGTATTCTTCTAATATTGATTGCGGAATATTCCAACAAATAGCAAGATCAGGAACTGATTTTTTAAAACTCAGACCGATTTTGGAGAAGCGTGCCATTGTTTTTTTAATGTTATCTTTATTTCTAAATCCATTTATTATGTCTTTAGTTGGTCGCATGAGTGTCCTCGATGTGATGAAATGCAAGCCAAGTCTAATAACTCCTTTGGTTTTTTCTTGATAGCCCATCACTTCATCCTCAAGGCTATTAAGTTGGATATTCATTGTTCGCCATTCATCTGATACTGTTTTTCGAACTTTTGTACGCTTGTCATTTTGTTTATATGTATCAATGCCATGCTTCATTTCTATAACAAAGGTATAATTCTGATATATACACCAGTAATCAATTCTACCGTCACTATCTTCTACTTCGTAATTTTTCTTTTTACTATATCGATGAGTTGGCAATTCCGTTAGGACAATTGAATCACATAATTTCGATAATACTGGAACTATTACTCCATCCAAAGTGCGTTCACTGAAGGAATATGGCAAATCCCAACTTACACCATTGATGTATTTAGTGCAGGTTTTTGATATGCCAAAGAATAGTTCTTCAACAAAGCACTTTGCTACTTGAAATGCTTTCTTGCGATTTCTATCTTTGTCATAGAATTGTGCTTCGGTAAAACACAATCCGTATGGTCTCGGTCTTATTTTCTCAATTTCCATGTCAAAAAGAGTTATTATATAGTTAAAAACTCCATTGCTTTTTTAGGGGTTCTCCAATAATGATAAATTCTCCGCTCCAAATAACTCTTTGTCTTCACCACATTTGAGAAAACACGATAGAAATCCGCTTTTGTCATTCTAAAAGTACCATCTGGAGTGTGGATGATAATTATATCATTGTCAGACAATGGTTCAATCTCATCCGCACGAAACAAAAGTCGATAAGCGCTATATTCTACAGTAGTCATGAAAATTTTTAGATTATACGATGACTACAAAGATACATCATTTTTCAGAACCAGTATCCTTTGGCTCTCTTTTTGTTCTCGAACACTGGCGGCTCGAAGAGTTTGTAAGTATTTGAATTGCGGAAGTGCGGGAACGAAGTCTCGTTCTTGCGCATCAGGTCAACAATGTCACGCAGCGACTGAATGGGCACCTGGTTGCCTTGCAGAGCGGTGACAACGATCTGCCGCAGTTGTTCAATGACCCGGAAATGGTGCGATGTGGCCACGGTCAGGTCACTGAGCATGGTCATCACCTCGCTACGGAACACGGCCAGTTGCTCGGGCGAGATGTATTCCTCGGCGAGGCGCTGCTCCACTTCTATCGCCTTGGAGCGCAGGCCCAGATAGTTTGCCCACCGGTGTTCGGTGAAACCGCACAGGTTGGCGAGATCGATGTTTGGGAACAGCGTGGCGCTGAACCATTGCCGCTTGGGGCTGGCGCTCCACGTGCTGTTGAGGAACAGGTTGTGGATCAGCTGCTCGATGGCGATGTCCCGGCTCGTCTCCAGCGAGCCGAGGAGCCTCGATATCCTATGCGGGCTTGCCGGAGCGATGTTCTGGTTGCTCACGATGCCGAATCCGTTCGGCGTGAGCACCAGGTCGAGTGACGGCACGGCCCGCATGAAGGCCTCATGGACTGTGACG
>JAILCI010000060.1 GCA_024686335.1 Bacteroidales bacterium | reverse complement strand
GCCCGCTCTGTCCGCCCTCTGACATCGGCGGCAAACGGGAACAAAAATGCAGCGTTTAGCAAAAGGGAAAACACACGGAAGGCATGCATTTTTGTAAACGCAAGCGCCTTTGCACGCCGCTGTTGGAGGCCGGCCATTCACACCGCGTCCGCACCGCATGTCGGCCTGCCCGCCCGCGTGCTCTATGGGCAGGTGTCTCTGTAAATCATGTTGGAGTTAAAATGCATTTTTTTTGACTTTGCACTTATCTTTGTTGTGCCATCATGTATAGAACTCCCATATTTTGTTCTAACTATTTCAAAATTCAGGTTACAACCGTCGAAGGCATTAGGACTGATAACAGTATCTGTTGGAAGTATTATTTTCTCAAGACTTGTACACCCTTGAAAAGCGTAAGCGCAGATTTCTCGTGTGCCGGGATGGATGGTTACCTCACGCAATTGTTTGCAATCTTTGAAGACGAAAGGGATGATTTCCTTGACTGTCCCTGGAATGTCAATTTGTTCGAGACTGCTGCGTACAAAAGCGTATTGCCATAGATTCTCAAGATTGGGAGGCAGGGAAATCTCTTTGACATTCTCACAACCATCTAGGAAGAAGCCACCGATGTTGGTGACGCCTGCCGGGAAATGCACTTTTTGTAACTCTTTGTGACCTTTAAAGATATCGTCGGAAATAACTGTCGTTTTCCCGCAGATGTCGGGAATGGTCACTTCTTCCTCATCGCCTCTGTAACCGGTAATGGCGTATGTGCCGTCTTCAATGAGTTTGTAGAAAAATTCGTGCATGATGTGAGTATTATTGATTGCTTAAATAGTTTGCCTGAGGTCCGGAATTACTTGTCGGATGGGCGATGATGAACACGACGGCGGCCACGCAGATGGCAATGCCGATGCTCATTTTCAATGTGATGGGTTCTGAAAAGAGAAATGTGCCAATGAGAATTGCAGTGATAGGTTCAAAGACGCCCAGCACGGAGGTTTTTGTAGGACCGATGTAACGGGATGAGATAGCCAAAGTGAGCATGGATATCATGGTCGGGATGATGGCCAGTCCGAGGAGATTGCCCCAATCGGCAGCGCTGTTCACTCCTTCGAAGATGCTGCCGCCCTGAAAGAGTCGAATACTGGCGAAGA
This sequence comes from Bacteroidales bacterium, assembly GCA_024686335.1. Classification (GTDB taxonomy): domain Bacteria; phylum Bacteroidota; class Bacteroidia; order Bacteroidales; family WCHB1-69; genus F23-D06. Next base: position 79,305 of record JAILCI010000060.1, on the reverse strand, counting down.
ATATTGCACCTGTCAAGAGAGCATAGAAGGTAAGAGTGTGTTCTGAAATATGTCTGATTCGTTTGCTCCGGTTGACAATGACCAGGAAAAAGGCGTAGCTGAGTGCCGACAAGGTGGCAAGGATGATGCCCGGAATCTGTATCTCTACTCCAGCTGATGGTCTGGAGAGAAGGAGGATGCCTCCAAAAGTGGCGATGATGGAGAGCCAAGTCTGCCAGTTGGGATAGCAGCGGAGGAAGACCATGATGAGAGCCACAAACACAGGATAGAGGTAGACCAACGTGGTGGCGAGCCCTGAAGAAATGTAAGAGTAGGAGTAGAATAGGGAAAGGCTGCTGCAACCGAAGAGTAGGCCTAAAATGGCGAGAAGAATTAACTCGTGGCCTTTCACTCTGATTTGCTCTTTGCGGAAGAGCATCCATATGCCAAGTAGAATGGCAGAGATGCCGTAGCGGAAGAAGAGCATAACCAATACAGGGACTCCGCTGTCAAGCAAAGGCTTGGCAAAGAGCGGGTTGGTGCCGTATGAGACTCCGGCCAAGATACCGCAGATGTATCCGATGATCCGTTTTTGTGTTGAGCTGTCTATTCCCTCCATTCTGTTGGTAATGATTGCCTTTTTCGGGCGGCAAAAATAGTGCTTTTTTGGATGAAAAAATACGAGAAGAAATGGTGATGATAGTTTTCTGGTTTTTATGACGTATACTTGATATTGCGGACTATAATTATGTATTTTTGCCAACTAAAATCATAAGGAATGGCCTGCACAACTGAATATATCGAATATGTATGTTCCCAAGTGGAGAATGCGGGTGTTGTCCGAGCCAAGAAAATGTTTGGTGACTGGTGCGTCTATATTGATGAGAAACCTTCTATTCTAGTGTGCGACAATATCTGCTATGTAAAGATGTTTCCAGAAATATCGGATTTGATGTCGGAAGCCTTGGTGGCCACACCATACCCTGGAGCAAAAGAGCATTATATCCTCGATATTGAGCATCGAGATTGGGCTTTGAAAGTAGTTGAAGCGATGTTGCCACTAATATCCTATCCTAAAAAGAGAAAATAGTAAGATATGAGCGACAATAATTTATACAACGAGATCCTTGCCCATCGGGATCCGGCGCAAGTCGAGGGACTCTCCCATTTTTTTAAGACTGGTCCCGGACAATATGGGGAAGGAGATCTCTTTCTCGGTATCAAGGTCCCAGTGACGCGAGAGGTGGTGAAACAGTGTTGGCAGAGTGTCTCTTTTGACGATTTGGAAACCTGTATTTGTTCAGAGTACCATGAGATGCGCCTGGCTGCTCTGTTGACATTGGTCCAGATTTTTCATCATGCCAAGAAAGATTACTCGTTGCAGAAACAGTGCATTGATTTTTATCTATCTCATACAGAGAATATTAACAACTGGGATTTGGTGGATCTCTCCTGTTATGAGCTGCTTGGTGCCTGGCTCTTGGATAAAGATCGTACGCTTTTGTACGATATGGCTCGCAATGGTAACACCATCTGGGAACAACGCATTGGCATTGTCAGCACTATGAAGTTTCTGCGTAATGGAGAGTTGGATGATACTTATGCCATTGCAGATATTTTCCTGGAGAAGCCCAAACCCCTACACGATCTCTTGCAGAAGGCAGTCGGCTGGCTGCTGCGCGAGGCTGGCAAACGAGATGAGATTCGTTTGAAAGAGTGGCTTTTGACAAGATGCGCTGGGATGCCTCGTACTATGCTGCGTTATGCCATTGAGCGTTTCCCTAAAGAAGAGCGCTCCCGTTTCATGAAATAATAGTTTATAGCAAACCATTGGAGGTGTAAAGTGATGCTATAAATCTGGCTGTATATTTTTATTTTGTGCAAAATTTCTTGTTTTAAGTATTTAATTACCATTTTATATGATTAAATATTATAAAATTTTATTTTTGCATTTCTAAAAACTACTAAATAGATGTTGTGATGTCTAACGATGAAACTTCTCAATCGGGTGTGGTGACAGGTTCATTGGATGCGTTATCTCCAGATTTTACTGGCTATACGATCTTGCCTGCCCGCAGTCAGCAGTCGATGAATGTATTATATCGTGCTCGCCGCTATGGCCGTTACTATGTGCTCAAGGGACTAGCGCAGGAGTTCCGTAATGATCCTGTCCGTCGCGAATATCTATCCAAGGAGTATCAGATCGGCGTTCAGTTGGACCATCCTCATATTGTTCGCGTTAATAGTTTGGAGGAGGATTCTGAAGCTGGACTATGTATTGTGATGGAGTATGTGGACGGTATGAGTCTTGACAAGTGGTTGGAGACAAATCCTTCGGCATCGGACAAAAAGAGAATTTTTTTGCAAATCTTAGATGCCATAGGCTATTGTCATGATCATCAAGTATGGCATTTAGACCTGAAACCATCCAATATCTTGATCACTAACGATGGCTTTTCTGTTAAGATCATCGATTTTGGGTTATCAGACAATAGTAATTTTGTCTTTAAACAGGTTGGAGGCACGCGCAAGTATGCAGCTCCTGAACAGTTGAACGGATCGCCTGTTGACCATCGTAGTGACATTTACGCATTGGGAGGCATTCTCAAGTTGCTGTTCCCGCATAGATACAGATATGTAGTTCGAGCTGCTCAGAAAGAGAATCCGGACAAACGGCCACAGTCGGTTTCTAGGCTGGCGAAAATGATTCGTCCCCGCTGGTATCTTTGGCTGTTGCCATTACTGTTGATTGTACTCGTTTGTCTTTGGATGCGCCCGAATGGAGAGAAGTTCCTCGTCACCTTTGAGTCTGGCCAGACCGTCTATGCACGAGTTCTGTCTCATTGGAAACGGACAGTTGCAATAGTCTCTCCTTTGGATGCAAATGGAAATATCATCCAGGGGTGGCATGACATCCCGAATGCACCTGCAGGTGATATGGTTATTCCATCGCATATTAAGCACCGTCATCTGCCATATCGTGTTCTTGCTATAGATACAGGTGCATTCGCCCAATGCGATAAATTGCAACATTTGGTTCTTTCCGAGGGAATTGAATCGCTAGGAAAACTTGCGTTTTGTGCTTGTAATCACATCTCCGATACGGTGGTGATTCCGCGTTCGTTGAAAAAGATAGAGCCAAATGTTTTTGATGATTGTCACTCTATCACTTTGGTTGTGTGGAAGCCTCTTAATTGCTACTTTAGCCCCACTCCAAACACTTTGACACCTTTCTTTTATCGTTGTAGCTCTTTAACAAAAGTGATCGTTGATGATTCTGTACAGTCTCTCCCGCCCTGTTTATTTAGTGACATGTCGTGGCTTAAGGAGATTGTTTTGCCGGATCATATTGAAGTTATCCCAAGTGATTTTATGCCATATGACTATAGTCTTGCCCATATAAAATTACCCGACTCTCTTAAAGAAATTTCGCATGCTGCTTTTTATATGAGCAATTTAGAGAACCTTGTCATTCCGGATAAAACAAAAATTATTGGTTCATATAGTTTTTCTTATTGCCGTTCTTTGCGCGAGGTGGTAATTGGCAGTGGCGTTAAAACCATTGAGACCTATGCTTTTAACGAGCTAAAGGCATTGGAGACTATGACAGTCCATTGTGAAGAACCGCCTACTATGATGCTGAATGCGTTGTATATGATCCCGGAAACGGCTGTTTTGCGGGTGCCGGCATGCTCGCTGGAGAAATACCGCAGCCACCCTGTCTGGAGTATCTTTAAGAGGATAGAGGCAATAGAACCTGAATAGTGACTTCCAGCCTCTATTGTTTCGTGTCTACCATGATCTGCGTGATGCCACCATTGCGCCCGATCTCATAGAGTGAGGCGGATGAGCCCTCTTGAACTAGATTGGAGAGGAGCATAGGGGATCCCACGACAAAGAATGCCGTTTGGAAAGTGTTGCCAGGTTTCAGTTTAGTATTTTCGCTTTCTAGTATCCGAAAGGTCTCGTTGCCCAAGTATTCTACGACGCATCTTCTTCCTGGTAGCCAGCAGATAGTCACGCGGTCGCCAGGACGAAGGTCTTTACTCTGCACATGCTTGCTGAGCACGCGATCGGAAGACTCGGAGCCTTCATCGCCGTAGTGCAGTTTAAGTTCTTCAAAGTTGCGATAACCTATAGTTTGAGCGAGAATGTCCAGTGTGTAAGTCCGTGGTGAGGCAAAAGCGTTGCCATAGCTCCAGAGTCGTTTCAACGTGTTAAGGCCGAGGTTCTCGTGGGTCCGTTCAAAGATGAAGGCCTGCAGAAATACGAAGTCGGATGCGCAGTTCATTGGGCGGTTCACCGCCTCGCAAAGAGCCTTCTTTAATAATTCCAGGTAGGGTTTATTCTCTTCACTCATAGGTTAGATTTTTAGGCGAGACAAAAATAAATAATTTGAATAGTTTTTGTTTGTCCATTTTGGCCCATTCCTATTATTTTTGCTTTGTTTTTTCTTTTAAAAGAATTTGTACTTTTGTGAATCAAATTATTTCTTGACAAAATGAATTTCTCTCCCACAATTCAAGCTATAATCATCTATCTCCTAGCTATTTCGGTAGTCACCTTTTTTGTTTTTGGCATTGACAAATTGAAAGCTAAACACAACAGCTGGCGCGTGCCGGAGCGAGTCCTGTTAAGCCTTGCGGCTCTTGGTGGAAGTATAGGGGCGTGGCTGGGTATGTCGGTATGGCATCATAAGACCCAGCACGACAAATTCAAATATGGTGTCCCAGCAATCCTAGTCATCCAGATAACAATTGTTGTTGTTGTTGTCCTTTATATGAGAGGAAGAACTTCATTTTAAAAGGTTCTAGTTTTCATAAAAATATTTTGTCGAGAAATTAATTTTGCATTACCTTTCGGTATGGTATTTGCAATATCAAAGGGACTCTTTGTTATTTTGTGCACAAAACAATCTAAAAAGCCAATAGACATGAAGATACTACTCGTTATTGATACCTATGACACTACAAACAATGGCACCAGCATCTCGGCTCAGCGTTTTGCTGCAGTACTTCGTCAACATGGTAATGAAGTGAAAATCCTAACCACGGGAGAGCCTGCTCCGGACAAATTTGTCCTGAAAGAATTTAAGGTTCCTCTTTTCAATGAACTGATCCATTCCCATGGATTCCAGTTTGCCAAGATAGACCTTGACATAATCCGGGAAGCTGTTGCCTGGGCTGATGTTGTCCATTGTATGATGCCTTTTGCTCTGGAAACAGCCACAAAGTTGATTGCAGATCGTCAGCATAAACCCTCAACTGCCGCTTTCCATATACAGCCTGAAAATATGACTTCTTCTATCGGTCTAGGCAAGGTGGATTGGGTGAACAATACTTTCTACCATACTTTCAAATTCTTGTTGTATCAGCGCTTCACTCATATCCATGTTCCTTCCCAGTTTATGGCTGATGAGCTCGTGAAACGCGGATATGATGCCAAGATTCACGTTATCTCCAATGGTATAGATCCTGATTTTGTATACACTAAACGAGAGAAGGAGGAGCAGTATAAAGGCAAGATCTTAATTATGATGGTGGGGAGACTCTCCGCAGAGAAACGACAAGATGTCATCATAAATGCTGCTGCAATGTCCAAATATGCCGATAAGATTCAACTTGTGTTTGCGGGTAAGGGTCCTCTGCACGACGAGTATGTCAAGTTGGGTGAGAAGTTGAAGAATCCGCCGCAATTTGTCTTTCTTAGCAAGCCGGAACTTATCAATCTGTTGGCACAGACGGACTTGTATGTCCACGCTAGTGATATGGAGAGTGAGGCTATCTCTTGCATTGAGGCTTTCGCTACAGGTTTGGTTCCTGTTATTGCCAATTCGGATGTCAGTGCAACCCCGCAGTTTGCACTCGACGGTCGTTCTCTCTTTGTCCCGGGCTGGCCGAAGGATCTGGCGCGTGCCATCGATTGGTGGTTGGATCATCCTGAGGAGAAGGCCAAGATGGAATTGGAGTATGCAGAGCATGCTAAGCATTACAACATAGACGAGAGCGTTCGCCAGTGTGAAGAGATGTTCCGCGAGGCAATAGCTGAGAATGAATAATATGGAGTGAACAGCGTCCTCGCAGTTTGTCAAACAATAAAAAAAGGAATTATATATATGATGGCACAACAAAGATGAGTGCATAGTCAAAAAATAATTGCATTTTAACTCCATTATGATTTGCTGAGGCACTTGCCCATAGAGCACGCGGGCGGGTAGGCCGACATGCGGTGCGGACGCGGTGTGAATGGCCGGCCTCCAACAGCGGCGTGCAAAGGCGCTTGCGTTTACAAAAATGCATGCCTCCCGTGTATTTTTCCTTTTGCGACATGCTGCATTTTTGTTCACGTTTGCCGCCGATGTCAGAGGGCGGACAGAGCGGGTGGGATTCATGTCGGCTTGATCTTTTGGCAACTTTTCTATCAAGAGAAAAGTTGAAGAATTATATTTATGGGAGTTGCCTGCCATGAAGACTTTGTTTCTCTCAAGAAATCGTCTATTAGCAACATACTTGAAATACAAGGTGCCATCATGCATATAACTCCTATAAAAAAAGGCGCTGTAATCAGCGCCTTTTTCATTATGTATGTCGGGAAATATTATTTCTCAGCTTTGATGGCAGCCTGAGCAGCAGCAAGGCGAGCAACAGGCACGCGGAACGGTGAGCAGGACACATAGGTCATGCCAGCATTGTAGAAGAACTCTACAGAAGCCGGATCACCACCGTGTTCGCCACAGACACCGCATTTCAGGTTTGCGCGGGTGCTACGACCACGCTCCACACCGAGTTTCACCAGTTGACCGACACCCTCCTGATCCAATGTGTTGAACGGATCGGCAGGGATGATCTTCTGATCCACATACTCATGAACGATAGCGTTCACATCGTCGCGGGAGAAACCGAAGGTCATCTGGGTGAGGTCATTTGTACCGAAGGAGAAGAATTGTGCCACAGAGGCAATCTTGTCAGCTACTAACGTAGCGCGCGGAATCTCAATCATGGTGCCGAAGAGGTAATCGATCTTAACACCAAACTTGGCTTCTACTTCTGCTTGTACACGGTCGGCGATAGCTTTCTGATGCTCCAACTCCTTCACATTGATGGTGAGGGGAACCATAATTTCCAAATGCGGATCGAAACCTTCTGTCATCAATTCAGCGGTGGCCTCGAACAATGCGCGGAACTGTGTTTCAGTGATTTCAGCATAGATAATACCCAAACGAACACCACGAAGACCCATCATCGGGTTTACTTCATGAAGAGCATCGATACGTTTCTTGATCTCTTCGTAGCTGATGCCACGTTCTTTAGCTTTCTCACGCTGTTTGTCTTCAGTCTGAGGAACGAACTCGTGCAATGGAGGATCCATAAGACGGAAGGTGAGAGGTTTGCCATCCAACACTTTCAAAGTGCCCTTAGCGGCCTCTTTAATGTACGGTTCAAGTTCTTTAAGAGCTGCGATACGTTCCTCTTTAGTGTCGGAGAGAATCATGTTACGCAGTTTCTCGAGAGGTTTCTCGCTGTTCTTGCCGTAGAACATGTGCTCGATACGGAACAGACCAATACCCTCAGCACCGAAGTTGATGGCGTTTTGAGCATCCTCGGGGTTGTCGGCGTTGGTGCGGACACCCATCTTGCGGTATTTGTCAACCAGTTTCATGAACTCTTGGAAGAGCGGGTTCTCGGTGGCGTCAATCATCTTGACTTCCTCAGCGTAAACCCATCCCTTGGAACCGTTCAAGCTCAGGACTTCACCCTCTTTGAAGGTCTTGCCGGCGATGGTGACGGTACGGTTGTTCATGTCAATCTTAACGGCATCGCAACCTACGATACAGCATTTACCCCAACCACGAGCTACGAGAGCAGCGTGAGAGGTCATACCACCACGAGCGGTCAGAATACCGGTAGCGGAACGCATACCTTCTACATCCTCAGGGTTGGTTTCCTCACGAACGAGGATGTTCTTGATTTTCTTTTCTGTATAGGCTTTAGAAGTTTCGCTGTCCAGTGCGATAACACCTACGGCGCCGCCAGGACCTGCGGGCAGACCTTTGGCGATGACGTCATGTTTCTTCTCATCAGAAGCATCCAAAATTGGGTGCAACAGCTCGTCCAGTTGAGCGGGAGTGAGACGCATAACGACCTCTTTCTCGTCGATGAGACCTTCGTGAAGCATGTCGAGAGCCATTGTCATGGCAGCGACACCGGTACGTTTACCAACACGGCACTGGAGCATGTAGAGTTTACCCTCTTGAATGGTGAACTCAACGTCAAGCATATCATGATAGTTTTTCTCAAGGATGGTGCGGATGTCGCTGAGCTCTTTGTAGGTCTCAGGCATCAACTCCTGCATGGAGTGCATCATCTTGTTCTGCTCGTTCTTGGTTTCGTCATTCAGCGGGTTGGGGGTGCGGATACCGGCAACCACGTCTTCGCCTTGAGCGTTGATGAGCCATTCGCCATAGAACAGGTTCTCGCCGGTAGCAGGGTTACGTGTGAAGGCAACGCCAGTGGCGGAGTTGTCGCCCATGTTACCGAATACCATGGCTTGTACGTTAACGGCAGTACCCCAGTCGTCGGGAATGCCTTCGATACGACGGTAGGAGATAGCTTTTTTACCGTTCCAGCTTTTGAACACGGCCTTGATACCGCCTTCAAGTTGAGCTTTTGCGTCATCTGGAAATTCAGTTCCGAGAACTTCTTTGATTTTGGCTTTGAAACTGTTGGCAAGTTCCAGCAGTTCGTCAGCGGTGATTTCAGTATCGCTTTTGTATCCCTTGGCAGCCTTGAACTCGTCGAGCATGTCGTCGAGGATTTTACGGATGCCCTTGCCTTCAGCAGGTTCGATGCCTTCAGCTTTTTCCATCACCACATCGGCGTACATCATGATAAGACGACGGTAGGAGTCATATACGAAACGGGGATTGTTGGTTTTCTTGATCAAACCGGGGAGAGTCGTGGAGCTAAGACCGATGTTGAGGACGGTGTCCATCATACCGGGCATGGAGCTGCGGGCTCCGGAACGGCAGGATACGAGTAACGGATTCTCGGCATCACCATATTTCATGCCCATAAGGGATTCAACATTCTTCATTCCTGCCCAGACTTCGTCCATCAGGCCGGCGGGAAGCTCGCAGTTGTTGGCGTAATAGGCGGTGCAGCATTCTGTGGTGATGGTCAGACCAGCAGGTACCGGGAGACCCAATAAACACATCTCTGCGAGGTTGGCGCCCTTGCCACCCAACAGGTTCTTCATGTCAGCTTTACCTTCAGCAGTCTTTCCACCAAAGGTGTAAACGTACTTTATGTTACTCATATTCAGTTATTTAAATTAAAAATTAGTATTATTTCTTAAGCGGTGCAAAAATAAAAAAAAATGCTTATTCTCGTAAGCATTTTTAATGGGTAATTATTAGAGAGTATTTTTACAAAAAAAATGCGTTTTTTTTTACTCTTAGAATCTTGCGCCGATGCCCACCTTGACAATGGATTCAAAGCCGGCATTCAGCTCGAAAAGTCCATAAAACTTTTTGCCAACATTTACTCCAAAAACATTGACATTAAAAGCGGGGAAGAAGTTGTTACCTTTCTCCTCTTCACTGTCATCCTTAGAAAAATCTTGGTTCTTGTTAAAAAGGTAGCCAACGCCAATTTCTGCACCAGAGTAAAGGCGTACCCATGGGCGATTGAGATAGGTGAATCGGACACTGGGCATTACTGTAAAAATGATGTTGTCGTCAATGCTTTTGACAGCAGTCCTTAGCGAGTCGGTGTAGCGAGTTGTGCGACTGCCCTCAACAGTTGCTTTTACACCTACCTGACACCAATGCGCTACGTGCCTATAGTAGTGTATGTCATACGCTCCATAATATTTCATGTCATAGGTTTGATGGCCTATAGTATTTCCCAGGGCAGTAAAGAAGTTGACTGTGCCCAAGAGGAATCCCCCACCAAATGAGTAGGGACCAGCATCGACACCAATCTCGTTGTATAAGTCGCTATGCGGCTTCTGTGCTTGTGCGGGTTGTAACAGTACGAGTATGCTACATGCGAGTAAAATGACAATTTTTTTCATAGCAGCAAAAGTATGTTTTTTTATGAAACTATGAAATTATGAATTTATTAAGCTTAATTATAGTTCTTTTTTGACGATGCTGGAGAGTATGGGCACACGAATACAGTCTGGTAGGAGACAGGTGAGGGTAAGACTCAAGGGGTTGATTACAATATGTCTTTTCCCTTTGAGAGTCTGGCGTATGCATTTTTGTGCGATTGCGCTTGTCTTTTTCAGAGTCGCTTTGCCCCAGAAACCTTGGCGTTCTATACGGGCGGTGATCTCAGGACTGGTAGCCATAGCGCCGGGAGAGGCGATGCTGACGGATACGGAAGTCCCCTTCAGTTCTTCACGAAGGCCGAGGGAAAAACTCCAGATAAATGCTTTGGAGGCAGGATAGACGGTCTTGTAGGCTGTGGGGTTGTGAGCGGCCATGCTGCCGATATTGAGGATGTAGCCTCTCTTCTGGCGTTTCAGGTTGGGTAGTAGTTCGTGAGTCAGTAGGGTGGTAGCACGCACATTGAGGTCGATGATGTTTTCCAGATATTCACTCGAGACTTTTTCGAATGATTGGGAACCGCCCGTACCGGCATTGTTGACCAGCATAAAAAGATCGTAATTGTCATTGATTTCGGATGTTAGTCGAAGAATCTCTTCGCGGTTGGTAAGGTTGGCGATACGTGCGATTATGTCCACGTTATGGCGTTTGCGCAGTTCCTCGGCAAAGAGTTCCACACGATGGCTTGTACCAGTGAGAATGAGGTTGTAACCTCTGCGAGCCAATTCTTCCGAGAGTTCACGGCCCAGCCCTCCGGATGCGCCGGTAACCAATGCAAAGGTTTTGTCATCCATCATTACAAATCTTTATGATAGCAGCGGCGGCGTATGATGATCTCTCCGCCATATTTTTTCCATACCAACGCTGCAGGGTTGTTCTCCAATTGCTGAGATGCGATGGCATATTTGTACCCTTTTTTTATGAAGGCCTCATGTAACTGCTTGTGGTAGAGCACGTGGATGCCGCTGTTTAAATACTCTGGAGCCACACCCGTGAGAAACATGTCCACCAGATCATTTTTCTTCCGTGCCTGGACGATGTGCCACCAACCAAAGGGGAAGAGTTTGCCGTTAACTTTTTGGAAGGCCTTGCTTAAGGACGGAAGGCACATTGCCAAACCTACGGGTTCGTCGTTTTCATCAACGATTAATGATACCAAATCGAGGTCTGCGATGATGAAGTTGGTGTCGATCTCCCAATCTATCTCTTTGTCTGTCAATGGGATAAAGTTGAATATGTTGACGTAGCTTCGGTTTAGTACTTGGAAAAATTTCCGACCATTTGCTCGCAGTTCCGCCTTGTTGTGGCTGGGTTTCAGGCGTACATGATATTTGTTTTTCACCAGTTCGCAAAGGCGGTTGAAGCGCTCAGGGACCTCGCCAACAGGCACTTTATATTGGATATAGTCCACCTCTTTTTCAAAATGCAGAACGTTTTCTAATGTGGAAGGGTAGTAAGGGTAGTTGTAATCTCCAGTGATGGAAGGCATTTGGTCAAAACCATCTACTAGCATAGCTTGTTTTTGCATATTGGAGAATCTGGAAGGACCGCAGATTTCACTCATTCCTTGTGCTTTACCCCACTCCTCGACAGTCTTCAGCAGCAGGCGGGCCACCTCGGGGTTGTCGATGAAGTCGAGCCAGCCAAATCGTACTCGTCGTTGTTTTTTGAGTTCATTATATTTTCTATTGACGATGCCGGCCACTCGCCCCACAACGTCCTTTCCATCGTAGCAAAGCCAGTATTTGACGTCGCAGAATTCCAATGCTGGGTGGTGGTACATCTCTGCTAGTTCTCCTTTTTCCAAAGGTGGAACAAAATAGGGGCAGTTGGCATAAAGCTTTTTCGGAAATTTCACGAAAAGCTTCTTTTGAGCTCTGGTAGTGACCTCTCGGATTTCCATAGTGAAAGATTGTTAGAAACAATGCTGCAAATATATAAAAATATCTTATCTTGTGTAAAAAATACACAAAATTATTATTGCTTAAAATACAATGAGTTAGATGTCTTTTGGGGGCAGTTAATCGGATTTTATTGTAAAGCGGCGGCACCAAGAATGGCGGCGTCATTAGAAGGCAGATGTGATAGTTCTACGAGAACCTTTCCTTTGTAGAGGAAGAGTAATTGTTCCTCGAAATATTTTTTAAGGGGTTTCATAAGGATGTCGCCCACTTGTGTTGGGCCTCCGAAGAGGAAGATGCCTTCCGGTTCGGAGAAGGCCACTGCGTTGGCGAGGGCGAAGCCAAGCCAGTAGGCGGCTTTGTCATAGGCAGCTATGGCGGCCTTGTCACCTTGTGCGGCCAGTTCGCCGACATGTTTGCACGTGATGTTCTTCTGTTCTTCAGTCGGTTCGGAACCAGTCATCTCAGCATGGGCTTCGAGGTAGTTGCGGCAGATGGAGGCTGCTGCTGCGTATGTCTCTAGGCATCCTACACGTCCACAACCGCATTTACGGCCATGGGGATCCACGATGACGTGACCCAGTTCACCGGCGAAGCCACGATGGCCACGCAACACTTTGCCATCTATGACGATACCGCTACCCACGCCTGTACCGAGGGTATAGACGATGAAGTTGCTCATCCCTTTTGCTCCGCCATATACCAATTCGCCTAAGGCTGCGGCATTGGCGTCATTGTCTAAAGCGGCTGGAACTCCTAACTCCTCCGTGATCATTTTACAGATGGGAATGCGTTCTTTGATTCGGAGGTTGACGGTGTTCTCTTCAATGCATCCAGTTTCATAGCTGCTGTTAGGAGAGCCGATACCGACTCGTTCAATAGCCTCTACTTTGCAGTCTTTCATAACTTTGCGTATGGCTTCGACGATGTCGTGGATGTAGCTCTTCGTCTCAGTGTAGATCTGGGTGGGGAGTGTTTCCTTGCCCACGATTTGTCCGTCGTTTCGGACCAGTCCGATAACAGTGTTGGTAGCACCGATGTCGATGCCGATGGCGTAGGTATGCATAGTATTAGTGTTTGATGTTTCGTTTGTTTAGAGCTGTGCGATAGCGAGCAGCATTTTGTGCGTGTACGGCTGATGAGGAGGTGAAGTTGTGATAACCAGAGAAGTCCTCTTTAGCGCACATGTAAAGGTAGTCGTGATGACGATAGTGGAGCACGGAGTCTAACGTGGAGGCTTCAGGAATACGAATTGGTCCTGGTGGCAATCCACGGTATTTGTATGTATTATAAGGAGAATCTACCTGTAGGTCTGCATTGAGAATGCGTTGACGAGTGAAGTCGCCGAGGGCAAACTTGACAGTTGGATCTGACTGTAAAAGCATGCCCTTGTGCAATCTGTTGATATAGAGTCCGGCAATGATGCTCTTTTCTGCGGGTTTGCGGTTTTCTTCTTCAACTATTGAAGCTAATGTAGAGACTTCAGCAGGTGTCAATCCAATGGAGTCGGCCAATTGCTTTCGACTGTCGGTCCAGAACTTTTGGTACTCACCATACATTTTGTCAAAAAAGTCTTTGGCAGTTATGTCGTAATAGATCTGATAGCTGTTGGGTATGAAGATAGAGGGTAGAGTGGCGGTTGTGAGACCGTGTTGATGTAAAAAAGTAGTGTCTTTGAGCAGAGAGTCAAGTTCCTCCTTTTCGAAGAAAAACTTGCCATCGGTTTTTTGCACCAATTGGTCAACTGTGCGGAGGTTGTTAAAGGTGAAATCAACTGGGAAATGTTGCCCGCGGCGTAATTGCCTTACCAACTGAATGTTGCTGGTCCCCGGTTCAATAGTATACTTGCCGGTGCGAGGTGTCTTGAAACGCATCATTTGGCAGACCCATTGGAATGTCTTCTCATTGCGGAGAATCTGTTGCTCGCAGAGTTGGGTCTTCAGTTGTTCCATAGATGTGTTTTGTGGAACAACGAAGCGGGTGTTTTCTTGAACTTGCGTATTATTGCCGAAGAGAATATAAGCCATACCTCCTATGGTGGCAGCGCCGATACACGCCAGACAAAGGAGCACTATGAGGATTTTCTTTTTCATTTGTTAGTCAAAAAGACGTTTGATGATACGCAGTTGGTGCGTGTAGCGATGAAGTCCTTGATGGTAAATGCCAGTCTCGTCGATAGTGTTGATCTGCACATAACCGCAGGAGTGAATAATCTGCTGAAAACCACAGATGATACCGGTATGAACAATGTTACCTTCCTCATTCTGGAAGAAAGCGACATCGCCGATGCGGGTTTCCTGGATAAAGTCGACGGTTTGGCCGCAGCTCACCTGTTGTGAGGCGTCGCGGGGGAGAATGATGCCTATGGAGGCAAAGACATTTTGTACGAATCCGGAGCAGTCAATACCGGCAGGGGTGCGTCCACCCCACAAATATGGAGCATTGAGATACTGGAAAGCGACAGAGAGAAGACGCTCTTGCAGTTCGGTGACTCCTTCGTGATGCATTAAGGGCTTCTCTTCAGGTAGTTCTACAGCGTATTGATGACCGCCTAGTTGGAAGGTGCCGTCATGTGGTATTGGAAACTGAGAGCCTAAGGCTATCGGGAAAATGATAGTCGTGGCCATGTCGCGGAGGTATAGGAACTGATTTATGACTCGGTAATGCGGAGTCTTTATATATTCGTTGAACTCCTCATCAGACATAGGTGTATGTTGGCGGATGCTGATCCATCCTTCGTATTCGCAGTCGGTGACGCAGATGCGTAACCAATCACGGGTTGTTTCCAACACGGAATAGGTCTCGCCGAACAGCAGTTGAGAGACCATTTCTGAACGGTGGGAATCAGCAGCGCGTAGGGGCGCTGCCATCTGCAAACAGACTCCGTAGCTCATAATCGTGGGTTTTAGAATGGCATATCGTCCATTGAACCATAGTCAGTGAATGTATCCTCACCAGGCAAATCCGGCAGGGTGGAGGCGGGAGCGGATGGGATGCCAGGTTGTGCAGGTTGCTGTGGAGCATATGCGGGTTGCTGTGGCTGAGGAGCTTGTGGCTGCAGGTAGTTGGCAGGCATGGTTGGAGTTTGCATTTGCGGGTTCTCCAATTTCCAAGCTTTCACGTCGGTGTACCATCTGCCGTTGAACTCGCGAGACTCCAGGTCGAAGGATACCTTAACAAGCTGTCCCTCCTGGAATTGGTTCAACATGTCTGTTTTGTCACCCCACAGGTTGGCGCATATCTTTCTTGGATATTGTTCCTGTGTCTCGATGACGAATTCTTGTTTCATCCATTGGTTGCCAGTTTTGCTGGTGCCCTGTTGTATGGGTAATTTTGCTCTTAAAACGCCTATGATTTCTAATGACATATCTGTATGTGATTATTTTTGATGATTATTATTTATCTTTTTTTCTTCCGAAGATGTTGATGTAGCGACTAGGATGAGCTTGGAAATCTTTGAGAAGAGTATTGAGTTGCTCAACCGTGCTGTTGATGTTGTTGTATAGTGAGTCGTTGTTCATCAGTTGGCCCACAGAACCTTCGCCCTTCTCTATGCTACTAGTGATGGCATTGAGGTGGTTGACAGTTTGTTGTGCGTCGTTGATGAGAGTGGATACATTGCTCTGAGCTATAGAGTCAGTGATGTTGTCTAGATTGTTGATGATAGCGTCAATCTTAGGACTGGCATCATTGAGGGTGGTGGAGAGCTCGTTGAGTTTGCTGACAGCATTAGTGACCTTAGCCTCGTTGTTGGCAAGCAACTTGTTGAGGTGTTGGGTTGTTGCTTCCAAGTTGACGAGAGTGCTCTTGAGCATGATGGCACCGTTTTGCTCGTCGTTGGGGTTGAAGGATTGCTTCAGGGAGAGGCCGATGGTGTCGATGGAGGACAAGACACTTGAAAGCTGTCCTTTGAGGTCATCCAATCCGTCAGTCAGACCGCCGCCTTGGATACCGCAAGATAGGGTATCACCTTTTGCGGCCATCTTTGGGGAAGAACCTAGCACCACGTTGACAGCTACGCCGCCCAAGATGTCCGTCTGAGCTACCAAAAATTTGGAGTCTGAGGGAATATCAAGGTCTTCAGTGACCATGAATTCGGCACAGATGCGTACAGGATTACTGCTCAGTAGGGATACTTCTGTCACCTTGCCGATAGGATAACCGTTGAGGAGCAGGTTGGTGCTCTCGTGAAGTCCGCCGACGTCTTCAAAAACTCCGTAGTAGTACTGCTTATGCCCAAAGATTTTGATGCCTTTCAGGAATTTTATGCCTACATAGAGGATGACGAGGGCAAGGATGGCGAACAGGGCAACTTTGATATTGCGGGTTGTGTTATTAGTGTATTGCTGTTTTTTATTGTCTTTGCTCATATCTTTTCGAATCGGCTGCAAAGATATCATTTTTTTAGCAAAGCATTGGCTTCTGACACTGTGATTTTTTTATCTCCTTGGAATGCGATGATGAATGCATCATTATAGCGGCTTTTCAGCTCTTTGAGAATATTTGCGGCGTCGGCTTGTGTGGGCTCGTCGCCAGCAGTATATTTCCAGAGGGAGTTTTCATAGTAACAGTTTAGATCAGGAATATTGTTGAATTGCTTGTCAGTGAGGGCAATCTTTTTCGGAGAACTCAAGAATTGAACTTTGAAATGCACGTCATTCTTGAACTCTTTAGTCGACACGAGAGGGGATGGTTGAGGGGTAATTTTGTTCTCTTTTTCTTCTGTGTTTGTCTTGTCAGCAGTCTCTTCTTTAGCCTCTGTTGCTGGGAGAGGTGTAGACGGTGAAGTTTCCAAATTGTGGTTGGTGACCGTGTTATAGTAATCTACGAATCCCTTATAGATGGCCGTGGCCATTTTGTTGAGGTTGGCGTCACTAGTTAGATACTTCTCATTCTCGGCATTGGTCAGAAAACCTAATTCGATGAGGATGCTAGGCATGGCAACTTTATGGAGTACCCAAAAACCAGCCTGCTTGACACCTCGGTTGGTGAAGTGGTTGGTGTTTACAAGACTCTTCTGCACTTTGTTGGCAAGAAGAATAGAGTTTGTGAGGTATGCGTTGGAATAGAGTGCGAAAATGATGTTGGCTTCCGGAGAGTTGGGGTTGTAGCCTTCGTAGTTGTTTTCATAGTTTTTCTCCTTGAGAATGGCCGAGTTCTCTGCTCGTGCAACAGCTTGGTTGGACTCGCTTTTGTGGAGTCCCATAACCCAAGTCTCCGTACCGCCTGCAGAGGTGTTCTCGGCTGCATTGCAATGTATGGAGATGAACACATCGGCTTTGTTGGTATTGGCAATCTGTGCTCGACGGTATAACTCGATGAATACGTCCGTTTTTCGAGTGTATATGACCTTCACATTCGGACAATTGTCGGTGATGAGCTTGCCTAATTTGAGTGCCGTGGAAAGACATACGTCTTTCTCTTTGGAGTGAACGCCGTTGCATCCCGGATCATGGCCTCCGTGACCAGCGTCAATTACCACTTTGAATGGTTTTTGCTCTGTTTGAGCGCATATTGTGCCTCCGATAAAAAATATTGCTAAACACAATAAGAAGGCTATTTTTTTGTTCATAGTTCTGAAACTTTAAGTATTTTTGCAGTTTTAAATATTTTAGCAAAAGTATATTAATTACTTTAATAAACTCACTTTTGAAGAAAAAATTATACACACACGATATTTTATATTTCAGAGGCCTGCTTTGCTGCTTGTTTCTGATCTTTTTGACGTCTTGTGTGTATGCGCAGCGCCCTCATGCCCGCAAGCCGGTACAGCGTCAAGATTCTACCATGATGGCTCCTCAACTGGATAGTCTTCAGCTTGACTCTCTCCTCCGCGCTGCTCGTAACCCTAAGAAAATTTCTCCAAATGCTGTCGAAAAGATTGTCTACTATAGCGCTGCCGACTCTACCGTTAATGACTTGCAAAACCGTTACACCTATCTTTTCGGTGATGCTATGGTTAAGTATGAAGATATGGAACTCTATGCCGACTATATTGAAATTGACTTTCGAAATAATGAGCTCTATGCTTCCGGTGTGATTGATTCTTCAGGAAAGCTGAAGGGAAATCCTGTCTTCAAGCAAGGCGAGGAGGAGTACAAGGCTAGGGAAATAAAATACAACTTCACGACCCATAAAGGTAAAATCTCACATGTCATCACTACCGAAGACGAAGGCTATATCCATGGTGAACAGGTCAAGAAGATGGGCGATAACGAGGCTTTCATCAAAAATGGTAAATATACAACCTGTGATTTGGAGAACCCTCACTATGAGATTTCTTTTACTAAGGCTAAAATTATCCAGCATGACAAGATAGTCATCGGTCCTGCTTATCTGAGTTTTACGGGTGTGCCGACCCCATTGGCACTGCCATTCGGATTTTTCCCTTTGGAGAAAACCCGTCGTTCTGGTCTCGTTATGCCCTCCATTGGTGAGTCTTCATCGCTGGGTTTCTATTTGCAAGACCTCGGATTCTATTTTGGTATCAACGACAACATAGATTTGCTGCTGTCTGCCGATATCTACACCCGTGGTAGCTGGGCTATCAAAGCGCAGACGGACTATGTCTATCGTTACAAATGTCAAGGTCAGGCCAAGGTTGCTTTCTCTCAAACCTATCTCGGGGAGAAACTTATCGATAGTACTTACTATCACTCCAACGACTTTAAGATCTTCTGGAATCACCAACAGGATATTAAATCGCACCCAACAACTCGCTTTAATGCCCACATCGACATTGTGAGTTCAAACTATTCGAAGTATAATATGACTTCCACGAACGATTATCTCTCGAATCAGTACACCTCCTCTGTCAATGTTTCCACTTCAGCTAATGATATTTTCTTCGTAGATGCTACGCTCTCATATTCACAGAATACGAGCACCAAGGCCATTAATATGAAACTACCTGATATCAGCATGTCCGTCATTCAGTTTTATCCTTTCCGTAAGAAAAATAAGGTGGGTTCATTGAAGTGGTATGACAATATCTCCATGAAGTGGACATCTCAGTTTACTGGTCAACTAGACACGTATGATTCACTCTTCTTCCAACCAACTACGTGGAATGAGATGAATGTCGGCATGATGCATACTATCCCGTTGACCATCCCTATCAAAATCGCTAAGCTGATTAACTGGAATACAACAGCTACGCTGACGGAACGTTGGTATCTCCAGAATTACACCCGGGACATGACGGTAGAATACGATGATGATGTGGCATACGGCGTTGTCAACAGACAATTTCACAGAGGTTTTAATGCACTGCACGATCTCCATGTCTCCTCTAATTTGACTACTAAAATTTATTTGATGTACACCTTCAAGAAAGGTGCACTTTATGCTCTTCGTCATGTCGTGACACCGGTATTGAACTTTACTTATCAGCCAGCGTTCAACAAGAGCTCGCTTGATAAGTACTATGATCCCATCCAGGGACAGTATGTGGAGTATTCTCGTTATGATGGTGCAATCTTTGGTTCCGGCACACGAAATACGCAAGCGTTAGTGCAGCTCTCCTTTGGCAACAATATCGAGATCAAGGTCCGTTCTAAGCGCGATACGATAACAGGATTCAAAAAGATTGCCCTTTTCGACAATTTGAATGTCGGCATGAACTACAACATCGCCGCCGACTCACTAAATTGGTCAAAACTGACTGTCTCTGGTCGTAGTACCCTCTTCAGACAGCTATATCTCACCTTTAATTTCGTTTTCGATCCCTATATCATCAACGAAAACGGTGTGCGATGCAATATCACTGAGTGGAAGGCCAACCATCGGTTGTTCCGTCTGTCGTCCACAGATTTCAGTATTGCATTGAACTGGCGTATCGACCAGAATACTTTCAAGAAGAAAAAGAACGACTCTAATAATTCCACACCACAGAACAATAGTGCTCATGCCCGTTTGCCATGGTCTTTTACTTTTAACTACACCTTTACCTATGGCTTGGCGGATAATATCTACTACTACCGTATGCAGGATACGTTACTCTATAACCACAACATGGTCCATACCATCAATGTGGTGGGTGATTTTTATGTGACGAAGAAGTGGAAACTCGGTTTTACTACTGGTTACGACTTTGTGCAGAAAGACTTCTCCTATACTTCTATCGATGTCTATAGGGACATGCACTGTTGGGAGATGGCCTTCAGTTGGATTCCTTTCGGCTATCGTAAGGGCTGGAGTTTCACCATTAATGTGAAAGCCAATGTGTTGAAGAATGTGATGAAGTTCAACAAGCATAACGACTTCCGTGATAATCTCTGATTGTAAACATTAAAAATCTAAAATATGAAACAGGTATCCCTACTATTTCTAATGCTCTGTATGACGCTGATGGGTTTTGCCCAGTCGGCAGAGACTCGCTTAGCAACTGTTCAGGATGGCGAATATGACGGTTATGATATCGTGACGGTCTTTGACAGCACCTCCGTGATGATGGAGGAGAGCGGCTTGAGCCATGTCTATAACCACAAGCTCTGGAAGATTCTCACCGATAATGGTGCCCGAGATTTTAACACTGTCAAGATGGATTACGATCCGTTGTCTGCATACGTGGAGATTCGGGAGGTTGTGATCTATCGCAAGGGCGGTGCTCGCGAGGTGGTGGACCTGCTTGTTTATGACTATCCTGCCCCGGCGCACATGATCTACTGGGGTGCCCGTCAGAAGATGGTCGCCTTAGGCCGTCTGGAGCCCGGCGACGCAGTGGAGGTGAACACCTACAAAAAGGGCTTCACCTACGCGCTGCTGCAGGGTGGGGAAGACCCCGATGCCAAATACATCCCGCCGATGCGCGGCCATTTCTACGACATCGTTCCTTTTTGGAGCGACCAGCCGGTGATGGAGAAGGTCTACCAAGTCAACGTGCTGGCCAGCAAGAATCTCCGCTATGCTGTCTATAATGGTCAGTTGGAGCAGTCCCAGCAGATTGCCGACGGCGGCCGTATCCTCTATACCTTTGTCAAGAAAGATATCATGCCGCTGAAAACGCCTCGATATACGTTGGCTAAAAACGATATCGATACAAAGCTGTTGCTCTCCACCGCTAAGGATTGGGAGGCCAAGTCGCGCTGGTTCTACGGCGTCAACGAAGATTACGGCAGCTTTGTGCCCACCGAGGAGGTGAAAGCAAAGGTGAACAGTCTGCTTGCCAATGCCAAGACTGAGAACGACAGTATCTCTATCCTCACACACTGGGTGGCCGATAACATGCGCTACTCCGGCATTTCGATGGGTGAGGGCGAGGGCTTCACGCTGCACAAGTGCGAGATGAACTACACCGACCGTTGTGGCGTCTGCAAGGATAAAGCAGGAATGCTTATCAGCATGTTGCGCGCTGCCGGTTTTGAGGCTTTCGCCGCCATGACGATGGCAGGTGAGCGCATCGACGACATCCCTGCCGACCAGTTCAACCACTGTGTGACTGTCGTCAAGCGTCGCAATGGCAACTATCAGTTGTTGGACCCGACGTGGGTGCCTGGCGTGCGCGAGCTCTGGTCTAGTGCCGAACAGCAACAGAACTTCCTGATGGGCCTGCCCCAAGGTGCTACTCTCGGCAAGACTCCTGTCTCCAGACCAGAAAACCACTACCTCAAGATGACGGCGGATACCAAGGTTAAGAAAGACGGCACCCTCTCTGGCACCGTGACTATCACCGCTGAGGGCCAGTCGGACCGTGCCGTACGCTCCGTCTTCTCCGGTCGCAAGAGCGAGTGGCGCGACAATGTGGAGGCTCAGATGCGCAACATTTATCCCAACGTGCGCTTACGCTCTGTCAAGTACACCGATGAGGAGACCTATCTCGAGCATCCGGTGAAGATTACCTACAAGTTTGATATCCCGCACTATGCAACTGTCAGTGAACGAGAGGTCATCGTGACTCCGCTGGTGGCGCGCGGTCTCTACAAGTTCGCCATGCGCCATCTTTACTATGATACCAGTCTGGAGAAACGCGATTATCCTTTCAGCGACCGATGCTCCCGTCAGGTCGTCCTCACCGAGACGATGACACTGCCCTCCGGCTATACCTCTGCCAAGATGCCCAAATATCGCAAACTTGATGGCAAGGACATCTCTTTCTCTGGTGGTTATAAGTTTGAAAATAACAAGTTCGTCTTCCAAGAGAATATCCGTCTTGGCAAACGTGTCTATGAGGCCTCCGATTGGCCCGCCTACCGCACGGTCGTCCAAAATCAGGAGTTCTTCCAGAACACTCCGCTGATTGTGGTAAAACCTGTGTTGTACTAATCTTAATCGTTGAACCTTAAATAGATACAGAATATGAAAAAGATATTGACCCTTGTCACGATAACTATTCTCAGCATCACTTTCGCATGGGCTGGCGAGCAGCCGGATGCTGTCTATCATAAGATCCTTCGCAGTTATAAACTTAACGAGGACGGTACCGTAGATATGAGGTTCCGTAAGGAGTTGCAACTCTTCTCGTTAGATGCTTTCTACGATACCTATGGCGAGACTTTTATCCTCTATAATACGGATTTCCAGACGCTCACTATCAATGAGGCCTACACTATCCGCAAAGACGGAAGTCGTGTAGAGACGCCTGCCAATGCTTTCAATCCTTCCTTGCCATATAGCTGCACCGACTGTGACCGTTTCAACTCGATGCGTGAGATGGTGGTCACCCATACGGCTCTTGAATATGACGCCACCATCGTGCTCGACTATACCATCCACACACAGACAATCTTCTTCCCAAGTCTGATGGAGCAGATAGATCTTTGTGAGGCAGCCCCTATTGAGTCATATGAGATTTTTGTGGAGGTACCAGAGGAGTTCGCAGTCAACTATTATAAGCACTACGATGAGTCTCTTGAGCAGTTTGCCCAGAGTACCACCGATTCTAATACGACGCTTCTCCATTGGGTATTCAACAATATGCCTCAGAAACCTGCCGAATCCTATATTGATCCGAACTGTATGCCTTTTTTACTCTTCACGACAGTTCCGAATCCCTTGTATTTGGCTGAGATGTTACAGAACCAGAATGCTTTTCTCCACCATGACAGAAAGATATTCCAGGATGTGTTGAAGGAGATCGTTAAAGAGGGAGATACTCCCATGCAGCAGGTACTTGCCATTCGCGACTATGTGGCAAATCGTATTCATACCAACGATTTGAATATCCGATACTTGAACTATCTGGTTGCTGCGCCTTATACCGTGTGGCAGAGCAATTGCGGCACGCCCTTTGAGAAGGATTTGTTGCTAAAGGAAATGTTGCAGACGGCTGGATTCCAGTGCAATTTCGGCTTTTTCTTTGAAGAGATGATGAAAGATATGCAGACAGCTGTCCAAGTGAAAGTTGATGGCAAAGACTATTACATCTCAACTGCTTATACCGATAATGTTCCAATGGATGTGCGCTGCGCTCCCAATAGTTTCATCATGATGAATGGTGAGATGGTCCAGACACAGGATGTACCGAATGTCCGTGTGGATCTCGCTGCTGATGTTTCAGTAGCATTGAAACCTGTTGTTGCGATGCACAAGACTGAGGCGACCCAAAACACGCTGTTGCCTGCTAAGGAATCGAAGGTGAGTGCTACGGTGAGTCCGTTGCATAATGGTTACTATCAGCTTTATGTGCGTCCTTCCGTCAATGGAATCCCGATAAAGGCTGCCCGTCTGAACAGCCAGCGCATTACCCCGCTTTTCTCGCCTAAGGTGGAAGAGCATTACGAGTACGACTTGCGCCTGCCTGCCGGTGCCCGTTGGGTGACGCAACCCTATGAGTATACCAAGGAGTACGATTTCGGAAAGATCAACATCCGATATACCATCGATGGCAGCACCATGCATGTGGTCAGAGAGCTCTCGGTATGGGAGAATATCATCGACCTTTCGCAGTACAAAGATTTCAAGGCGATGATGTCATTGTGGGATGAGCAGCATGATTTGATTTATACTACAAACAAATAGTTATGAATACGGTAGGCAGATTTTCAGTTGAGCTGGTCAAGAAGGACCCCTATTTGAAACCTTTTACCTGCCAGTTGCAGAAGCGTCGCGAGCGTGCCCTGCTGCGCGAGTTGTCGCTGACGGACGGTGCGTGCCCTCTCTCTGACGTGGCCAACGGACATCTGTACTACGGCCTCCATAAGACCGAGAAGGGCTGGGTCTTCCGTGAGAAGGCTCCCAATGCCAAGGAGCTCTATCTGTACGGTGACTTCTCCCGGTGGGAAATACAGCCTGCTTTCGCCCTAAAACCATTAGGTAATGGCGATTGGGAGATAGAACTGCCCGATTATGCCCTGAAGCACACGATGCTCTATAAGTTGTGGATGGTCTGGTCGTCAGGTGCTGGCGAGCGCCTTCCTTCCTACGCCACCCGCGTGGTGCAAGACGAGCAGACCAAGGTCTTCTGTGCCCAGGTGTGGGAGCCCGAGTCCTATCAGTGGAAATATCCTGTTCCCGAGAAGCCTGCCCACCCGCTTATCTACGAGGCACATGTGGGCATGTCCTCCGCAGAGGCGAAGGTCTCCTCGTATTGGGAATTCAAGGAGACGGTTATCCCCCGCATCAAAGAGTTGGGCTATAATACCATACAACTGATGGCTATCCAGGAACATCCTTACTACGGTTCCTTTGGCTATCAGGTCTCCAACTTCTTCGCTCCCTCATCGCGCTTCGGCACGCCGGAAGAGCTGAAGGAACTCATCGACACCGCCCATGGTGCCGGCATCTCTGTTATCTTGGATGTGATCCATTCCCACTCTGTCAGCAATGAGAAGGAGGGTCTCTCCCTTTTCGATGGCAGTGATAGTCTCTATTTTCATCATGGCGAGAAAGGTCAGCACCCTGTTTGGGACTCCCGTTGCTTCGATTATGGCAAGACCGAGACTATCCTGTTCCTGCTCTCTAACCTCAAGTACTGGCTGGAGGAGTTCTGCTTCGACGGCTTCCGCTTTGATGGCGTAACGAGTATGAGCTATTGGGATCATGGTCTCGGGGTGGATTTTGTGGACTATGACCAATATTTCGACGATAATGTAGATGAGGACGCCCTCGTCTATCTGACGTTGGCCAACAATCTGGTCAGGTCCGTGCGCGCGGATGCCATGACGATTGCAGAAGATGTGAGTGGTATGCCTGGCATGGCCTTCCCTGCTCGGCAAGGCGGCATAGGCTTTGATTATCGCATGTCGATGGGCATTGCCGACTATTGGGTCAAGACCGTTAAGAAACTACCTGACGAAGCTTGGGGTGTGGGTGACATCTATTTCCACCTTACCGATAAAAGAAGCGAAGAGGAGACCATCAGTTATGTGGAGTGCCACGACCAGGCGATGGTGGGAGACAAAACCTTGATATTCAGATTGATTGACAAGGAAATGTACGACAAGATGTCGGTGCTTGAGCACAGTCTGGTGGTAGATAGGGGTGTGGCGTTGCACAAGATGATCCGCCTGATCACGCTCACCTTAGCATCCGGAGGCTATCTCAACTTCATGGGCAATGAGTTCGGTCATCCCGAGTGGATAGACTTTCCCCGTGAGGGCAATGGCTGGTCGTATCAGTACGCCCGCCGCCAGTGGAACTTGGCCGACGACACGCTGCTGAAGTATTCCGGCCTGAACCGTTTCGACCGCGACATGGTGCATCTGGTGAACCAGTACCATCTGTTGGATGCGCTGCCGCAGAAGACTTTTGAGAATGGCCAGGATCAGGTGCTCGTCTATGAGCGCAACGGCTTGCTCTTTGTCTTTAATTTCAACCCGACCCAGTCGTTTGCGGACTATGAGATTCCCTGTCTGAAAGAGGAATATCGTTTGGTCCTCAATAGCGATGACAAGCAATATCACGGCTTTGGCAATGTAGAGGCGGGGACGAGCTATCCGTCTCGCAAGCGTGGAGGTCAGCGTACCCTGAAGCTGTACATCCCCTCGAGGACGGCGTTGGTACTGGGTTGAAATCTTTTGATGATAGTTTGACAAAGGGTGAGAAGAGGCAGCATTATTTCTGCGGAAATAATCATCTTTTCACCAACGTCTTCACCATCTCTTCACTTTCGGATGTTATGCGCACAAAATATACTCCCGAAGCTAACCTTGAAACATCGAGACTGATGGTGTTGCTACTTGTACTCTCAACATGAATCAATTTGCCATACACGTCATAAATATGGATTGTTTGGATAAACTCATCCTCTTGATCGAGTGACACCTCTACTTGATGAGTGGCCGGATTTGGGAACAGCTTGACCTCCAGTGGATCATCAATGTCATGAGCACCATTTTCACATATCCGCCATCAAAATACACGTTGGGTTTGTTGGTGTGCACACACAAATCTATCTCTACACAAGCGTTGTTTGTGTTTGGGGTATATTGGATTTGAGGTTCTCCAAACGAGAGATAGAGGTTTGCGTTATCTTTGGTCTGACGTATTTTTTTTTTTGACTTCCCCACCGTTGTTCTACTTCCGGAGGGAGGGTTCTGTTGATGTAATCCCTGTTTTTGTCTTGGGTTTTTGGCTCCACAACCCTTACCACTGTCGTGTCGTACCTACCCGCTTCCAACATGAATCGATACAAATCGTTTCTTGAATTGAAAAGCGTGTCATTTAACCCTAAGAACTTATCACCAGAGACATATAGTTTTGTACCCTCATCGTAAAAAACATAAGGGTACAAATATTGATACTGAGGCATGGAAGCGTATGGCTTCTCCTTAGTCTTGGGAAAGGTGGATTCTTTGAAAAAAAACACACAATCATTCACAAATTGACTAAGAACTTCAATATGCTTAGAAAAAGCTATTTCTGGATAATCGAACTGAACATCAAAATCCAATTCTACTGAATCCCCTGTATGTGGATCTACCTTATAAACTTTTGTGAAT
The DNA here is from genome assembly GCA_024686335.1 of Bacteroidales bacterium. GTDB lineage: Bacteria > Bacteroidota > Bacteroidia > Bacteroidales > WCHB1-69 > F23-D06. Next base: position 52,435 of record JAILCI010000060.1, on the reverse strand, counting down.
GGATAATAATCAAGGATACAAGTGTTTATATCTTCAAGGCATCTCCCTTCTCTTGTCACATATACCGTATCACCGGCTTTGGCTTTACCTTTGAACACTCGGTATGCAACCACTGGACAAATGCCATAATAGTGGTCATTCCCTTGGATGTCCTTCACGGTGTAGGCATAAACGGGTTTCAAGAACCTGCCCTCCACCACCAATGTAGCCTCTTTGAAAAACGACATGTTGTTCATATCCAAATGAAAGTCTATCTCCTGGGACCAGCCTGTATGGAGGCATAACAGCCATATAGATACTAAAATCAAATATCTATTTTTCATCATTTTACGGTGTTTTATATTCTCGAGGCAAAGATAGAAAAAAACATTTACATTGTCATATCCGCCTACTGCTAACACGAACTGATTTGAAGGGGCTCTACGCGTAGCTGTGCATGCCTCCCAGGATGATGTTGACCCCAAAATAGGTGATGATGACGCTCAGGAAAGCTAGAATGCTGTAGATGTGGAAGAACATCGGCTTGTTAAATGAGGTCCATACTGATTTGTGGAGTGGCATGGCATACACAAGGAGTGTGATGAGTGCCCATACCTCTTTGGGATCCCATGACCAGTAGTCGCCCCATGATATGTTGGCCCACACGGCGCCGACAAAGATGCCGGCTGCCAGCAAAGCGACAGCAGGATAGAGCATTACCATGCTGATCTGTTGCAGGCGTTCAATGTATGAGGTGTTGTCAGCATTGGTCAGTCGTACAAACACGGCGCTGATGCCGTTCAGCATGATGAAGAACAGCAATGCGTAGGCTATCATGATGACAGTGACGTGCAGACTTAGCAACGGTGAAGTGAGTACGGGCATCAGGTGTGTGACAGGTGGATTGGCCCCGCCCATCATCTGGACTAGCAGAACGAAGCCGGTTATCAGTAGACCTGCAGGCAGTGCCATCTCATATTTGTTTCTCATGCATAGTGTGATAATGCCTACACTGAGAGCCAGCAGATTCATGGAGTCGAAGCTGCCTGCCATCGGCACATGCCCGCCCACAATCCAGCGTAAGATAAACAGTGTTGCCAAGAATGCACACAGCAGCACCATCCATAGGGTGGCTCCTATGCGGATGGGTTTGTATAGTTTGCGACCTTTTCCGATGCAGATCAGAGCAGCCGCGAAACAGATTAGACCTAAGGTGATGTTGACCATGGCCAACCAGCGACCAGCCGTCAGTCGATTATAAAGTCTTTCGGCATTATACTGGGCCTTCGGTTCCACTTGCCCGAGGGAGTATTTTTCTTGATAGATTTTGGTCTTGTCGAGTACTTTGTTCAATGATTCGAAGTCTCTCTTTACTACATATTCTTGACATAGACTCAATTGCTTGCGGATAAAGAGATACTCCTCATCCGTGATATTCAGCGGCAGTTCGTCGTTTTGCGCATACCAGGTAATCTCTTTCAGGGAGTCGGCATGCGGAAACATCCTCATCAGTTGGCCGTTGTACAGCATGTTGATGAGTTGGTATTTCTCGTTTGCGGCGTTGAAGCTTTTTCGTCTGGGATCACCCATGGGCAGTGATTTGATTGTCGCATCGAGTTTGTTTTCCCCATAGATGTCGCTAAAGTCGGTCAGTCGGGCGTATTTGCCGTCGATGCCGAGTTTTTCGCGTGCTTCGGAGCCTTTTATTTTGATCATGGGTTCGTTTTTCCATTGTTCGCTGTAGAACAGCCACCCGCTGAGGACCTGCTCGGGCGTATAGCCGCGATAGTGAGCGCTTCCATAGAGTTTGGTGGTAAAGTCTTTAGCTAACGTCTGGAGCGGACACACACGTCCTTTGTACATGACGTACATCTGTCCCATCTTGTCGGCGCTTTCGCGTGGCAGAACATCGGGTTTGCCAGCCACGGCGGGTAGTATGGTTCCAAGAGACAAGAAAGCGAGTATGATAGCTGCCTTGCTTGCGGCCTGCTTCAAAAGTGTGCGGAAAGGTCCTTTCTTGTCGAAAATCATGCCTATGATAGCAATAAAGAGTAGGATATAGCCTGCGTAGGTTACGCCGACACCCCAGGGATCGTGAGCCACCGCGAGTACCGAGTTGCCCTCTTCGTCATAATCGCTCTGATAGAAGCGGTAGTGACGATATTTCAAGATATGGTTCATGGATATCTTGGCGTCTGTATTGTTTCCTTTGTCGTTGATCTGTAAATAGCTTACATAGTCCATCGGTGAGTGAGAGCCCGGATAGGTCTCTATCTCAAAACGGTCGAGGGTCAAAGAGAAAGGCAGTTCTCCCGTGCGACTATCTCCATGTTTCTCGATAGAGTATTGATGATTCGGCACACCCGGTTTCAGCGTTATCTCCCCGTGATCACCGGTGAGCATGGTCAGCAACGCACCGAGCAGGATCAACAGAATAGAGGAGTGTAAAGCGCATACTACGGGCTTTTTCCAAGATTTCCGCTGAATCATCATGATTATCAATCCAAGGGCGACGAGTGCCCAGAGGGTGACAAACCACCAGCTGCCATAGACATGACTCAGGGCAAATTCAGAACCACGGAATTTTTCTACTACGGTGCCTGCGGCCATAGCCACAATTAAGGTAATCATCACAATGGAGAGAAGGTGTCGGATGTTTTTCATATTTTTTTTAGTGATTGGAGATATAGGTTGCAAAAATATTAATAATGTTGGGAAGTGAATAAAAAATGTAGAGACGCAATGCATTGCGTCTCTACAAACCAATTAAATTGCGTCAATGAATTTTATAATAGCATCTCTGTCAGATTTGCTAAGGTTGCGGAATTTTTCAATAGTCCAGCGGGCGTCGCTCTGGGCGCTTCCGTGCCACATGATGGCTTCCATGACATTACGTGCGCGGCAGTCGTGCAGGCGGTCGCTGGCACCAGTACAGATGGCGGAGAGACCGCGGCCCCAAAGCGGGGTTGTACGGCACCAGCCGGTACGGATGTCATTCTTCATGCAGAGACGGTGTTGCACCATATCGGTGTAAGGCCATATCTTCTGGTTCGGGTAGCGCGGCAGACGCTGGTCACCCGTGGTGAAGAAGCCGTTAGGATCGGTGAAACGGTCGGGACCAGTGGTCCAGCTGGGACGGTGACAAGTGGCACAGCCGATCTCGCGGAACAGCTTGCGGCCACGTTGAATGGTGGTATCGCTCAGGTTACGGGCGGCAGGGACAGCCAAACCACGGTGCCAGATCATCAGGTTGACGTAGTCGTCGTTGCTCATCTCTACAGGCAAGTTGGTGCTCATCAAGTAGTTGTAGATGTCAGTCTCCGGGTTGCCGGTCTCGTTGAATTCAGGATAGTAGTTGTAGAACTCAGCCTGCACTTCCGGGTCAAGAGAGGCGACACGTGCGTAGGTCTCCGTCATGTAGTGCTTGCGGCGGTCGCTACGGGTCACGTTGGTGATGTTCCAGATGGCGTTGGCGCCAGGACCGTCTTGCAGAGGTCCGCGAGAACATGCGTACGTGAAGCGTTTCGGATGGCCGGTGTTACCGTACAGTCCGGTGGGAGCCCAGTCGGTGCCTGCCCACATAGCCGGGTTGAGGTTGGCTCCTGCCATATACTCTTTCAGGTACTGAGCCTTCAATGAGTCGTCGGGGATAGCGTCCAACAAACCGGTACCATAGATGCCGATGGTAGACTCCAGACGGACGATCTCGCTACCATAAGGAATCTCCACGCCGTTGGAAATCAAAGGCACGTAGTAAGCAGAGGCGGGAATGTAGACTTCCGGATAGATGAGGCTGTAGGTCTCCCCGTCAGGGAAGGTGTTGCCCCACTCATCGGTGTAGTTCAGCCAGTTGATTTGGATCTGAGATTCATCAATGGGCGCCTTAAATGGCGGAGTTGCCTTGGTCTGCGGCATGCCCGTCAAGGAAGAGATGTAGTTGTCGTTCTGATCAGTGACAACGAGCAGATAGCCGTTGCCCCAGTCGTTAGCAGCATAGCGGTCCATGCGTTTGCCGTGACCGTAGCCAGGGTGGCAGGAGACACAAGAGCTGCGGATGTAGAGCGGTCCCAAACCCGCAAAAGGCTCGGTGCTTTGGGTGAAGTTGCGCTCAAAGAGGTACTCGCCATACTTGAATGCAGCGATGTCGTTGACGGCTGGGGCAGGATCCTCATAAGCGGAAGAGGAACTGTTGAAGGTGGTGCCTAACTGACCACCGGCATAGGTTTCCTCTTCGAGCCACGAGAGCTCTTCTTGTGGCTCTGGTTTACAACTGCTCATAAATATACCAGCAGTTGCAAGAAGTACAATTAAGGTTAAAGATGTGAGTTTATTCATATATAGGTTGTTTTAGTTTTTTCTCAGGGTGTTGTTAACCTCAGAAAGAATCTCATCCAAAGCTTGGCAAGCTTCAATAGCTTCACCATTGGCGGGATTGGTGTAGTTGTCTACGAATGGAGCTGGCATAGCCTGAATCTTAGCTTTGGCATTGTTGATTGCTTCAATTACGCGAGCATCTAAATCAGAATCGATTTTTTTCATATATCCATGCAAAGAGTTGCTTTCATCTTGTGAACCCTCGATACCACCATAGTATGCATTCTCGATGCTAACGATGTTATTGGTAAAGTCTTCGATAGAACGTTGGCTGTAGGGAGATTCGATATAGTTAGGATCCTCACCATTGTACGGTTTGCCGATTTTGGAGGTACCTACCTCGTCAGCGATGGTCTTGCAACCGTCTACGATGGCCATGAGACCGCTAACAGTGCTGATGTAGGTACTTCCAGGGTTGCCGGATTTCTTCAGGTTCTCGCCATAGCTGTAGCTGCCACCGTTGACGGTGCTGTTCAGCTCGAGTTCTTCAACTTTTGCTATGTGGGAAGCGGGAGCGGCGTCGCCAATCCAGCTGACTTCCAGTTGGAAGCAACGGTTGCGGAGGTCGCCGGCAACTGCGATAGCATAGATCATCTGCAGGTCGGTGATCTCGCTGGCATTTTTGACATCGCCATCACTGAAGAGGATGTATTCAATGCCGTGGAAACCAAGCAGAGAGTTGCCCAGCTTCTCGCCAGCATAAACATCACCATCCTCAGCATCCATAGCCTGAATTTGAGCGGTGTTGCTCATCATGGTGTTGAATGCGTCGACATCCAGAGGCCAGGAGTCGATATGCGGGTCGATACCGAAGTCGGAAGCGGCACCGAAGAGGAATGCTTCACTCTTCTCCCACCATGCACGAGCGGTGAGGAATGTGTTGCAAGCTGCATTCAAATCGGCCTGGGAGTGAGTGCTGCGGAATGTCTGCAGATCTGTCACCAACTGTTCGGTGTAGTTGGCAAGGTTGCTGTATGTCGGAGCAATGGTGTGGTCCACATATTGTTCCAGAATGGCGGCCTGTTTTTCGTCAGTAAGGTAGTTGCCGCCGTGCTCGCAGGAGGTCATGACCCCTGCTAAAGCCATAATGGCTACGATAGCTAGTTTGAAGTTATTTTTCATCTTTTTATGAATTATGAGTGTATTATATAGTTTTTATCGTTTGAAATCGTGTTTGAAGAAACCAGCCCACATAATACCTACGGCAACCCATGGCTCGTTGTTGTATTGCTCTTTCAGTAGTCTGATGCCAGCCTCAGCCTTGATGATAATCTCGGGGATGGGTCGGAAGTTGATACCACCGCTGATGCAATGGCGACTCGACCATTGATAGTCGGTAAGCTCCGGTGCTGGGATGTAGGAGTCGTAGTATTCGTAACGTGCAAACAGGTAGAAGTTACTGTTTTTGATAACGCTCTTGTTTTTAATCGGATGGAAGATGTCATAGCCTATTTCGCCGCCTGCAGACCATGCGGAACTGCCTACCAAAGTGTGAGGGTAGGGCGATTGGGAACTGTTTGACAGGGTGGCGTTGTAGGAGGAGATGAGAGAAGCGTCGGTAAGGTGGCCATAGAGACCGCTACCACGCATGATAAAACCTCCGTTGGTATAGCTGAAGTCAAGACCACCGATAACGGTTGTACCCTTGACCATATCGTAACGTGTTGAGTTCTCATCGGTAATGATATCATTGCGGAAAGAGTTGCCTACATAGCCGCTGATGCCGATGTGCAGACCGCGAACACTGTAGTTGTCTACACGTGCGGCGAATGCCAGCTTGTTGGCTACTTTGAACTCGAATGGGGAGGCGGAACCGTTATGAACCCAACCGGAGGCGTTGAACATGGAGGAGTTGAGACCAGGGATTACCATGAAATCGTAGCGCCAGCCTTTTACGCGGCCCCACAACTCGATACCGGTTTCATGCCATGTACACGGGATGATAGTGTTCTCACCCTCAGGACGATATACGCCAAAATATTCATTTGGCAGGTGGGCGTTGTTTGTGCCGCCAACGGGGACAACGATATGACCGACACGGATATTCAGCTTGGAGTTGAGGAAAGCTTTCTGCAACCAGAACTGCTCCAGGGCAACCTCGCCGCCACGCTCAACCTCTTGTTCGAATTCGCCAGTCTCCTCAGCTTCAATCTCAACAGCAGCTTCTGTGCCTCCGTGTTCAAATTCCACCTCGGTGTTGAATGTCCACCCATGGCCGAAATCATATCCGAACATGAAGACAGCATGCGGTAGGTCTACACGTCCGTGACCCTTTGAATCAGTATAGTTCGCTGCATGAGAGTAACGGAACATGTTATCACTGAAGAAATTGTATTTGTAGACAGCCTCACCATAACCTCCTACGGTGATTCGACTGCGTGTTCTAGTGCTGTCATTGCTCGTCTCAGTGGTGTCCTTCTGTGTTGAGGAAACTTGAGCGGTAAGCGTTTGTACTGTGATGAGTGATAAAAGTATTAATAAAGAGGGCAAAAGTCTTTTCATACAAATGATTTTTAACGTGCAAAAATACTATTGACCCCAGTATTTAATAGTACCCAAAAATGATGATTAGATCTACGCATGTAATAATAAATGATGAGTTTGTTGCGGCGTATCGGCGTATCGCATACGCCGTTTACGCCGTTGCGCGCAAGTCCACATTTTTTAATGCGATTTATATATTTTTTTTCTGTATCTTTGCAATCCTTAATCATAAAAAACAAATGAATATGACAACTTCAACTACTACAGAGACTTCCACGACTTTTATCAACCAAAAACTACAATTTGTAGAGGAACTGGTGTTGCATACTAGCGCACACATCTTCCTTACAGGCCGTGCCGGCACCGGTAAGACTACTTTCTTGAAGAGTCTTCCTGCCAAGACTTACAAACGTATGGTGGTGGTAGCACCGACAGGTGTGGCGGCTATTAACGCAGGTGGACAAACTATCCACTCTTTCTTTCAATTGCCTCTTGGTCCTCAGTTACCTGAGGATGCGGGCGGTTCGAAGATGCAGTTTCAGAAACTGCGTCGGGAGAAACTCAAGATTATGCGGACTCTGGATCTGCTCATTATAGATGAGATCAGCATGGTGCGCGCTGATGTGTTGGATGCCATTGACGCTGTCCTGCGTCGCGCCCGCCGTAATGCCAAACCCTTCGGTGGTGTGCAAGTCCTCATGATTGGGGATGTGCACCAGCTTGCTCCTGTTGCCAAACCAGAGGAGTGGGAGGTGCTTTCTCCTTATTACAGGACTGTCTATTTCTTCGGCAGTCGGGTGCTTCAGCAAACTGACTATCTGTGCGTAGAACTGGACCACATCTACCGACAGCATGACAGCGATTTCATAACCCTGCTCAATAAAGTACGCGATAACCAGATGGATGCCGAGACCATCCGTTTGCTTAACTCCCGATATGATCCGGATTTCAAAGATACAGACGGCTATATCACTTTGACAACCCATAACGCTCAGGCAGACGAAATTAATGAAAGTCATCTTGCTGCCATTAAGAAACGCCCTTTTACTTTCACTGCGGAGGTGACTGGCATATTTCCATCAGCAGTTTATCCAACAAAAGAGGAACTTGAACTGAAAATTGGTGCGCAGGTGATGTTTATCAAGAATGATCCGAGCCCGGAAAAAGCCTATTACAATGGGAAGATTGGAAAAATTACCGATTACGACGAGGATAATAAGACTGTTGAAGTAACCTGCGGTAATGAACGTATCAGTGTGCCTATGATTACCTGGCCGAATTTCGAGTATACGTTGAATGAAGAGACGCAGAAGATAGAGGAAAAGGAGATCGGACAATTCACCCAGATTCCGCTTCGTTTGGCATGGGCCGTTACTATCCATAAGAGTCAAGGCCTTACTTTCGATAAACTTATTGTCGATGCACATCAGGCTTTCGCTCACGGTCAGGTCTATGTGGCCCTCAGTCGTTGTACTTCTCTGGAAGGACTGGTCCTCAAAACTCGTCTATCTGCAGATACGCTGGTCAGCGACTATATGGTGAATACTTTCCTTAGTCAAATGCCAGGGAAAGAGCCTTCAAAGGAGAAAGTGGAGACACTCCGTCAAGCATTTGAGTTGGAGACTCTCTTGGAAGCGGTTGATTTTCTGGAGATTTTTAGAAATATCGGACGAATTATCCAAATTGTCCACGCTAACATTCCTCTGTTTGATGCTCCCACAATTCAAGAGATATCTAAACGATATGACTTGGTTCGTCAGGAAGTAACTGATGTGGCAATGAAGTTCGGAACCCAAATCCGCCAGCTCCATGCCCAGGCTTTTTATGATGAAAATCCATTGTTGCAGGAGCGCATGAAGAAGGCAGCCGTCTATTTTCGTGAACATATTTCCCAACATTTTGATGCTATCATAAAACTGACTTTCAAGACTGATAATAAAGCAGTTAATGATTTGTTGAAAGACTATCTTAACCAATTGCAGGAGACCGTGACTGTGAAGGTCGGTTGTCTTGAAGGTTTTGAAAAAGGTTTACCTTTGAGTGAGTATTATAAGATTAAGGCTTCCAAACTGTTGGATGTTGAAAAGCAGAATCGTCCCAATAAGTTGCGGGATTATTCCAGCCGGAAAGACCTATATGGTATTTTGCGTGCTTGGCGTGATGAGACAGCCGAAGAGGCCGATGTTGAACTCTATGCTGTCATACCTAATAAGACTTTGAAAGCTATTGCGGAGGCCAAACCTTTGACAAAAACGGAGCTTCGAAAGGTGGAAGGTATGGGCCCGAAACGAATGAGCGCCTTCGGAGAGGAATTGCTTGCTATTGTCCGCAAATATGTAGGTTCCGATACAGTTTATGATGATTCCGAACCAGAACCTGCGCCGAAGCCTGTCAAGAAAAGAGGTGGTGATACATTTAAGATTACGCAGGACATGTATGAATCAGGGATGAACGCGGAGGAGATCGCTGCCGAAAGACATCTGGCAACATCTACGATATATGGACATTTTGCCCGCTTTGTGGCGAATGGCGACTATCCGGCCACTAAGTTTGTTGATCGTGAGAAATGCAATCTTATCAAGGAGTATTTCACCGAGGTGGATGATACATCCCTAACTGAAGCCCGTAATGTTTTGGGTGATGACTTTGAGTATTGGGAACTCCGCATTGTTTTGGCGGAGTGGGAGAGAGAAAACAATCGACGTAGCTCCCAAGGATTCATGAAATAAAATTATCTGTTGATCTCATTAAGATACAACTCTATCGGGATACCATTTGCGGGATGCTCGTAGTTTTTGTTGAGTTCGATGACGTGAGAAACGAAGTTCATAGCCTTCTGTACGCTGTCTGCCAAAGACATGCCTTGCAGAAAATGTCCTATCATGATGGAGGAGAAGAGGTCTCCCGTACCAGAAAACTGGATGGGAATCATCTTGAAGGGCAGGGTCTGAATTTTCCGATTTTGGGCATCGTAGAGCATGGTACAGTTGATGCCGTCCACCAGCATGCTGGAGATGACAACGGAGTTTTCTCCCATGTAGTAGAGTAGCATGATGAGGTCCTCGGCTTCTGCACGAGTCAATGATGTTTTCCCCTCATAACGGCCGGCCAGGAAGGTTGCTTCTGTCATGTTGGGTACAATGACGTCGGCGACTTTGCACATACTGCGCATGTATTCGACTGTCCGACTGGTGACACCATTGTAGAGTTTGCCGTCGTCAGCCATGATGGGATCTACGAAGATCTTGGCACCTCGGTTTTTCAGTTTACGGCAGTAGTCGGAAACGATGTGTGTTTGCTCCTCTGAAACCAAGAATCCAGTACTTACCGCGTCGATAGGGAAGGCCTCGCGCTCCCAAATCTCGATGCATTGACGCATATAGTCGGTAGTGTCCATTACGGCAAAATTGTCGTAACAGAAGTTGTTGGTAACCAAAGAGGAGGGGAGACGAAGTATCTCATACCTCATCTTGGTCAAAATGGGAATCATTGCTGACATTCCCAAGTTACCGTAACTTACCAGGTCTCCTATTAGCAGGATATTGCTCATAAAACACTATTCGAGACAAGCGTCTAATTCTTTAATAATCTGTTCTTTATCCATATTTTGACCGATGAATACAATCTTGATCATACGATCGCCGTACACAGGATCCCAATCGTGCATGAAGTTAGGATCCTGTTCCATCAGCTGTATCAGTTCCTCTTGAGGAGCGGTTGCATACCAAAGTCCAGCTTCGGTCAGCTTTTGCTGTACGCCTGCTTGTTCGTAGAGGTACGACATGTCGCGGTATTCCTTAAAGTAGAGAACACCCTTGGAACGAATGATATTCTTTGGACGGTCTTTGGCCAGATATTTGTTGAATTCTACCACTCTGAATGGTTTACGACGGTAATATACGAAAGTAGAGATTCCGTATTCTTCCACTTCACCTCCTTCATGGTCATGATGATGATGGTGGTGGTGATGATGGTGCCCATGTTCTTCTTCGTCATGGTCATCATCATCTTCTTCATCATGGTCGTCATGGTGATGTTCATGTTCTTCATCTTCATCCTCGTGGTGATGGTGGTCGGCGCGTGCCTCGCGTTCCTCTTCCTCCGTAGTGGCGCGTTCTAGCTCGCGTACCCAACCTGTGGAGATGGAGACTTGCTCGTAGTCAAAGGCATCGGTGTGAATGATGCTTGCCAGGTCTACATTGGTGTAGTCGGTCTCAATAATCTGAGCGCCAGGATTTAGGTGCTTGATAATCTCTTTGATACGGTTGATCTCTTCGGGCTTGACCTCTGAAACTTTGTTCAATAACACAATATTGCAGAACTCTATCTGTTGAACAAGCAGATTCTCAATATCCTCTTCGTCCATATTTTTTCGTTCCAGGTCATCACCGCAGGCGAACTCACTCTGCATGCGCAGGGCATCTACCACGGTAACGATGCAGTCGAGGTAAGGAGTTCCTTCTTCCGTGTATTTGGGATTCATTCGAGGAATGGAGGCGATGGTGCGGGCAATAGGCTCGGGCTCGCAGATGCCACTGGCCTCGATGACGATATAGTCAAAGTTGTGAGTTTTTACGAGGTCTGTCAGCTGATCTACAAGGTCCATCTTGAGGGTACAGCAGATACAGCCGTTTTGTAAGGCTACCAGACTGTCGTCTTTTTCTGCAACCACGCCGCCTTTCTGGATGAGTGATGCATCGATGTTTACTTCGCCAATGTCGTTGACGATTACCGCAAAACGGACGCCTTGGCGGTTGGTGAGAATATGGTTTACTAATGTCGTTTTACCACTGCCCAGATAACCAGTGAGCAATAAAACCGGTATGTCAATTTTCATTTTATTACCTCCATTTTTTAAGTCTGCAAAAGTACGAAAAAAAAAGAGCCGTCGCACAGGACAGCTCTTAGTATATAATAATATTGTATATCCTATTTGAAGATGATCATGTTACGGCTGGGATCCACAGTGTAAGCACCCCATGCCTCTTGGATGAAGCCGTCACCAATAACGAAAGCTGCTGGAAGACCTTTCTTTACTGTGACTTTAACATTCTCTTCGTAGTCGTCACCGACACGCAATTCTTGCAAGTAGAGCACAGAGCCTTCGATAATGCTACCATCTTCTTGCTTGATAGCACCGGATTTCTCCTCGAAGTCTTCCAAATTGATAATGGACTCTTTCAAGAATCGTGTTGCATCTGTGTAGTTCATGAAGATCTCTTCAGAGCTGTTGCCGATTTGGAAGTTCATAGACTTGTTGTTTGCGAAGCACGATCCTTTCACGGTTTCACCTTCGATGGTGACAGGCAATGTACGCTCTTGTACCAATGCAATGCTGGATTGAGCGTTAGCGAGAGCCTCTGCACTCGGAACGTAGTCGTCACGAAGAATCAAGAACTCAGTACGACGGTTCAATGCGTGAGCAGCCTCTTGTTCAGCCTTGGATGACAAACTGTTGATGTAGTCTTCGGTCAGATAAGAGCCCTTAGCGAAGAAGAACTTCTTGCCGTTGTAGGTGGAGTACATATCTTTTTCCAATCTGCGCGGTACACGCTCACCATAACCTTTAGCTACGATACGGTCGGCAGCGATGCCCTTCTCATTGACGAGGAAGTCGACGCAGGACTGTGCACGGTTTTGAGACAGCACGTCATTCTTCTCTTCGGTGTCACGAGCATCGGTGTGGGAACGCAACTCGATAACGATAGTCGGGTTCTTAATCATGATGTTATACAGATACATCAAAGAGTCTTTATATTGCGGCTTCAGATCCCATTTTGCCAAATCGTAGAGGATCTCTGGCAGAGCAATAGGCTCCTTCGGGATAGGCTCAAGTGAGAAGTCTTGTTTGAGGTCGGTGTTTTCAGTAAGGCCAATGGTAGTTTGTTTAGCAGTATTGCCTTGCTCCCAGTAGCCTTTCTTAACAACCTTGATGTCGTATGATGTGTTGCCTAAGATTTTGGTCTTATCGAAGTGGTAGTAACCCTTCACATCGGTTGTGGTCTTGTAGATAGTGCCGTCGGTGCCTTGAATTTCAACTTCTACGCCGTCCATGTACTGACCGTTGTTCTTGTCGCGGATATAACCGGAGAGAGTATAAACGAGGGGACGAAGGAGGAAGTAGTAGATATCGTCGCCGCCACGGCCACCTTCACGGTTGGAGGAGAAGTAACCCTTTGCAAGGTAAGGAGATTTTGACTGCGGGTCGATAGCCTCGTTCTCGTCAAAGATGATACCGATCTCATCACCATTGGAGTTGATGGGAACCATCAGGTTCTCGGCTTGTTGGTATTCACCGTCTTTGATGTAGGATACAAAAAGGTCGAGACCACCCATGCCAGGCCAACCGTCAGAGGAGAAGTAGAGTTCCTGCTCATTGCGGAGGCATGGAAATACCTCTTGACCTGCTGTATTGACGTTGGGTCCCAGATTGGTGATGTTGGAGAATTTAGCGGATTTCTTTGCGCGGGTAGCTTTGTAGATATCATAGCCACCGTAGCCTTTCGGCATATTGGAAGCAAAGTATATAGTCAGCTCATCGTCACTGATGAAAGGATGTACATAGTTGTAGGTTGAGTCGCCCAGTTCAACGAGTTCAGCTTCGCCCCATGATTTACCTTTCTTCATAGATTTATAGATGTAGCAACCTTGAACTTTCTTTTTGTCTTGAGGACATTTGGTGAAATAGTAGACGGTTCCTTTGCGGTTGGAACTTGCTTCGCCCTCGTTGACGCTGGTATTGAGAGTGCCGCCAGCATCGAGAGTGGTTACAGGAGACCATTCGCCCGGCCAGTCGGTATTTTTGCTCTTCGGTTTGTTGGAGATGTAGATGTCGGAGAAGGCAATACCAGTCCATTGGTCGGTGCCTTTGCCTACAGAGCCTTCGCGGTTGGATGAGAAGATGATGCTGTTGCGTTTCTCGTTATTGCCCCAGCGCGGAGCCCATTCGTCTTCACGGGTGTTAAACTTCTTCAAGTTCTCAACCTCATAACGGGTGGGATTCTCGGTCCACATCTTGGCATTCTGACAACCTTGGATACGTTCCTCGACGCGAGAGTCTTCTGGAGCGCGTTTTTTGTAGTTGTTATAGTATTTCAGTGCCAGGTCGTAGTCGCCGCGTGTGTTGTAAATGCTGGCCAAGTGGAAGAGGATCATCGGGTTGTCCTTCTGATAGTTCTTCTTTTCCAGGCGGATGTACTGTTGTTCTGCCTTTTTCAGGTCGCCCATGATACGATAGCATTCGGCAATCTGGAAAGTAGCACGTTGAATCTCCACGCGGTTGGAGGACAACTTCTTGATACCTTTCTTGTATTGTTCCAATGCTGCCTCATATTGACAATCGCGGAACAGGTTGTCTGCATCGCGGAGAATCTGAGCGTTGAGTGTGCAAGTTTCTGCAATTAAGATAGATACAAAAAGCAGAAGAATTTTATATAGCTTCATATAAATGTAGTTTTTTCCTAATAAATAAAAGCCCGCTAAAATAAAAAAAATATTCGGAAAGTAAAAACCTTTCCGAATATTTTTTTTGAGAGTAGTATAATAGTACGGTATATTATCTCTTCTCCATCTTGACAGTACGAACCTTGCCACCGCCGAGACGGATGAGGTCGTATGCGAACGGGCTGGAGATGAGGATACCGGAGTAGGTACCGAAGAGAATACCGACGAACATAGCGAAGATGAAACCGCGGATAACCTCGCCGCCGAAGATGAAGATCACCAACAAGGTAACCAAAGTGGTACCAGCGGTGTTGATGTTACGACCGAGGGTCTGGTTAATAGCGGCATTGAAGTTTTCGTAATTCTCACGCTTCGGATAGAGAGCGAGGTTCTCACGAACACGGTCGAAAATCACCACGTTGTTGTTGATGGAGTAACCGATCACTGTCAAGATAGCAGCGATGAAGTTCTGGTCAATCTCCATGGAGAACGGCATGATCTTGTACAAGAGGGAGAACATACCAATGGTGAGGAAGGTATCGTGGAACAAAGCGAAGATACCTGCAAGACCGAATTGCCAGTTCTTGAATCGGATGGCGATGTAGATGAAGATCAATACCAAAGAGGCGAGGACAGCCCAAATAGATTTTGCCAACAATTCACGAGCAATGGTCGGTTGAATCTTCTGGGATGACTGAATACCACGCTGATCGTTGGAAGAGTTCACGAAATCGCTTTCAGAGAGGTCTTGTTTTGCATAGAAGCCTTTCAAAGCAGTATACAATTTGTGTTCACACTCTTTGTCATCCTTAGTATCGTTGCTCTCAATCTTGTAGTTGGTGACGATACGAATCTGGTCGTTGCCACCGAAAGTCTTTACTTCAGGGTTGCCACCAAACTCATCGGCAACAGCTGCACGAACCTCTTTCGTAGTCACATCCTTGTCGAAGCGAACCACATAACAACGGCCACCGGTGAAATCGATACCCGGTTGCAATTTGAGGGTTGCGAAGGAGATGATGGAGATGAGGAAGAGAGCGCCAGAGAGGATGTAGAAATATTTTCTCTTAGCGAGGAAGTCGATGTTGGTATTGGTGAAGGCGTTGAGAGTAACTCTGTTGCCAACCTCAAGACCTTTGCCTTTCTTCAGACGAGCCTCGATAATCATACGAGACATCAGGATGGCTGTGAAGAGGGAGGAGAGGATACCGATGATCAAAGTGGTAGCGAAACCTTGGATAGGACCATTACCGAAGATGTAAAGTACGATAGCGGTGATGAGGGTGGTTACGTTACCATCGATGATAGCGGAGTAGGAGTTCTTGAAACCGTCGTCGATAGCGGCGCGGATGGTCTTACCAGCGCGAACCTCTTCACGAACACGCTCGTAGATAATTACGTTCGCATCGACAGCCATACCGAGGGTCAGGACGATACCGGCAATACCAGGCAGTGTCAGAACAGCGCCCATGGAGGCAAGCACGCCGAAGATGAAGAATACGTTTGCGAACAGTGCGATGTCGGCAACGAGACCGGCGCGGCTATAGTACAGGAACATGTAGATGACAACCAACAGGAAGGCACCCAAGAATGATAACAAACCAGAACGGATGGACTCTTTACCAAGGGTAGGACCAACGACTTCGGATTGTACAATGTTGACGCGGGCTTCAAGGTTACCAGAGTTCAAGACAGTGGCAAGGTCCTTAGCCTCTTCGATGGTGAAGTTACCAGAGATTTCAGAGTTACCGTTCGGAATCTCGCTTCTTACGGAAGGAGCTGAGTATACGAACTCATCAAGAACGATGGCGATGCAGGTCACACCCTTAGTGCTTGCACTTTCAGCAGCCTCTTTGGTGATCTTGCGCCATTCGTCAGATGCTTGGTCTTCCATGGACATGTTAACAACTACGCGGTTGTTTTGGTCCACATCCTGACGAGCGTTACGTACCACGCGGGCACCACCGATGGTCTCGGAACTCAACAGCGGTCCAATACGGTCATTTTTCTTTTTCAAAGGATACAACGGATATGCGTTGTCGTAGTTCTTCTCAGGAGAACCCCAGTAGAAAACAACATTGGGATCGCCGAGGATTTTCTGCAATTCAGGAAGCATTTGGTCGATGGCGGGCATGTCGGCCTCTTTGAAGTAGCCGATCACGAAACCATCCATATGGACAGCTTTGCTGAGGATGGCGCCTTGAGTTTCGTCAATAATCTCTTCGTCTTCTTCCTCGTCAATCTCTTCGTTAGAAGCAAGAGCGGCGTCAAGAGCAGCAGCGGTACTGTCAACAACAGTGCTATCAGCAACAGGTTGTTCTGCAGGAGTCTCCTTCTTGTTCTTCAGTTGTTGTGCCAACTGGCTGTCAGCGATTGCGAAACGCTGTTGAATGGTACGTCCGCCTACAACTTCATTATATACCTGCCAGAATTCCAGTTTAGCTGTGGTCTTCAAAAGGTCGGTTACACGCTCGGGTTCCTTAACGCCAGGAAGTTCAACGAGAATACGACCACCTTGCAGTCTCTGCAAGTTAGGTTGTGCCACGCCGAAACGGTCGATACGGGTGCGCAGAATCTTGAAGGTACGGTCCACAATCTCGCTGGACTCAGTCTTCAACCAGGTAATGATCTGTTGGTCAGAAGCATTTTTGATGCCAGAACGCTCACCAAAATAGGTGCGGAGGTTGGCATTTTCCATCTTCAACGCTTTCTTCTGGGCGTTGAAATTGTTAACAAACAGATCTATGAAGTCTTCATCACTTTTTTTAGAGAATTCTGTCACAGATTTTTCAAAAGTGGTGGAGAATAATTGATCCTCTTTGTTGGTGGCTAAGCTTTGAACCACGTCAGGAAGGGAAATCTCCAGGGTGACGTTCATACCGCCCTTCAAGTCCAAACCAAGGTTCAACTCTTTGTACTTACATTGCTTGTAGGTGTTGCCTAAGTAAACTTTCTTGTCGTTCTGCTCAGTCAGATACTGACGAGTTCTTGCATCGATGATGGAGTCAGTAAGATGCTTCTCGAGCATCATGTCGCCATTTGCCAACGTCTTTACATTCTCAATAGCTTGCGGGTCATTTGCAAATTGTTCAGCCTTTTTCTCAACACGCCAGGTGGCGAAAGAGAAGGAAAGACAATACAAGCAAACCAGTGCGAGCAGAACAGTAAAGAATAAAATCAGTCCTTTGTTGTTTTTCATCTTTCTACTTACTTATTTGATTTCTAATTATTTATATAAATTCAAACCTAAAAATTTTAAGGTCGCAAATATACAATTTTTATGATATCCTCAAATAGATATTTTTTATTAGAATTTTGTAAAGGAGATGAGTTGATAAAAAAAGCCACAGAGATACCCTTTCCTTCTCTGTGGCTTTGTAGGTTTTTCTCTTTGAAACACAACTATTTAGATAATGTCTTTTTCTTCAATTAAATTGTTAAGGATGGCATATACAGTCAATGCGGCGACAGATTTGATGCCAGTCTTTTTGATGATGTTTTTTCTGTGCGTGATGACGGTGTGGACACTGATGTTTAAGGCCTCGGCAATCTCACTGTTTTTCTTGCCTTTGGAAAGACAAACCAGCACCTCTTTCTCTCGGTCAGAGAGTGTCGGAGAGTCAGCGTCATCGTTGCTCTTGCGTGTCGACCGGACTACTTGGTGGAGCGTTGACTTGATGCGCTGCAGGTTGTCGTTGATCTCGATGACCCCATCGTATTGTTTCAATAGCGTGTTCTCAAAATAGATGGAGGTGAGGGCGATGACTTTCATCTTCGGCAGGTCCCGGAAGACATCGTGAAGCATCATCCGCTTGCTGTAGTCCAGCATCATCGGATTGATGATGAGCACATCAGGATTTGTCAGGTGGATGCGCGTCATGACCGTGTGCATGTCGGTCGATTTCAATACGACCTCGAAATCGTCCAACTCCTTTATCATATAGGACAGCCCGATAAGCACAATCGGGGAGGGGTCCGCTACTACTATTTTATAATTACTGGACATGACTTTCAAGGTATTTGATGTAGGGGATTAAGATCTTATCTTCCATAAGAGTGTGGTTTTCAATGTCTTCTGCGAGCATGAAGATGTCCACAAGCATGTTGATCAAGTCACGTTGGCGGGCATCGGCAGGTATGTATTTCATCAAAAGGTTCGTGAAATCCTGTAACTTGTCTTCGATTTCGCTGTGCTGTTTGTCGAAATTGTTGCCTTTGGAACGGCTTTTTCCTCCCTTGTTCTCGCTCAACTGGCGAATATAGGGGAATACGACCTCTTCCTCATGCTTGAAGTGTTGCACGACCTCTTGTTTGTATTCAGTGTAGAAATTGGTGATAAGACTTTTGTATTTCGGCGCCCAGTCTTCCATAATGCGTCCAAGATGAGCCTCGATATGGGGGAAGTTGTAAGTAAGGTAGTCTTCGTGTGAAGCTTTCAGATAGTTGACGATGTCAATGATGGGACAAGCGGTAAGTGTTTCAATGTCAGGTGTGTAGTCTCTATGAGCATATACGTTGCATACCAGTAGGAAGAGTTGGCAGGAGACGTGATTCTCATCGCAAACTTGGCCTATGGTCTTGTCGCCAAAACCCAGGGAAATGCCCAGTCGCGGGAATAGTGTGATGAGGTTGTTGTATTGAGCCACGGCATCAGCCAGTTTCATGTTGGCATTCACGAAGGTGTAGGTGTCGTCTTTTTTCATCTTTTTTGATATAAATATTTCGGTGGCAAAAGTACACTAAAATTCTTTATTTTTTTTATTTTTGCGCTCTTTATTTATAATGTATAATACGAAAAAGATTATGAAAAGACTGATCCTCGCTTTTGTGGCGATTTGCATGAGTTTTCTGACGTTAAATGCGCAGGAATCCCCAGTAAAATGGACCTATACTTCCACTAAGATCAACGATTCAGTGGCCGAGTTGCAGTTCAAGGCTAAAATCCAAGATGGATGGCATCTCTATTCACAGTACAAAGACAGCAAGTGTATTGAGATACCTATCTCCTTTGACTTCAAGACCTCTGCCGGCTACAAACGTATCGGTAAAGTACAAGAGCCTAAGCCGCAAGAGGAGTATGACGAACTTTTTGATTGTACTTCCAAGTTTTTCACTAAGGCGGTGACTTTTCGTCAGCGCGTGAAAGTATTGGACGATCAGCCGGTGACTGTCAAAGGAACTCTCTCAGGTCAGGCTTGTATCGAAGGCCGTTGTACTCCGGTGGAGGAGAAGTTCTCATTCGAGTTGAAAGATTATCATCCAGCCGTAACTGCAGTTCCCGTTGAGGAGGTGAAAGAGGATACGGTCGCTGAGAGTCCTACCGACACCACTGTGGCACCTGCCCCCGAAGAGCCTGCAACTGCTGAAAATAAAGGTGAAGAAGAGGAGTCTATGTGGCGCTATTTCTTGATGGCTATCGGCGGCGGTTTTATCGGCCTCCTGATGCCATGCGTCTTCCCAATGATTCCAATGACGGTCTCTTTCTTCTCCAAAGAGGGTCACAAGGGCAAACGCGACGCATTGTTGTATGGTCTTTTCATTATTTTGATATTTGTAGTCTTCGGTTTGGTACTATCTCTGATCTTTGGCGCTAGCCTCGGTAATGTTTTGAGTACACACTGGATTCCGAACCTTCTGTTCGCAGTCATCTTTTTGATATTCGCCTTTTCATTGCTGGGTTATTTTGAGATTGCCTTGCCAAGTTCATGGGTTAATGGTTCGGCCAAACGTCAGCGTGCTGGTGGTATTGCCGGAATCTTCTTCATGGCTCTGACACTGGTGCTGGTCTCCTTCTCCTGCACCCTGCCTATTGCTGGCGCTGTGGCATTACAGGCTGCCGGCGGCTCTCTGCTCAAACCTGTAATCGGCATGTTGGGCTTTTCCTTGGGTATCGCTGTGCCGTTCACTCTCTTTGCCCTCTTCCCGAGTCTGTTGAAGAAAATGCCGAAGTCCGGAGGCTGGATGAACACACTCAAAGTGGTGCTCGCCTTCGTGGAAATTGCCTTCGCATTGAAGTTTATCAATGTCCCCGACCAAACCTACCACTGGGGCATCCTCGACCGTGAGGTCTACCTTGCCTTCTGGATTGTAATCTTCTCTTTGCTCGGTCTCTACCTGCTCGGAAAGATTCGCTTCCCGCTGGATGATGACTATCCGGTACAGAAGAGTCCTGTGCGTTTCACATTGGCTGTGTTTGTCTTTACATTCGTCGTCTATATGATTCCAGGTATGTTTGGTGCTCCGTTGAAAGCCATCTCCGGTTGGCTTCCTCCGATGACCACCCAGGATTTTGATATTACCAATATTGTCCGCACTGAGTCCGGCAATGGTGGTGGCGCAACATCCACATACCAATGGACTGAGGAACCATTGTATGCTGACAAATTGGAGATTCCGTTTGGCATCAAGGGTTATTTCGATTATGACCAAGCCTTGCGCGTTGCCAAGAAAGAGGGCAAACCGGTATTCTTGGATTTCACTGGTCATGGTTGTACCAATTGTCGTAATGTGGAGAATGCTGTATGGATTGATCCGGAGGTGCGCCGCATCTTTGCCGAGGAGCTCATCGTCTGCACTCTCTATGCTGATGATAAAGTAATAGAACTTCCTGCTGAAGAGAAAGGAAAGATGAAAGATGCCGACGGCGACCCTATCACCATGCTGGGTGCCAAGAATCGTATGATTGAGCAGTCTCGCTATCATGAGAACTCCCAACCCTGCTATTTTGTTGTGGATCCTGATGGTAATATCCTTTCAGGTCCAACCTACTATGAACGTGACGTGAACAACTATATCAAGTTCTTGCGCGAAGGTATCGATAAATTCAATAAAAAATAGATATAACCGATGAAGTGGTATAGACTCTTACTCCTCAGTATTCTCGGAGGTCTGCTCTTTGGCGTGGCCTGGTATCCATACGGATTACCCTTTCTCGTTTTCTTTGGTTTGATACCCTTCATCTTTGTCAGTGATCATCTGCTCAGAAAAGGTAGCAAGGTAGCCTTTTGGAAAGGATTCATCTTCTCCTATCCCGGTTTTGTCGTCTGGAATGCCATTACCACCTATTGGGTCTCGTATGTCAGTATTCCAGGCGGTCTCTTCGCCGTCTTGGTGAATGCACTGCTTATGTCACTGGTCTTCGCACTTTGGCATGCCTGTCGCAAGCGTTTGTCCAAAGAGTGGATTCATCCGATTGCCTTTGCAAGTTTTTGGATTTCTTTTGAATACTTGCATCTGAATTGGGAGTTGACATGGCCGTGGCTGAACATAGGCAATGTGTTTGCCGTATGCCCGCAAGTCGTTCAATGGTACTCGGTGACGGGAGCCCTTGGTGGCACCTTGTGGGTGATTGCAGTGAACTTTCTGCTTTATTATCTGATAAGAGCACTTGTCAGCAAAGAGAAAAAGAAAATATGGTCTTTTGCAATTAGTTCTTTTTTGCTCCTCTTCATTCCGATGTTGATTTCCGGAATCCAGTACAAGAGTTGTCAGAAACATATTGATAAGAGTACTCCGATTAATGTTGTAGTCGTTCAGCCTAATACCGACAATTTCGAGGAGGAGTTTGTGATGACTAACCTCCAACATGCTCAGCGAGTGGACTCTCTGATTTCTCCATTACTGTCTAATGAAACCAATCTGGTGGTATGCCCAGAGGATGTTTTTCCGCATACGGTCTCATTGAAATCCATGGTGGCTAACCAGCGTCCACCCTCTCCATCAATGTATGGATGTTTCCTATGGGTAGACAGCATGATGAAGGACTATCCGCATCTTAACATGTTGATTGGTCTTTCTACCTTTGACATTTTGGATCATCCGACCCCTACGGCAACAAAGATTGGTCCCATGACCTATGGACAACATTATAATACTGTAATGTGTTTTAATGCCAACGGCTATAACGGCCATTACCACAAAAGTCGCTTGGTGCCAGGCACAGAGGCCTTCCCATATCCTCAGGTGTTTGGTTTCCTTTCAGACTTAATGGTGGAGTTGGGTGGCTTTAATGGTACGTTGGGAAGAGACACATCACAAAGAGTCTTTACCATTGATGTGAATGGTGAGCCGGTGAAAGTGGGTACGGCTATTTGTTATGAGTCTATCTATGGCGAGCTGGTTAGCAATTTTGCCAAGGCTGGTGCAAACCTCCTGACGGTTATTACCAATGATTCCTGGTGGGGTGATAGTCCGGGACATTTTCAGCACTATGAGATGTCACGGTTACGTGCTGTAGAGACGCGTCGTTATGTGGTACGTTCAGCCAACGGAGGTAACTCTGCCGTCATTTCCCCAACAGGTGATGCGCTTATCACAACAGACTATGGTACTAGAATCGCCTTGAAGTCGATAGTCTATGCGCAAAATCATATAACTTTTTATACAAAGCATGGAGATTATATAGCTCGTATTGCTGTTGATTTGATGGTTCTCATCTTACTGCTGACCATCGTGGAGAGTGTGGTGAGAAGAATTCGTAATCGTTCATAAACTTGTAATAATGAAAAGAAAAGCTCTACTCCTATTACTTGTATCTTTTCTGACGTTTAACATCACGTCTGTTTTGTGGTCTGCACCAGTAGATACTACTGTCGCGAAACAGGTGGCAATTAATTTTTTCCAAAGTAAATCTACAGTTCAGACTTCTGTAAATACTACATTGGTATATGCGGCACATGAGCAAATAGGTGCTGTGAGAGGTTCTGTCCCGTGTCTATATATATATAATGTAGGAGATGGTTTTGTGATTTTGTCTGCTGATGATCGCGTGAAACCGGTTTTGGCCTATTCTATGACATCCTCTTTTGATACGGCTGCAATGCCTGATGCGCTAGGAGAATGGCTGGATGAGAAGTGCGCGCAAATCGGTGGTGTCATCTCCTCCAATCTAGCACCAAATCCCGACAACCAAGCATTGTGGAGAAACTGGTATGAAAATGCGCCGCAGCAAGATAGAACAGTTATTGTTGCTCCATTATTGTCAACACAGTGGAATCAGAATCAGTTCTACAATAACCTTTGTCCTGTGGATGAGAATTCCTGGGCTGGAAACGACCATGTCTATGCCGGATGCGTGGCGACAGCGATGGCCCAAGTGATTCGTTATTGGGAGTATCCGACAGTAGGAATAGGTAGTAAACAATATACGTTATCTACCTATGGAACACAGTCTGTCAATTATGGTAGTACAGTATACCATTATTCAATAATGCCAAATTCATTGTCTGCTTCAACTCCAACTATGCAAATCAATGAGGTGGCAAAGTTGATTTACCATTGCGCGGTAAGTGTTTCGATGCAGTTTGGTCCTTATTCAAGTAGTGCTTCCTTGGAACATGTGAATGATGCTCTACAAGACCATTTTGGTTATTCAGCTGGTCATTTTTATTATCGTATGAATTGTGATGATGCATCGTGGATTAGTATGATGAAGTCAGAACTGAATCAGTTGCATCCGATTCTGTATAGGGGAAGTGGTCCTAACGGAGGGCATGCTTTTGTTTGCGATGGTTATGACAGTGACGACTTGTTCCATATAAATTGGGGATGGGGTGGATATCTGAATGCATATTTCAGTTTGGATAATATGAATCCGGGGAATTATACTTTTAATGATTCCCAAGCAATGTTGATAGGTATTCAGGCTGATACTCCAATACTTCAAGTAGATCAAAGCGCTTTGGATTTCTTTATACCCTCAGGGACTGTAAGTGCTGCTCAACCTGTTCAGGTTCTTACACATCTCGTTACAGATTCTATCCAAGTATTCGTTTCTGGTAATTTTCTTATTGGAAAAGATTCATTGACGATGTCACAGTCAATAAATCTCGCTCCGGACGGTCAGAAGTTTTATGTCCGCTATAACCCCAGCGTGTCTGATCAAGCTGTAACAGAAAGTGGCCAAATTACTCTTGCTGTTAATTCTTTGTCTGCTAATATTGATCTTACAGGCTCAACATATGTTTTAACTTGTCCATCTCCGCAGCCGCTTACTCTAACTCAAGTGTGGGATACGGTTAATGTGAGTTGGACTGCTCCGGTTTTTGTTGCAAATACATATCCTATATCGAAGGACTCTTCCACTTATTATCCCTTTTCTTTCACTGGTACTACATCAGTTGAAGCTGTCCAACGCTTTTTGACATCCGATTTGGCTGCACATCATCAAAAACAATTGACTAAAGTGTCTTTTGTCCCTATCTCTGGGGTTGATGGGTGTACTATCAGAGTTTATACGGGCGGCAGCTATGTTGATAATGTTGTCAATCCGGGTACGTTGGTTGTAAGTCAAGAGGTCAATCTGGATGACTTAAATATGGATCATTGGAACACAATTAGTTTGACTACACCTGTACTAATAGATGCGAACCAGGAACTTTGGGTTGGTGTGCTTTACGATTGTTTGTCTAGTCAGCCTGTGATTCCCATGTCGCCATCTGGAACCCAGATTGCTGGAGAATCTGATATAGTATGTCTTAATGATGCCTCGGCAGGCACGTCGCATTGGCATGTACTTAGTACGCTTGGTTGGGGTGCCAGTAATGTTCTCAAAGCTACAGTAGAAGATGTGCCGAGCACAGTGGTTTCGTATTCCGTTTGGAAGAATGGTGTTCAACTAGATGAAATTTATTCTGCTGGTTATCAAGATGTAGGTGTTTCTCCAGGGCATTATGTCTATGATGTCTTGACAAATTGGGATGATGGATGTGTGGTTGTATCTACAGACAGTATTGATGTGGTTTTACCGTCTTTATATGTTGATACGATTGTTTGTTACGATGCCTTTCCATTGACATGGCGAGGGGTGACTTTCACGTCACCTGGAACGCAAAGCCTAGAGTATGATGATCATATATTGGTTTTGACGACTGAAGTGTGGAATGTCAATCATCAAAGTGTTACCGAGAGTGAATGCGAGAGCTTCAGTTGGCACGATATTACCTATACCAATTCAGGTGATTACACATTCTCTCATACTGACTCTCACGGTTGTACTCAAGTTGACACTTTGCATCTTACAATTCTTCAACCCGTTTATAACGAATTAGTCTTATCCTCATGCGGTTCCTATTTTTGGAACAACGTCGAGTATTCCACATCGGGTGATTACACTAAGACCTTCACTGCCGCTAACGGCTGCGACAGCATAGTTACTCTTCACTTGACCATCCTCAATCCCGTTTATAACATAATTTCGTTATCATCTTGCGGCTCATATAATTGGAACGGCACTGAATATACAACCTCGGGTTATTATGCTCAGACCTTCACGGCATCTAATGGTTGCGACAGCATTGTAACCTTGCATTTGACGATTTACAATCCTGAGCATACTGCGGTGAGTGTTGAAGCGTGTGAGTCATACACTTGGCACGGTCTTAGCCACACCACTTCTGGCGACTATGTCTACCCCCATGCAGATTCCCATGGTTGCACTCAAGTAGATACATTGCATCTTACAATTCTTCATCCCGTTTATAACGATATTACGTTGACCTCATGCAGCTCTCATACGTGGAATGGTGTCCTATATGACGTATCCGGCACATATGTCCAATCCTTCACGGCGGCTAATGGCTGCGACAGCATTATAACTTTGCACTTGACGATCCTTAATCCCGTTTATAACGATATTACGTTAACCACTTGCGGTTCCCACACCTGGAACGGCACGGAATATACCATCTCGGGCGACTACACCCAGACCTTCACGGCGGCCAACGGCTGCGACAGTATAGTTATTCTTCACTTGACCATCCTCAATCCCGTTTATAACATAATATCGTTATCGTCCTGCAGCTCATATAATTGGAACGGCACTGAATATACAACCTCGGGTTATTATGCTCAGACCTTCACGGCTGCTAACGGTTGCGACAGCATTGTAACCTTGCATTTGACGATTTACAATCCCGAGCATACTGCGGTGAGTGTTTCAGCTTGTGAGTCATACACCTGGCACGGTCTTAGCCACACCACTTCTGGCGACTATTTCTACCCCCATGCAGATTCCCATGGTTGCACTCAAGTAGATACATTGCATCTTACAATTCTTCAACCTGTTTATAACGAAATAACGTTATCGTCCTGTGGTCCCCATACGTGGAATGGTGTCCTATATGACGTATCAGGCACATATGTCCAATCCTTCACGGCTGCCAACGGCTGCGATAGCATCGTGACCCTGCACTTGAACGTCCTTAATCCCGTTTATAACGATATTACGTTAAC
Source organism: Bacteroidales bacterium (assembly GCA_024686335.1). Taxonomy (GTDB): domain Bacteria; phylum Bacteroidota; class Bacteroidia; order Bacteroidales; family WCHB1-69; genus F23-D06. The sequence continues at coordinate 25,924 of JAILCI010000060.1, read as the reverse complement.
TACTTGCGGCTCTCACACGTGGAACGGCTTGGAATACACCGCCACGGGCGACTATACCCAGACCTTCACAGCGGCCAACGGCTGCGACAGCATTGTTACTCTTCACTTGACGGTTCGTTATCCCGTTTATAACGAGATAACGTTAACCACCTGCGGCTCCCACACTTGGAACGGTGTCCTATATGACATATCCGGCACATACGTCCAATCTTTTACTGCGGCCAACGGCTGCGACTCGATCGTAACCCTTCACTTGACAGTCCGTTATCCCGTTTATAACGAGATAACGTTAACCACCTGCGGCTCCCACACGTGGAACGGCTTGGAATACACCGCCACGGGCGACTATACCCAGACTTTTACGGCCGCCAACGGCTGCGACAGCATTGTTACTTTGCATTTGACGGTAAATATGCCAAAGAATGTTGAAATATTTGAAAGTGATTGTGAAAGTTACGTTTGGAATGGCATTGAGTATGCAAGTTCAGGTGACTACACACAATCCTTTTTGGCAGCAGATGGTTGTGACAGCATCGTGACTTTACATTTGTCCATCTCAGACGCAAAGTATAAAGAGATTAACGAGAGCGTTTGCGGTCCCCATACCTGGAACGGCACCGAGTACACTGCCTCTGGCGACTATACCCAGACCTTCACAGCGGCCAACGGCTGCGACAGCACCGTGACCCTGCACTTGAACGTCCTTAATCCCGTTTATAACGAAATAACGTTGACCACTTGCGGCTCTCACACGTGGAACGGCACCGAGTACACCGTTTCTGGCGACTACACCCAGGCCTTCACAGCTGCCAACGGCTGCGACAGTATCGTGACTCTGCACTTGACCATCCGTTATCCCGTTTATAACGAAATAACGTTATCTTCCTGCGGTCCTCACACTTGGAACGGCACGGAATACACCGCCTCCGGCGACTACACCCAGACCTTCACGGCTGCCAACGGCTGCGACAGCATTGTGACACTTCACCTTACGGTTCGTTATCCCGTTTATAACGAAATTACGTTATCCTCATGCGGCTCCCACACGTGGAACGGCACCGAGTACACCGTTTCTGGCGACTATACCCAATCCTTCACAGCGGCAAACGGCTGCGACAGCATCGTGACCCTGCACTTAACTGTTCGTAATCCCGTTTATAACGAAATAACGTTAACCACTTGCGGTCCCCACACCTGGAACGGCACGGAATACACCGCCTCTAGCGACTACACCCAGACCTTCACGGCGGCTAATGGCTGTGACAGTATTGTTACTCTTCACTTGACTATCCGTTATCCCGTTTATAACGATATTACGTTATCTTCTTGTGGCCCTCACACCTGGAACGGCGCCGAGTACACCGTTTCTGGCGACTATACCCAGACCTTCACTGCCGCCAATGGCTGCGACAGCATTGTTACTCTTCACTTGACGGTTCGTTATCCCGTTTATAACGAGATAACGTTAACCACTTGCGGCTCTCACATGTGGAACGGCACGGAGTACACCGTTTCCGGCGACTACACCCAGGCCTTTACGGCCGCCAACGGCTGCGACAGTATCGTGACTCTGCACTTAACTGTTCGTAATCCCGTTTATAACGAAATAACGTTAACCACTTGCGGCCCCCACACGTGGAACGGCACGGAATACATCTCTTCCGGCGACTACACCCAGACCTTCACTGCGGCCAACGGCTGCGACTCGATCGTAACCCTTCACTTGACCGTCCGTTATCCCGTTTATAACGAAATAACGTTATCTTCCTGCGGTCCCCACACATGGAACGGCACGGAATACACCGCCACTGGCGACTACACCCAGACCTTCACGGCTGCCAACGGCTGCGACAGTATCGTTACCCTTCACTTGACCGTCCGTTATCCCGTTTATAACGATATTACGTTATCCACTTGCGGCTCTCACACTTGGAACGGTGTCCTATATGACCTATCCGGCACATACGTCCAATCTTTTACTGCCGCCAACGGCTGCGACAGTATCGTGACTCTGCACTTAACTGTTCGTAATCCCGTTTATAACGAAATAACGTTGACCACTTGCGGCTCTCACACGTGGAACGGCACCGAGTACACCGTTTCTGGCGACTACACCCAGGCCTTCACAGCTGCCAACGGCTGCGACAGTATCGTCACCCTTCACTTGACCGTCCGTTATCCCGTTTATAACGAAATAACGTTATCCACTTGCGGTCCTCACACTTGGAACGGCACGGGATACACCGCCACTGGCGATTACACCCAGACCTTCACTGCAGACAATGGCTGTGATAGCACTGTGACACTTCACCTTACGGTTCGTTATCCCGTTTATAACGATGTTACGTTATTCTCATGTGGCACCCACACATGGAACGGCACCGAGTACACCGTTTCCGGCGACTACACCCAGACCTTCCCCGCCGCCAACGGCTGCGACAGCATTGTTACTTTGCACTTGACTGTCCGTTATCCCGTTTATAACGATATTACGTTATCCACTTGCGGCTCTCACACGTGGAACGGCTTGGAATACACCGCCACGGGCGACTATACTCAGACCTTCACTGCCGCCAACGGCTGCGACAGCATTGTGACCCTTCACTTGACGGTTCGTTATCCCGTTTATAACGATATTACGTTATCCACTTGCGGCTCTCACACTTGGAACGGTGTCCTATATGACCTATCCGGCACATACGTCCAATCTTTCGCTGCCGCCAGTGGCTGCGACAGCACCGTGACCCTTCACTTGACCGTCCGTTATCCCGTTTATAACGATATTACGTTATCCACTTGCGGTCCCCACACGTGGAACGGCACTGAGTACACCGTCACGGGCGACTACACCCAGACCTTCACGGCGGCCAACGGCTGCGACAGTATCGTTACTCTTCACTTGACTGTTCTTAATTCCGTTTATAACGAAAAAACGTTATCCTCATGCGGTCCCCACACTTGGAACGGCACGGAATACACCGCCACTGGCGACTATACCCAGACCTTCACTGCAGACAATGGCTGTGATAGCACTGTGACACTTCACCTTACGGTTCGTTATCCCGTTTATAACGAGATAACGTTAACCACTTGTGGCTCCCACACTTGGAACGGCACCGAGTACACCGCCACTGGCGACTACACCCAGACCTTCACTGCCGCCAACGGCTGCGACAGCATTGTGACCCTTCACTTAACTGTCCGTAATCCCGTTTATAACGAAATAACGTTATCATCCTGCGGCTCCCACACGTGGAACGACACTGAGTACACCACCTCTGGCGACTACACCCAGACCTTCACTGCCGCCAACGGCTGCGACAGTATTGTGACCTTGCACATGACGGTTCTTAATCCCGTTTATAACGATATTACGTTATCCTCATGCGGCTCCCATACGTGGAACGGTGTCCTATATGACCTATCCGGCACATATGTCCAATCTTTCACGGCTGCCAATGGCTGCGACTCAATTGTGACCCTTCACCTCACTGTCCGTAATCCCGTTTATAACGAAATAACGTTATCCTCCTGCGGTTCCCATACGTGGAACGGCGTCCTATATGTCCTATCTGGCACATATGTCCAATCCTTCACGGCTGCCAACGGCTGCGACAGCATCGTGACCTTGCACTTGACTGTTCTTAATTCCGTTTATAACGAAATAACGTTATCCTCATGCGGTCCCCACACGTGGAACGGCACTGAATACACCACCTCTGGCGACTACACCCAGCCCTTTACGGCGGCCAACGGCTGCGACTCCATTGTAACATTGCATCTGACTGTTAATCAGAGTGTCGAAACCTATGACACGTTACTCCTCTCAGTTCATGACCTGCCTTATGAAATCACCGATGCCCAAGTGACTATAACAGAGGATTCTCCGGCCGTTAGTGAGTATGACTATCTGCTGGAGACTATCTACGGCTGCGATAGCTTAGTACATCTGACAGTTCGTATTATTGATGTTGGTGTTGATGATTTGCAACAGATCAAGTTGACTCTTTTCCCTGTTCCCGCTGCTTCAATACTTTATGTGGACGGTGGAAATCTTGAGACTATTCAGTTGTATAACATGAACGGCAGTTTGCTTAAGACTATTGAATGTCGTGGAGAGGGAATTCAAACTGTCGAGGTTGCAGATCTGGCAGATGGCGTTTATTTGTTGTTTGCCCGATTGAGGGACGGCAGCATTGCAAGAGAATTATTTAATGTTTTAAAAAGATAGAAAATGAAGAAAATTTACACCCTTGTGGCTATGCTCATGGTAAGTGCTGCCATGTTCGCTCAGACGGATGCCGATCTGATGATAATGCTGTCAGAACTAAGTGAAGACTCGGTTCAAGCAACTATGACGGAGATGCAGCAATATAACCGTTGCTCATGGCTCGGAAATCGTGAGGCGGCGCAATATCTTGTGTCTAAAATGGAATCAGTGGGTCTGCTAAATGTTACCATCGATTCATTTTATGTGTATCCAGAGATAAATACAACCTTTGATGACTATATCTACAATGTTAGAGGTTTTATCCCAGGAAACGGATCTTCCGATTCTGTGGTGCTCGTGGGCGCGCATTACGATATGCTCTCATTGAATGCTGCCGGTGAAATCCAATCTGATCTGACGGGTGGTGCCGATAACAATGCTGCTGGCGTCGCTCTGATGTTGGAGGTGGCTCGTGTATTGACAGCTCACCAGTTCCAGCCTAATAATACAGTGGAGTTTATCGCATTAGATGGTTTTGAACTCGGTCGCGCGGGTAGTCTGTTGGATGCTCAGCAGCGTGCTTCCAACCAAGAAAATGTGAAACTGATGATCAACAATGATCGTGTGGCTTACGATCCCCAAAATATGCACATGATGACGATTCTCTGGTATGAGAATGCCATGACGCAACGCTCTGACGCTTCATTAATGCTTGAATCTTTCACTCAGCTGCTACCCATTATGATGGATGTGGCTGGTAATCTTCCTGAGAGTCAGAATGGCGATGCATATTCCTATGCCAGCCAGGGCTTTCCTCCTGTCTTTTTCCGTGAGACCACCCTGTCTCCTTTTCACCATACCGATGGTGATGTGATCGGTACGTGCAATCTGAGCAATGTAGTTGAGCTGGCTAAAGCAAACATGACACTGATTATTCATTATGCATATCATGATGTATTCTCATTGCCAGGCGTTGCTTCGTATGAAAGACAGAATCTGCATATTAGCCCTAACCCTACAACAGGTACTATCCGTATTGATTTTGCTGATGCTGAGTTGGATGAGATGTTTGTGGAGATTTATAATGCTCAGGGTCAGATGGTCTCCTGCCATAATGTTACTATAGAGAATCCAACCATTTCTCTGCAATCTCTTCCTTCTGGTTTCTATTTTTTGAAATCTTATAACCAGAATAGTACCACCGGAACGGCTAAAATTTTAAAATGGTAATGAAAAAGCTGACTTTTCTTATCGTAAGTCTGCTACTATATTGCGGACTTCAAGCCCAGGATTCCAACTCGGTGCGAAAGGATTTGGACGTTCTGACCTCTAAGAATATGTATGGTCGCGGATATGCTTATCATGGGGATAGTCTGGCTGCCGACTATATTGTAAGCAGATTTCAGAAGATGGGTCTTGAAACGCAGGAACAGGAATATGGTTTTCCAGTTCATGCTATGGAGGGTTCTGTTTCCTTTATCTTGAATGGTAAGCAGTTAAGAGGCTGGGATGACTTTGTGGTTGCCCCCTTTTCTCCAACTATGCACGCTACGTTGTCTGTGATCAATTTGGATTACAGAACTTTATTAGATCAAACGGCTCTTGATATTTTCTTCGCAACACATAAAAATGCTAAGAAATCTATGCTTTATGTCGACTTGACAAAGTGTCACGATGCTGATACAATAAAAACCCTGCAACGTCTCTTTGGTATGTTGCAGCGTTTTAAAGACGCATTCCAATGCAAGGGTTTTATCTTAGGAGTGGATGAGATGTCTGCATGGACTGTCGGCATGGGCTATCATAAATCACAATATGCTCTCATTTATGTCAAAAAAGAGTTGATGAGTGCCAAAAAGAACAAGGTGAAGATATCCTATAACAATGACGTGCGCATGCATCATACCCGTAATGTAGTCGCTTTTATTCCTGGTAAGGAAGAACCAGACAGCATGGTTTTGTTGACCGCTCACTACGATCATGTCGGTATGATGGGAGATGATGTCATGTTCCCTGGTTGTCATGATAATGCATCAGGAACTTCCGCAGTCATTGAATTAGCCAACTATTTTCGTCAACATCCTTTAAAATACACTGTTGCTGTTGTGGTTTTTAGTGGAGAAGAGGCTGGACTGCTGGGATCAACCTACTTTGTGGCTCATCCGATTTTTGATCTGCAAACGATTAAGATGGTTGTTAACTTGGATTTGATGTGTGGAGGTGACGACGGTATTATGATGGTCAATGCAAAAGGTCCTCAGACAAAGGATTTTTATGATTCCATGGTACAGTTAAATAACAAATCTCATTGGGTGAAAGAGATAAAGGCACGTGATAATGCTGCCAATAGTGATCATTTTCCGTTTACTGAGCGCGGAGTGCCGGCCGTTTTTATCTATACATTGGGAGGAGGTTACGGAGGATATCACAATCCTTTCGATACTTCAGCCGGATGTTCATTGTCAGAGTTCAGCAATATTGCTCATCTGGTGATAGATGCGTTAGAACATCTGCGTTAATCCTTTTTTTGTAATGTCTGATAGATGATTACAACCCCATCTCCATGAATGGTGATGGTGAAGTTGTCTCCCAAAGCCTCATTTAAAGAGCCTTCCCAAAGATGTTGGAAGCAACGTTCCTTTACGGGATATTTCAACCCGTCGAAGGAGAGTGGCAATGCATTATCTTTGGTGAAGACAGACACCTGTTGACCAGCAAAGGAGGGTAGGGTAGCGCTTTCCCGTATGATGTGAAAAATGCCATGTGCCGTCAGCATGGTTAGGTTTAACTGCTCGCTATAGGTGGCCATAATGCTGATATTGGCGATAAAATGATCCTCTCGTTTGCCTTCACAACCTATAAGAAGAACTTGCTGATAACCTTTTCTTTGGCAATATTTTAAAGCCTTCTGTAGATCATTATATTCGGTGCTCCAATCAGCAATGAAGAAAGGTTGGCATTTTTCTAAAAGATCAGATGATAAGGAATCCCCATCTCCAGTTACTACTATTTCCGCTTGTGTATTAATGTTTTGCTGCAGAAAGTTTTCATACGCGCCGTCGCAACAAACGATGACCTTAGCGCTTTGTAGAATGTTTAGTGCAGGTTCATAATTTGGAAAATCCCCGTTGGCGATGATGACAACGGGGAAATATTTTATCGATTCAGCAAATGAGTTTAGAACCATTTTACTAAGTTGAAATCCAGATCGTGAGGCAAGAGGTCGTTTGCCGGGATTACGCGAATAGCATACCCCCAGTTGCCGACCTTCTTTGCGTCCACATTACAGGTGTACATAGCGACACCTTTCTCTTGTTGTTTCAGTTGGAACGGATATTTGGCAACGAGTTTGGGTTCACTGTTGTGCTCATTGTCAACAAGCACAAGCTCTACTTTGAGGTCATCAGGCGTTAGATTGCCGGTTTCCAAGGTAAGCTCCATAGAGAGGTTTTCTCCGATATAATAAGATGAGTCGGGATGGCTCTTGCTGGTCAAGGAGCGGCATGCGAGGCAATCCCATCCGTTGATGATGCGCTCTTTCCACTTAATCAGTTGGCGGGTCTTCTTCAAATCGTCTGCACTGATGTCGAGATAGCGTTTTTCTAATTTATGATAGAATTTGCTGTAATAGTCGTCCAATTGACGTTTCATCGTGTAGTTGGGGGAAATCTCTGCAAAGCACTTCTTCATCATGCCAACCCAGGTCTCTGGGATGCCTTCTTTATTGCGATTGTAGAATGCCGGAGCAATCTCCTCTTCTAGTGTGCTGTAGAGTGTGGATGCATCCAACTCGTCTTGCAGACGGTTATCCTGATAAGTGATCTCCTCTTTGATAGCCCAACCAGCACCGGGAACATAGCCTTCTGCCCACCAGCCATCCATGACGCTGAAGTTGAGCACGCCGTTCATCACGGCCTTCTCGCCAGATGTACCGGAAGCCTCTAACGGACGGGTAGGCATGTTCAACCAAAGGTCGCAACCGGAGATGAGCTTTTTGGAGAGAATCATGTCGTAATTTTCAACAAATATAATCTTACCTACAAACTCAGGTTTGTGTGACAGACGGATTATGTTGGTGATGATATCTTGTCCGGCTTTGTCATGCGGGTGTGCTTTGCCAGCGAAGATGAACTGCACGGGCATTTTATCATTGCAGAGGATTTGTTTCAGACGTTCCTCGTTGGTGAAGAGCAGATGAGCACGTTTGTATGTGGCAAAACGACGGGCAAAACCGATGGTAAGCGCGTCGGTGCGAATCTGTTTCAAAGTAGCGCTGATGAATGCCGGAGATTCGTTGCGACGGCGTAATTGTTCGCTCAGCATCTCCTTGACAGCCATGATCATCTCTTTGCGGAGGTCTTGTTTGAGTCCCCAGATTTCTTTGTCAGCCACTTCGTAGATTTTCATCCAATAGGTGGGGTTTGACTGGTCAAGCAGGAATTCTGGACCGAAAACCTTGCGATGTAGCGCCTGCCAACGTTTGTGCGCCCAGGTCGGATAGTGCACGCCATTGGTGACGTAGCCGATATGAGATTCAGCGGCGAAGCGACCTTCATACAGGTTGGCAAACATCTCTTGTGATACGCGTCCGTGAATGCGGCTCACTCCATTGATCTCTTGAGAAAAATGACAAGCTAAGATGCTCATTGAGAATTTGTCATTGTAGCAGTCATCACGTTTACGACCAAATCCCATGAAGGTTTCCCATGAGATGTTGAAACGGTCGGGATAGGTGGCAAAGTAGGTACGCATCAGGTCTTCGTGGAATGCGTCATGTCCTGCTGGTACTGGAGTGTGTGTGGTGTAGAGTGCAGAACTACGCACCAGTTCGATAGCCACAGACATATTCACGTGCTTTTCCTGCATCGTCTCATAAATACGTTCCAAGTTGACGAATGCAGCGTGACCTTCGTTGAGGTGGAAGAGGGTAGGCTCCTCGCCTAACAGCTTGAGCATGCGCAGGCCACCGATACCTAACAGCATTTCCTGTTTCAATCGGTTTTCAGTGTCGCCGCCATACAAAGTGGCAGTCACTTCGCGGTCCTCTTGCCAGTTCTCGGCAAAGTCGGTGTCCATTAGATACAATGGAATACGACCTACGTCTACGCGCCAGATGCGGGCATAAAGACAGCGGCCTGGCAGCGGCAGGCAGATGGTCATCCAGTTGCCTTCCTCATCTTTGATTGGAGTGATAGGCAGTTTGGAGAAACTTTGTGGCGGGTAGAGATTGACCTGCTCGCCGAAACTAGATATTTGTTGTGTGAAATAACCATAACGATAGAGTAAACCGACACCGATCATGTTGACATTGGAGTCGGAGGCCTCTTTGAGGTAGTCGCCAGCCAGCATGCCAAGTCCACCGGAGAAGATCTTTAACTCATTGCTGATGCCGAACTCCATACTGAAGTAGGCAATCTTCTGTTCCGGTCGTGTGCGCGGCGTTTCCATATAGCGTCGGAAGTCTCCATGAACCTTGTCAAGTTTTGCCAAAAACTCTTGATTCTTGGTGAAATCCTCAAGACGTTCATAAGGAAGTACTTGCAGCAGATATACGGGGTTCTGCTGACACTTCGCCCAAAGCTCGGGTCCGGCAATCTCTTCGAACAGCTCGCGGGCTTCGTAATTCCAGCTCCACCAGAGATTCTCTGACAATTGCTCTAGTTTTTCCAGACTCTCAGGAAGGTGTGACTTGATGGAAATCTGTCTCCATTCAGGATGTTCTATGTTAGCGTGTTTCACTATTTGGCTGATGTTAGATGTTTTTGTCTGATATTGATCGTAGCGGCTATCGCTTTGTGTGAGCGCGATATCGTATGCTTGAAGATAGTTGTCATAGAGTGAACTCCAGAGAGCTTGTTGAGAGATTTCAATAGCTTTCTTGTCAATCTGAGTCTTCTCTTCGGGTGTGCATTTACTGTAGAATCCGATGGCGCGGGATATGTTCTCAACAACTTCTTCGTCGTTATGGTCGGTGCGGTGGACTACGGTAACACTTTGTTGGTCGGAGAAGTTCTTGTTGACCCACAATCCGAAACCTGCCAGCGATGTGGTGATGGTCGGAATGCCAAAGGCGATGCTCTCCAGAGGGGTGTAGCCCCAGGGCTCGTAGTATGACGGGAAAGCCGACAGGTCGAAGCCGAGCAAGAAGTCGTAATAAGGCAGGTCAAAGATGCCATCCTGACCATCGAGGTATACGGGAACGAAGACCACCTTAACATTTTGTTCGGGAGCATTGTGCAGACCATATTGTTTGCAAGCGTTGATGATAGGGTCGTTATGATGATCATGCAATACGTGCGTGGAGAAATCGTCCAATATCGGTGTGGTACCAATTGGATGACTCATTCGTTGGAGCAGGTCCTCACGCTTGCCGCTATTGCCCGCAGGTACTGCAATGAATGCACAGACCGTCCTGTCGGGATTCTGTTGTGCGTAGTGGGCAAGACTTCGAATGAAGACGTCGATACCCTTGTTTTTGAATTCGTACCGACCACTGTTGATGATGAGAAGTGTATCCTCGGGCAACTGTTGCTGCATCAGAGATGAGGCAACATGCAGAAGTTTCTGACGGGCTCCGGAGTGACGTTTGTCATGCTCGTCTCCTTGCGGCACAAAACCATTTTCAAAGCCATTGATAGTGATGACATCCGCCGGTTTGATGAAGAAGGCTTCGCACTCTTTGTCAGTGATGTCACTTACTGTGGTGTATGCGTCAGCAACTTTGGCGGAGAGCGACTCCAAGGAGTATTTGGACTGGACACCGAAACGTTGGGCTGTCTCTTGAGGTTGATATTGGCGGATGTTTTCGTATAAGGGCAGACCATTGCCAGCGATGCAGCGTCCCAGTACAGTGGCGTGGGTGGTGAACACCGTTGCAATCTGAGGAGCTACTGTCTCGATGTGCAGGATGCCTGTGCCGGTCATCCACTCGTGGAAGTGAGCGACAATCTTGTCCATGGAGTTGCAATAGTAGTTGTAGAAACTCTCAATAACCATGCCGGCTGCGTAGCCAAATAGTGCTGGCTCGATGTAGTCCCACTGACCAGAGATGGAGTCCAGTTTGTGGTTGATCCAGAATTGTGTCAAGATCTCATTCTTCTTCTCGAAGAAAGGAGTAAAGTTGATGAGGATGACAACAGGAGATCCACAGATCTGCCAACGGCCGATGCGGATCTTTAAGCCCTCCTGTTGTGCTATTTCGCGCCAATTGCGGAAAAGAGTAGGATCCTCCACAAAATCACCCTGATAAGGTTTAGAGATGTCCGGACCGATACAAATGTAGTGGTCTCCAAAATGTTGAACTGCAGTTGATGCTTTTGAGGAGAGAACGGTGTAGATGCCTCCCACTTTGTTGCAAACTTCCCATGAAGTTTCGAAAATATAGTCTGCGCTCATATGTTTTTTCGTTGGCGAATAAAGGCGCAAAAATACAAAAAACCTCTTGAAATCCAAATCCATAGAGACTTTGAAATATTTTTTTCTTATGATGGTTTGCGATAATGAAAAAAAGTGTATTTTTGCGGCCTCAAAAGCGGCGGGGTAGCTCAGTCGGTTAGAGCGTCGGATTCATAACCCGGAGGTCACGAGTTCAATTCCCGTTCCCGCCACTCTCAAGAAAAGGATGCCATTTGGCATCCTTTTCTTATACAGGGATGAGACCTCTACGAGGTCTTTTCATCGAACGTGGAAGGATTCATTCATCATTATTACATTCTTTTCATTGAAAAATAGTATTTTCGCGGCGCAAAAGTAAGAATCAATGTCCACAACCAATCAACCTCGCGTCGTTATCTTTGATCTAGATGGAACTCTGTATGATAAGTCCGGATTGGCTTGCCGTCTCATTTTTTCTTCCCTGGTTCGAGGCGACCTCGGTCTGCTACGTCGGGAGCAGAATGCGCGTAAAAAACTCCGTGGTATCTCTTTCAATAGCGAGGAGCAGTTCTATGAGGCCTTCTTTTTGGAATTTCCAAACCCCGAAAAGGCGCGGAGGTGGTATTTTGAGCGCTATATGCCGTTGATGGTTAGCATATTGCAACGAAAATACAGTCTCTATTCGTGGGTGTCAGAAATCCTGAAACAGCTTAAGGATAGACAAATACGAGTAGCTGTCTTCTCCGACTACGGTTGTGTTGAAGATAAACTGCAAGCTATTGGCTTCGACCCGCGATGGGCAGATGCGCTCTTTGATGCCCCTGCTCTCGGTGGTCTTAAACCCTGCAAAGAGTCATTCGCAAAGTTGTGTGAAGCGCTCAATGTTAAGCCAGAAGAGTGCCTGATGGTCGGAGATCGTCACGATACCGACGGGTTGGGCGCTGAGTCAGTAGGAATGTCTTTCTCACTCTACGTCAGGAACTGCCGGCCAGGGATTAACCTCGATGCCAGCCATCTCTAACATCATGCTGTGGGCTGTTGCCCGTAGACGATCTAACTCTTCTTTCCGATTTCCTTCTTTATTGACCAAGATAGGCTTACCTACATGAATAGTCATGCAGGGTAGATCTTTTTTGCCGAATAGACGATAAAGCCCGCGTCTTTTGCGATATGTGATGACGGTAGGGATTACAGGAATGTCGTATTTGTAAGCCATGTTGAAGGCGCCGCGCTTGAAGGGACGCAAGGGCGTGTAGTAGTTCCACCGAGTAGATTCGGGGAAGAGCAGCATCCACTCTTTCTGACGGTGATACTCGTCAAAAGCCTCGTTGAATTTTTTGATGCCTTCGAGCGTCTCCGGTATGGGAATGCCACCTACACGGCGCATGAACCAACTGAGATTACCGTTGAAATGCTTGGCATACATCGGAATCCATAATTTTCTGAAACGTCGTATGGCTTGGTATACGCATAATGCGTCGAAGGTGTAGACGTGGTTGCAGACGCACATGGCACCGTTTTTCAAAGTCTCTTCATATCCTTTCAGGTTTTTCCGTCCGCGGATCTTCAAACCAAAGTGAGTCCGGTTCCAGAAGGTGGCAGCAATCCATTGTACGAAAAAACCGAAAAAGTTGTGGATTTTATAGCCTAACGATTTGTCAAGATAGGGATAGGTCTCGTCAAATTGGTACTTGCCCTTTGATGAGTCCTCCACCTGCACCGTAAGAAGCCTTTTGAAAGGATCGTCGGTAGGGTAGTCTATGCCCATATCAGGTACATAGACACCCTCTTTTACTTTAAATTCGCCATATTCCATTTCTTATAAGTTGATAGTTGACAGTTGAAAGTTATCAGTTTTTAAACAGCTTAACCTCTTAACTTCTTAACTTCTTAGTCTCTTATCCTCATTTTTGATTCAGGATAATTTAATAGTTTCATAATTTAATGACTTCATAATTTTAGAAGTTACTTTTTGACTGAGATATTGCTGAAGGTGTAGTGTGTCTTGTTGCCGTTGAATTCTTCCATTACCATGTCGACGACCATGTTGTCGGATTTGCGGTAGGTGACGGTGATTTTGGAGTAGCCGCGTGTCGCTGCCTTTTTGGCTGTAATGGTGACTATGCGGTTGCTGCCACTATCCTTGACAGAACATTCTGCGTTGTTGTCAGTTGCTACTTGCTTATAATTGCCTTTAATACAGTTGAGTAGTGTGTTTTTCTGGGCCTTCATCGTTGCATTCTTGGTCACATCGATGGTGGATTTTTTACCATTCATATTCATTTTGATGGTACTGCCTTCAATGATGAAGAAATCGCCGGCAGGCGTCGTATAATTCATCTTCAACGTCTCAGGAGACTGGTAGTTGACAGTTCCTTTAGATTGGATACTCTTGCCAGAAGCCTTGATGGTCTTCTGCTGCGTGAATGAAGCATTGATCTGAGACTGTGCGCCTGCTGTGAGTATGGCACATACAACGACGATGAGTGTGATAATTCTTTTCATAGTAGATGGTTATGATATTTTTAATGATTTTCTGATAAAAGGTATTTTGATCATCCAACGGAATACCAACGGCTGTAATGTGTAGGTGATCAAGATGGTGGAGGCCATGCCGATAAGTGTGCAGATTCCGATGGATTTGATAGCCGGGTGCGTGGCGAAGATCATCGCGCAGACCACTAAGATGAGCACAAAGGCTGAGAAAAAGATAGCAACTTTGTGATATTTCAAAAGCTGATTGTCTAACCCCCGGGCTTCGGCAAGCAAGCCCTGGACCACAAAAATACTGTAGTCAACACCAATGCCGAAGATGAAGGTGGAGATGACAATGTTGATGAGGTTAAACTGAAGTCCGAAAATGGCCATCCATCCCTTTACTACATACCAACTTAAAAACATCGGCAAGAAGGCTAATAGTGCTACAGAGATTCTTCGGAAAGAGATTAGAAGGACTACGAAGACGAAAATAGAAGAGATGAGTAAGGTGGAGTTGAAATCCTGATGGACAAGAGAAATCATGTTACCAGTGTAATAGAAGGGGTCAACAACGACAGCGTGCGGCATGCCGGCAATCTTTTTGTCAACATTGGCTTTGTTTTCTTCTGTCATCTCGGTGGCATTGAAAATGAGGAACTTGCCGTCAGATTCTTCAATGAAGTTGCAGAGCAGTCCGTCGGGCACGAGACTGTCGCCATAGAGGTCGCCAACCTCATATTCGGCTTCTACCATGGCACGGAAGGGTACGAAGATAGTCGGGTCGAGACCGTGCGCACGGGCAGCCTGTTGTACCGCTCGCTCAGCCTCGTCGATTTTCTCGGGCGTCCAGTACTGACGCCAAGCCTCGATGCGTTGTTCCTGTTCTTTTTTTGATTGGAACAGCATGGAGACGACGGGCGTGTACTTCGTCAACACTTTGGCCTTTTTCATAGAGTCGAGGGTACTGGCGAGCTGCTTGTTGGCATCTAATGCCTCGTCAAGATTCGATGCCACGACAGCATAATAGCGCTGTATACCGCCATTTGTACACTTCTCAGCATAGAGATTTTCGGAGGCATGTAAGGCGTCACTCTCATAGCCGATATGCTTTAAGTTGTTGTCAAACTGTACTTTCGGGGAGAAAATGAAACCCACGATGATGATGAGCAAAAGAGCCACTATCAAGGCAGGGTTGCGGTCGTAAGCGTAGCTGTTGACCCGGTTGATGACTTTGAAAGCCCTTTCACTATGACGTGTCTCGCCCGATTTTAGGAAGTGAGGCAGGAATACTAACGCGAAGAATGTGTTGCCTATGAGCATGAAAGTTGCAAATAGGCCAAAGTCTTGCAGCAATTCACTCTTGGTAAACAATAACCCCAAAAAGGCGCCGATGGTCGTGATACAACCCAGACAGACAGGCTTGGCCTCGTCGGAGAGCATCTTCTCCACATTACCTACAAAGTGCTGGTGGATAATGACGTGTAGGCAGTAGCTGATCGCCACGCCCAACACAACGGATCCGATGCCTAAGGCCATCATCGACATACTGCCTTTAATCCAGTACATACAGGCCAGTGCGAAGAAGGTCCCATAGGCCACGGGAAGGATGTTCTGCCATAATATGTTGACACTTCTGAAACAGATACTTAGCAGTATTAAGATGAATACCAGCGAGAGCCCGATGGTCAAGAAGATGTCGTGATGCATGACTTGAGAGTTGCCGGTGGAACGGACAGGTGCCCCGTGGAAAAGAACTTTAACACCCGGATGTGCTTTTTCAAACTGCTCAACGGAGGTCTCCAGATGTTGGATGAGTTCACTACTGGACTTGGAGTCAAATGATTGCGCATTGGGCGAGATGAACATGAGTGCTACGGTGCTGTCTTTGGAGAAGAGATGCTCGTTGATGACCGTGTATCCCATGCCTCCTGTGATTTCTGGTAATAGAAGTTGTCGCAAGTTCAACGGATCCGTTGTCACCATCTGTGTGGCTGCTCCTGTTTCATCGTTCATCACCAAATCATAGTTAGTTGCCATAGTTTTGTCCACATTGGCGATGGCTTCGTCAAAACGACTGTACATGTCTGTGGAGACAAACGAAGGGACATGCGCCAAAGCGTAGTCCAGAGCATTTAAGCCCATCTCGGCTTCGATTTTGTAGAGCGTGTTGGCGATATGTTCAGGATGCAGCATGATAGAATCCATCAATTCATCTACATATCCCGACATCACCTCCGGCTCTGCACCCGTCATCTCCATGAAAATCTTGTCTTTAACTTTCAAGTTGCCAAAGACCAGTCCGCTATCCTTTGTTTCGGACGATGGGAGCAGCTTGGACAGGTCTTCTTCATATTTCAACTTTAAACCGAAGAAGACAAAAACTAAACTGGTGATGATTAAGAGGCTGTATAGTAGTGGTTTGTGGTTTCTGAAGAATCGATATATGGATACGAATATCATAGTAGCATGAAAAATAAGGCGGCAAAAATATAAAAAAAAAAGTAAGTATGTCTTTTTTAAGGAAGAAGCGGACATAAAAGATGCCTTTTTCGATATGAAAAAAGTGTACCTTTGCCAACAAATTCTAAACGTATGAAAAGGATATTGCTGATTGTGATCTGCTGCCTGACTGCTTTAGTGGTAAAAGCTAACGATGGCGTTTTCTATGCTTCTGGAAATCAGTTGATTCCCATCACGGAGACCGATATTCGCGTTCAAAAAGAGGTGCTGACCATCAATAGGGTTGGCGATCATCTTGAAGTGACCGTCTACTACGAGTTTTTCAATCCTGTTCGTGATAAGGACCTGTTGGTTGGTTTCGAAGCGGAGGCTCCCTATCCTTTCGAAGACGAGTACATGGATGTTTTTCCTCAGCAGCCGAGAATCCGCAATTTTCAGGTGATCATGAATAAACAGAAACTCGACTATGAGATATCTTGCGTAGATCGTCATCATTACGACGAAGATGGCGACTGGGTGAGACCGCCCTACTATGTGGATGGCAAGTTTGTGAATTGGACGCGCCAGCAATGTGAGGACTCCATAGCCGCCTTTGATGGCATGGTATATCCCTTCGATTTTGTATATCATTTTCAAGCCCATTTTAAAAAAGGCCTTAACATTATTCAGCATACTTATGAGTACGACCTTTCTAGGACTATTGAGACGGAGTATTATTTTCCCTATATTCTGACCGCTGCCAATCGCTGGGCCAATAATGGCATTGACGATTTTACTTTGAATATCAATATGGGCGAGCGCGAGTCCTTTATGATTCTGAAGGGCTTTTTCGAGAGTATAGATGAATGGGATATCAATGGCGTTGGAACTTACGATACTTTAAGCAAGTCACTCCGCAGTGATGAGGAGGAAGGTTGGCTGACTTTCCATATGCAGAAGGGTAGTATCACCTTTCATAAAAAGAACTTTCACCCTGATGATGAACTCTGGATTGAGAAATCACACATGATTACGACTGTTTGGAATGCTGACAAGTTGCCAGGCGGTGAGGTAAGGTCGTTTATGAAAGGTATTAAAACGCAGTATTTCACTCTTGATACGGCTATTACAGGTTTCTTTAATAATAAAATGCATTTTACTAAGGATCAGAAGCGCGTTCTTCGAAATCTCCCATATGCTTATCACGGTTATCTTTTCAAGAGCAAAAAACTGGGTAGGTTTTTCGAAAATGCATCATGGTACATCCCGGATTCCAGTTATAATGGGGATAAAGATGCCTTAACACCTAAAGAAAGAGAGTGGATAAAATATTGGAGTGATTAATTACTATTTGCATCACGAGCCTCTCTACGTTTCTGACGCTCGCGACGGCGAGTCTCAATGCGGTACAACATCTCTTGTTTACGGCCCATCTGACGTGTCTGTCTAGCTGCGCGTCTCAAATATCGTCTCTCTTTGCGGGTGAGACGTTTCTTGACACGCTCATCATTTTGATTGAGGCGTGTAATAACGTTGCTACGTACCTCTGAGATAATGTCACCAACTACAAGGACTTGGAACTTGCCTCTCCGTTTTTCATCTTGCATCAACTGATTGAACTTGAATTGGCCGTCGCGCATTCCTTCTTCCAGACATGCTGCCTTGAAACGGGCGTATGCGTTTTTGATGAGACGGTGCGCAATGGGCGGCTGCAAACGGAAACTGTCTCGCTTAGAGGCATATTCTATGTTGATGGCACACAGTTTTTTGTCTACTAATACGGCAAACTCATTGGCTGTGGCTTCAGTGGTTTCGGGGTCTTCAAACTCAAAATAGAAATGATAGACGGATTGGTCTACATCGGCGAAACCGACGAAGAAGGTTGTCTTGATGCCACTCTCCTTTTCAGCCTGTTTCACAGCGTCGATGAACTGCGGTTCATAGAGCTTCTCACCCGTGAGCGATACGATACCATTGATTTTGCTGACCATATGGATGGTGGGCGTATTCTCAAACTTTCCACCTACCTCGATAAGGTCGTTCATGTTGTAGCGGAAAAGTCCGGAGTAGGTTGTGACATATGCACAGTAACGGTGTCCATACTCCAATTCGTCAAGTTGTAGAAAATGCTTGTTTGGTGAATCCAGTTCCTCTTCAGCTACGAATTCGTAATAGTGAAGATGCGGAAACATGACCGATTCGTTGGTCTCATCCAAGGAGAAACCAAACCTGCATTCCGTAGCGATATAACCCAATTCCTGATAGAAGGTCTTGTCGAGATCAAAATAGTCGAGGTACTTCTCCATATAGACCTTGGTGTTGCCACATTTCCAGGTGCTGAGGATTTTGAGTTTGGGCCAGTAATATTTGGGCAGGATGCGACCGTCATGTGTATCGCGTATTTTGCGGAGTTCATTAGCACGATCTGGGCGCGGACGCATGTAGGCTTTCAATTCTTCACGGATTTTCGGTGCTATGTTGAAGCGATCGCTCAACGTGCCGTGCTCTATATCGTCAATGAGAGTGTCAAGATTCTCGTCTACTGCGCGTTGCAGTTCGAGGATAGTTGAGGGATTGGCTGTGGCCCAGATGGTCACGTCCCAATATTGTACGGCCAAACGCATCAGTGTGTAGTTGCGGGCTGCATAGTCTTCAATAGACATCACACTCACCGGTGCTGTATATCTACGCTTGATAAGATTGGGCAAATCGCGCACCAGCACACCGCTTACCGAACCATAGAGTGTGCCGTCAGGAGCATGTCCTTCACACTCCTTGCCAACGATAGGGAAAAGATGCCCTGCCATTGCTAAACGTCTGTGTTTGACAAAGTTCCATGTCCATACGTGCGACATTTTACCATAGACATCTTTCAAGTATTTATGCGTCATCGGAACCCACTTGGGCTGTGCTGTCGTGCCCGATGTGGTTGCATACATGACCGGGCGACCAGGAAAAAGTACGTTGGTCTCTCCATTCTTGTGCCTCTCCACGTAAGGACGCAATGCTTCAAAGTCGTTGGCGGGTACTAAGTGCTGGTATAGCGCAAACAACTCCTCGTCTGTGGGAGCAGCTAAAATCTCCTCAAAGTGATGCTCTTTGCCATATACGGTGTCCTTGCTGATCTTCAAAATTTCACGCAAGGTACGCTCAGATGCCAGACGAGGGTGCTGAGAGGCACGCTTCAGACGGATGGTTTGCAATCCTCCAAACACACGTAGAAATAGGTTGATAAGAATGGGTGTGCGTAAACGTCTTAGCATAGAGTCGTTTTATTTTCTAAAAAAACTGGGCAAAAATACATTTTTTCACCAGTATGACAATTTTTTTGCATATTTTGAACATCCTGTATGTTTTTTTGAACGAAAATGGAAAGTGAGGAAGTGTTACCGAGATTCTTTTTTGAAAATTTTTCTATATGTCGAGATTATTGGTACGTGATAGTCTGGATGTGACTGATGTTTGTACCAAGAGCAGATTGGGTTGACCATGTTTTCTTTACAGGGTATTTTCCATCATATTCGTATGCGTAGGAAAGGTTAGTGGTGATGTCTCCAAGTGTCATGTGCAGGACATGGTTTGAAAGGACAACATTGTTCTCAGAATATAAGTCACTCATCGCGCTCATGGCCTCATTGCTCAAGAACCCCTTGAACGGATTGATGCAGTCGTCATATTGGAATTTTTGAACTGACATCTCATCACCATTTGCCTTTACAGCAGTAATGTTGGAAATGTTGTTGCCATCCCAAGTGAGTTTGTAAACAACGGTTCCTTTCTCATCAGTAGGTTTGATACACTCTGCCACTTCAGGCGTGAAGACAAATTGAAGAGGATTAATAGATTTACTCTCAGCATCTTTTTTGTCCCATTCAGTTACAGTAATTTCCACAGTTTTTCCGTCATTCTTCACAAAGACGTAGTCTGTCTCAAGAGCCCCATCTTCAAAGGCTTGAATGCGGGTGAGATATTTTCCATCATAGGTGAACGTGTAGTAAAAGGCATCATCATCCAGAACACCGTGAATCTTTTCAATACGTTTTTTGGAATCGTATTCTGGTATTAGGTAGCCAAAAGTGGTTCCATTGGCATACCTGTAGGTGATTTTAGATAATAACTTGTCAGTCCATTCCCAGTCTTGTACCTCGTTTGTGACTGAGACACTGCCCAAGTCGGAAGAGTAATAGGCTTGATATTCAATTCTGGAAATTTTTTGTTTAGGGAGATATTGTCCCTCTTTTTGACATGAGGAAAAAACTAATGCTCCAACAACGAGCACGGCTAATAAACAGAATGTCTTTTTCATAACTTTGATTATTAGATGATTATTATTGATTGTTCGAATGCAACTCTATGACTAGCAAAAATAGTCTTTTTTCAAATATCTCTCTTGTTTTTCACAATTTTTCACTCCTCACGTTGCCGCCGATCTTGGTGCGATGTCTGTTAAATATCAAGATATGCTAATAACCCTGCAAAGATAGCCATTTCAGGGCACCAAAACGCTTTTGGACGTTATATTCCGCAGGTTCTCTGCCATCCATCGCATATCGTTGATTTTTAACTCCTTATAGCGGTTTCCATCAACGTCGCACACCGTCGCGCATCCAGCGAGCAGCAACATCATCGCGAATATGATGGGGTATTTATATCCCTTAACAACGTGAAGGATACGTTCTTTTAGATTTTCAATCTTCAAAGATTTATTTTTCTTCAATTTTCAATCTTTAAAGATTTTTTTGTATTTTTGCAGCAAAATTATCATGCTCTATGGAACTGCAGAATGTAGAATATCTTTATCAGGTGTCGCGTCGCAAAATCGATGCTGTTAAAACGGTTTTTCATCGATCCTTGTATGAGAAAATCAACTGGGACAACCGTTTGATTGGCATTAAAGGTTGCAAAGGAGTGGGCAAAACCACGATGTTGTTGCAATATATTAAGGAGTCGATTCCAGACAAATCGAAAGTCCTTTATGTCTCGTTAGACAATATCTGGTTTGAATCAAACTCGCTTGTTTCATTGGTGGAATACCACTATACACATGGTGGCAGTCATGTCTTTTTGGACGAGATACATTATCTTCACAATTGGCAGACAATCCTGAAGAATCTCTACGATGACTATCCAGACTTGAAAATTTGTTACACAGGGTCGTCCATGTTGAAGATAGACACTCAAGGAAAGGATTTGTCACGTCGCCAGAGGGTATATGAACTACCTCGCCTTTCATTCAGGGAGTTTTTGGAGATGGAAGGACTTTACAGCGGGCCGTCGTACGGTCTCCTAGAGTTGTTGGACCGACATACGGACATTGCAGCGGACATCGTTTCACATATCAAGGTGCTGCCAGCTTTTGAAAACTATTTGAAACATGGCTGTTACCCGTTTTATCAAGAAGAGGGCGACGTTTTTTTGTTGCGTCTTCAAGATGCCGTTCGCATGACCTTGGAGAATGATTTGCCGCAATTGACCGACATTTCATTTTCTACAATACAGAAAATCAAGCAGATGCTGATGATTCTTGCGGCTCGTGTTCCTCAAACCCCCAACATGTCAATGCTTTATAGTCAGTTGGAAACCAATAGGGAACAAGGATTGAAAATGTTGTATCTTTTAGAACAAGCAGGTCTATTGACTTTACTGACACGGGAGACAAAAAGTTTGAAACATCTGCCCAAACCTGACAAACTCTACTTAGGCGACTGTAATCTGATGTTTGCCCTCAGTCCGCGAGTGGATACAGGCACGTTGCGTGAAACGTTTTTCAGCCAGCAACTTCAAGTGGAAAATGAGTTGATTTTGCCATCCGCCGGCGATTTCCTTGTCAATGGGAAATGGTTATTCGAGGTCGGAGGCAAAGGGAAAGACTTCAACCAAATAAAAGATATCAAAGAGAGTTTCTTAGCCGTAGATGATATTGAAATTGGCCATCACAACCGTATCCCTCTTTGGCTTTTCGGTTTTTTATGCTGATAGTTTTCCCGTTCAATAGTATGTAGACGCGGTTGTCTATTGCTGCCGTTTATTGACATCCTGCCCGACGGCACGAATGGGAAGCAGACAGAGGATGGGAACATAGTGGTGCATATCGGGGTGATTATTTACAATATATTCACAATTTTCCACATGGAAATGGTTTGCTATAAAGTTCCCATTTTTATTACTTTTACCGTTTCAAATAGTTCAACTGCAACCTTTGTCGATTTATGCATCTTAAAGATAAAATTCAAGTGATTATGCATAGCAAAAATATCTTCATCTATATTTTGGTCTTTTTCTTGAGCCTTTCCTCTTTTCCTATGAAAGCGCAGACGCCAAACCTTCCCCCAAGACTTGAGATTTGGCAGGATACTCTTTATGGCTTGATAGATGATAAAGGGACTGTCGTGGTGCCATGCGAATATGAAGAAATTAATCTTTTGAATAGAGATGCCTTTATCATCGCAAAGCGTCAGGGACTTTGGGGCATCTTGGATTGGGATGGTCGCCAGTTGGTACCTTTCATCTATGACCTGCGACCGGAGTTCATACCACACACAAAAGATCTTTTCATCATTTCACAAAATGGTAGAGCGGGTGGTGTGATTAACAGTAAGGGCGATACGATTTTGCCTTTCCAATATCTTGATTTAAGAGAAGTTGTCCCCTATTATGATGTTATTGTCGACCCTGTTTTGTTGGTTTTCACTTTGGGCGAAATGCGTGACGGCAAGATGCACTTTCGCAAAGGTCGACATTTGGAGGGGTGTGTGGATCTGAACGGGAATGTGGTGATTCCTCCCATTTATCGTAGCATCAGTTTTTGGTCAAAAGGACTGATTGTCACAGATACAAATGATCGTGAGGGCCTCATGGACTTCTCAGGGCACTGGATCTATCCATTAAATTCTCAATATAGATTAGAGAGCTATTATTCTGATTTCAATGTCTCTATTATAGATAAGAATACAAAGTTGGAAGGTCTGCTTAATGATGATGGAACAATTGCCCTGCCAATACTATACAGGCATATCCTCCCATCTTTTTTTAATCAGGTTTTGCTGCAAGATACGGCAGGATTGTGGGCTATGGCTGATTCCAATTATCATCTGCTCACCCCTCATCGTTATAAAGAATTGTTCAATCTGAGTGAATTGGATGTTTCCGATTACTATGTAGGTGTTTTGCCTGATGAGTCATCGGAAGTTCTCGACACCTTAGGACATGTTTTAACTTTCGATCCGCCGTTGCACTTCAAAGATAATACGCCCTACGAATACCCCTTGTTTTTTGAAGATAGTGTTTGGCGTTTGATCACTCCTTCGGGTAAAGTGCTGCCTGAACGTTATAGCGAAGCCTCACATTTTTGGTCATCAACGCTGATGAGTGTAGCAACCGATTCGCTGCATGCCGGCATCGTGGATTTGAACGGTCGGGTGGTGGTTCCGCTGCGTTATCTAACTGCGTCTGCTGATGAGGATCGTTTTATCTTGGCCCGTCGCAAATCGGGAAAAGTCGATGTCTTCTCCGGAACTGGGAAGAGACTCTGTAGCTGTTGGGGAGCCGATTGTTCGGAATGGACTCTTCAGGTGGCTAACCGAAAGGGAAAATGGGCCCTGATGGACGAGGAGGGGCATCGTATGAGCCGTTATTATGCCGAATCATTACTCCGACATACTTCTGATGGTTCTTGCTTTTGGGCCGTCTATGACGGAAAGGATAAAATCGTTTATTTGAACGAGAAGGGTCATGAGATCTACTCTTGGCAAATTGACGTGTCGGAACTCTCTGAAGATGACCCTTCGCCGCTTAGGTTAATGATTCCACACGACTGTTCTTGTGGTGAATTGATCTACGATTATGTTTCGAAACGTTGATAGTAGGGGCGAATGATTATTCGCCCCTACTGAATAATCATTCGCCCCAACAATTATGGTCTCAGATTCCAATTGTTTTTGTATCTTTGCCGCTCGTTTAAAAATATAATATCTAGAAACAATGAGCCAAATTATTAAAGTTTTAGGAAGAGAGATTTTAGACTCTCGTGGAAATCCCACCGTGGAGGTGGACGTATATACCGCAGCTGGCGCGATGGGTCGCGCAGCAGTGCCCTCCGGCGCTTCTACCGGCGTACATGAGGCCGTGGAACTTCGCGATGGCGACGAGTCCCGTTTTATGGGCAAAGGCGTGCTGAAAGCAGTCCAGAACGTAAATAACGTGCTGGCCGAACAGATAGAAGGCATGGAAGTTAGCGACCAGGCCGAAATTGATAACCGTATGATCGAAATCGACGGTACTGAGAATAAGGGCGAGATGGGCGCTAATGCCATCCTCGGTATCTCCCTAGCAGCCGCTAAGGCCGCAGCCCTCGAGACTGGCCAAGACCTCTATCGCTATGTCGGTGGTTGCAACGCTACCGTTCTGCCCGTGCCGATGATGAATATCCTCAACGGCGGTTCCCACGCCGACAACTGCGTGGACTTCCAGGAGTTCATGGTCATGCCCATTGGAGCTCCCACCTTCCGTGAGGCTGTCCGTATGGGCTCCGAGATTTTCCATAATCTCAAGAAGGTTCTCAAAGGCAAAGGCTATTCTACCAATGTTGGAGATGAGGGTGGCTTTGCTCCGAACCTTAAATCTAATGAAGAGGCTATCGAGGTGATCCTTCAAGCTATCGAAAATGCTGGTTACAAACCCTATGATCAGGTTTGTATTGCACTCGATCCCGCAGCTTCTGAGTTTTTCGATGCCGAGAAAAATGTATATAAGCTGAAATGGTCTACTGGCGAGGAGTTCACTCCCGCTCAAATGGTCGACTATTGGAAAAACTGGACTTCCAAATATCCCATTATCTCCATCGAAGATGGTATGGCAGAAGACGACTGGGATGGTTGGAAACTCCTCACCGACACTATCGGCGATAAGATTCAACTTGTGGGTGACGACCTCTTCGTAACTAACGTGAATCGTCTCCAGATGGGTCTCGACAAGAACGTGGCTAACTCAATCCTTATCAAGGTTAACCAGATTGGTACCCTCACCGAGACTATCAATGCCGTTTCCTTGGCTCAGAAGAACCGTTACACGGCTGTGATGTCACACCGTTCTGGCGAGACTGAGGATACCACTATCGCTGACTTGGCAGTTGCTCTCGGTACTGGCCAAATCAAGACCGGTTCCGCTAGCCGTACTGACCGTATCTGCAAATACAATCAGTTGATGCGTATTGAGCAGATGCTCGGTAGCCAGGCTATCTACCCGGGCGCTAAATTCCCGTTCAGAGGATAATCCTTAACTAACTGACTAGTCCTAAATAACCGTTACAGGTTTTTACGGATGCAAAATTACAATTTTTAACGAATCACGGCAAGGGTACCCTTGCCGTGATTCGTTTGGCATAGGTTTTTATCTGTAAATTTTTCTGCCCGTGAGTCCATTCAG
>JAILCI010000059.1 GCA_024686335.1 Bacteroidales bacterium | reverse complement strand
GTCGGGGCACACCTCTTCCCATTCCGAACAGAGAAGTTAAGCCCGACCGCGCCGATGGTACTGCCAGACCCGGTGGGAGAGTAGGTCGTCGCCCAATACCACAGAGCAGCTGTCAAACACGACAGCTGCTTTTTTTTTGCCCTATTCTGATCTCTTCAAATTTCCTACGCATACTTTTTGCCAGATGTGCAATACATTTAGTTCCCGCACATTCTATCAATATATTTAAAAATTATTTCTTATAAATTTCCTATTTTTAAATTTATTGACAGAGTTTTAATTGCTTTGATATCTCTCTGAGATTTCATTTTTCCATCCTCTTCCGGCCGTTCCTCAAGCAATATCACAATCCCGATGCGATATTGTTTTTTCACTCAATTATACAGATCACCATCTCCCCGATAGTTATTCTGTTTCCTTCTATTTACCTGTAAATTTTTTGTCTAATGCTCCTCCCAACATAAAATATGATCAGGAAGATTTAGACTCAGATTCTGTATTCATCCCCCGTGATAACTCCGCTTTCTAGATCCCTCTAAACTCTACTTGTATTACGATTTTACCAATTCATCTTTGATCAGGTTTTCTTCATTCGCGCCTCCGTATTTCCGCTAACTGCATACTCCTCTGTCGTTCGGCCCAGCTGTAGTCCGCACCACCGTCTTACTGAAAGTATGTAATATATAATAGTATATATATTATATTGTATTGAGCAATCATTGAAATTCTCCATATTTATCTCAAATTTTCTATTCTCCTGGTATTGACCACTCATACATTTTTCTTCATG
Organism: Bacteroidales bacterium; assembly: GCA_024686335.1. Lineage (GTDB taxonomy): Bacteria > Bacteroidota > Bacteroidia > Bacteroidales > WCHB1-69 > F23-D06. Next base: position 52,462 of record JAILCI010000059.1, on the reverse strand, counting down.
TTTACTCTCATTATTCTCATATTCCCGCTATTTAGACCTCTTTCAGGCGTTTCTTCCTGACATATTTCTATTGTTTTTGTACTATTTTTATAAGGTTTTAAAATTCATCACATTTATTAAGAACTTAATTTATAGACTTTTATCAAATTTCATGTAACAAAAAAAAAAAAATTATCGTATATGTTGTATGGTCTAAAAAAAAATGTATTTTTGCAAGTTGATTATAAATAGAATTATACTATGTTAAAAAGTCTAGTAAACAATGCGATACATTATCGAGAGCCGGTTAGCAGCCTGGATGCGCGGCACTGTGTTCTCGATGTAACTCATCTGATGAATGAAATAAATAAAAATAATAAATAAACAATAGTAATAATTAAATTCAAAACGATGAAAAAATTTATGATTTTTCTGCTCATGACTGTGCTATTAATTGGCACTAGTCAAGCGCGCAGTGAGGCGGCCCACTTCAAGAATGCGGGCCTGAAACTGCCAAGTTGGATCTCACAAGGATCTCATTCGTTTTTCACGGATGCCGAGTCGGTGAATACAATCAATGTATTCGTCGTAGGTCCTACGCATGCGTGCCAGACCGACATTGTCACTTTGACAGCTATGGTTTCTGGTTACGAGGGATCTACGGCACTCAGCTATCAGTGGAGATTGAATGGCCAGGCCATTCCGGGAGCCACTTCCGCCACCTACGCTTTCAGCGTGGCTGATCTCCCGCAGCTTAGTCCTGACACCCTTGCATACGACTTTGATGTCTATGTATGGGCTGATGGCTGTGAGGCAACTTACTCCGCTGTTCATTATTTCAACGTATCTCCTACACCGGTCATCCTCGTCGATGTTCCTGTAGTGTGCGATGGTGAACAAGCTTTGGTAACTGCTACCGCCTACACTTCCGGCGATGAGCAACCCTACATGTGGATTTGGACAAACGGTGGTACTCAAGATACTACCTATGTCAATACCCACCTTTTTGCAGAGGGTAATTATTCTGTAGCAGCTCTCTATCAGGATTTCTCCTGCAATGTTCCGGCTACAGAGTTCACAGTTACGGATTCTGTACAAACTTTGACAGACCTGAGCATTACTCCTGCTACAGCTGTTACGGTTTGTGAAGGTGCTTTGGTTTCCTACACCGTTACTGATCCTAATGCTGCTAATTACGACGCTACCTATGCATGGTATCTCGACGGTGCTTTAATTCCTGAAGTTACTGGTCTTACCTACGCTTTCAATACTGATGGCGAAGGCGCTCATACCATTAAGGTCGTTGCTACCTATCTTTGCGACAGCAAAGAGGTTTCTGCTACTTTCAACGTATTACCTACTCCTTCTGTAGTAATCGTTGGTGAAAACGCTATCTGTAATGGTGACCAAGCCCATCTGACTGCTAGCGTTCTTCCGGCAACTCCAACCACAGGTGATTATACATTTGCATGGTCTCCTGCTGGCGGTTCTGCTCAGACTGCTGACGTTGCAGCCGGTACATATACAGTTACAGTTACTGACCCTAACTCTGGTTGTGCTGTGATTGCTGAACCGTTCACCGTTACCGAATTCGGTACCGATGTAGTTCTGACCGCTTCCGAGCAAGTTATCTGCGAAGGTGAGTCCGTAGTTCTTAACGCCAATACCGATGGTTGGTCTGGTGATGTAACTTACGAATGGAACACTGGTGAAACCACATCTTCCATCGTTGTTGCTCCGACAACCACTGCTACATATACAGTTACTGCTACTCTCAATGGTGAGTCTAATTGTACTGTCGTAAGAAATATTACTGTAACGGTTAATCCAAAACCTGCAGCTCCTGTGTTCAAGACCACTGCTTTCAATATCTGTGAGAATGGTCAAGCCACTATCGAGATTGAAACCCCGGTTGCAGGTGCTCATTATACTTGGTACCTTAATGGTATCGAAGTTCCTGGTGAGAACTTACCTACTATTACTTTGAATTTCCTCTACGCTGGTACTTATACTGTTAATGCAGCTGTTGTTAATGCTAATGGTTGTGTTTCTGACCTGGCAACTGCTCCTGCTGTAGTAACCGTTAAACCTGCTCCTTCCTTAGTTCAGGTTTCTGGTGACAATGTAATTTGTCAGGGTACTGATGCAACATTGACAGCTTCTGTATTACCTACAACTCTCACGGATGTTACTTATACCTGGAGTGATGGTACCACTGGAGCAACTTTGACTACTAATGTTGCTGGTGTCTATACAGTTACCGCTGCTGCTAATGGTTGTGAGGCTGCTACCGAGTTCACTGTTTATACTTTCGGTACAGATATCCAAGTTACTGCTTCCTCTACCGACGTTTGCGCTGGTGAGGCTGTTGTCTTAAATGTAAATGCAGATGGTTGGGCTGACAATATTACTTATGCTTGGAGTGATGGTACTAATACTACCTCCTCTACCACTACAGTTTATCCGACAGCTACAACTACTTATACAGTTACCACTACTTTGACAAACTCTAATGGTGCTACTTGCGAGCGTGTTGACGAAATTACTATCACCGTTCACGAGGCTCCTGCAGCTCCTGTATTCACAGCTGGTGCAGCTGCTGTTTGCCACGATGAGTTCGTTCGTATGGATACTAACGCAATCTCTGCTGGTCACTGGTATCAGTATACTGAGGATCATACTTTATATGTTGAACAGTGTTTTACAGCTGATGGAGTCCCTGGTCCTGAGTCTGGTCTAACCTTCATCCCTTATGAAGATTGTGTCAGTATACTCACTGCTCCGCAGCACAAATTTCATGCATGGATTCCAGGTGATACTATTTTCACCCCTGTTATCCAACAAGTATGTGAGACCAATACCTCTATTCCTGAGTATATCTGTCAAGGCGACATGATTACTTTAACCGCAAATTCAGCTAATGCTGATCATTATATTTGGTATCACAACGGTATTGAGATTGCGGGTGAGAATCTTGAAACCTTATCTATGAGCCTTGATGAGGTTGGTCAACACCAGTTTGCAGTTCGTGCTGTCAGCGCTGATGGTTGTCCTTCTGAACTTTCTGCTTATACTATCGTAACTGTTGAAGCTGCTCCTTCTAACTTGGCTATCACAGGTGCTAACACCATCTGTCAAGGCGAACTTGCAACTATCGTTGCTTCTGCTGAGGGCGCTGATTCTTATTTGTGGAGCACTACTGCAACTAACGATACAATCGAGGTTGGTTCTGGTGTTTACTCTGTTATCGCTTCCAGCGAGCACGGATGTACCTCCGCTTCTGAGACCTTCACAGTTAACTCTGTAGGTGCTGACCTTATCATTGTTGCTTCTGCTACCGGCATCTGTGCTGGTGAGAATGTCACTTTGACAGCAAATGCTCAACAATGGACTGGTTATGTTTCCTATGAGTGGTCTGCTGGTGTTAACGATGCTGATGCAAATACAGTAAACGTTACTCCTACCACCACCACCACCTACACTGTAACGGCCACTTCTACTACTGAGACCGGTACTTGTACAACTACTCGTGATATCACCATCACAGTATTTGAAACCCCGGCTACTCCGACCGTTACTATCTTAGATGATGATAACATTATCTGCGAAGGTGCACAGGCTACTATCAAGGCTACGACCACCGCTACTGATCCTTATACCTATATTTGGTATGAGAACGGTATTGAGATTCCTGGTCATAACCTCGACACTATCGTAGTTAGTCCTTCTGCAGGTTCTTATGATTATAAGGTTAAGGTTATCTCTGTCAATGGTTGCTCATCAGCAGTTGCTTCTGAGGCTGCCACTCTGACAGTTCGTCCTAACCCGACAATCGAGATCATGGGTGATCCGCTCGTATGTGATACCACAGCCTTGACATTGATTGCTAATGTTAATGATTCAACTGGTACTGGTGCTTATCCCAATGAATCTTTTGATTGGAGAATTTATAACTACTCTGTAGGTCCAGAATTCCCGAATCCTCAAGCTGACAATCAGGTTCAAGAGATCACCACTACTGGTAATCTCTTTGAAACTTCTCAGTTGACAGCACAAGATGATCCTTATGTCATCACCGTTTCTCTCACTAACGACAATGGTTGTGTCGCAACTAGCGATCCTTTCTACTTGTATGTAGGCGAGAACCCGACAGTTGCTGTTACTACCGATTTCGATACTATTTGTCCTAACGGTGAGATTACCGCTACTGCTCATCTTGGTGACTACAATATGGATAACATCGTTTATCAATGGTACACCATCATTGACAACGATACCGTTGCAATTCCTTACGGTACTTCTCCTAGCGTAACTATTTCTCTCCCTGCTACTGCAGAGCTTTATGTTGAAGTTACTCAAACCACTACTGAGTGTTTCGCTACCGGTTCTGATTCTGTAGTTGTTATTGCTCCTCCTCAAATCTCCAACATTTTGGTTATCAATGATGGCCACCTTGCTGAAAACGTTTGCGAAGGCGCTGAGATTACTGTTACCGCTTATTTGACTGATCCTGAGACAGGTGAAAGTTATATTGACTCTTCTCTCACCTATGTATGGTATGAGAATGGTTTCTTAATGCCTCTCGTTGATGGTCCTCGTTTCTCTAAACAGCTGACTATCGTTGATGAGGATATGACTCATTATACTTATCAAGCTTTCATCAACTATGGTATGCCTGGTTGTGAGGCTGTTCCTGTTGCTTCTGCTACTGTTGAGGTTAAACGTAATCCTATCGTTATCATCGACGGTGTTCACCACATCTGTTTCCAGGGTGTTGACCAACCGAACGTTCACTTGACCGCTTGGGTTGATGGTGGTACTGACCTCGACGCTACTTATAGATGGTACAAGAATGGTATGTTAACCAACAATGACCTTACCTTCCTCAACCTGTACAATGAGATGGTAGAACCTACTTATCAAGATCCTTACATCTACATGGTTGAAGTTATCAATGGTGATGGTTGTACTTCCTTCAGTGATCCTTTCGAGGTTAACATTCACGATATTCCTTACGTAAATGTTACTGCTTCTGAGACTGAGATTTGTGAGGGTGGTTCTGTTGAAGTTAGAGCTAATTTGGATGACTACAACGAGTCTATGCTTACCTTCCAATGGTTTGAGAACGAGTTGAACAACGACCACATTATGCCTGGTTATACTCATGAGTTCCAGACCTTCACTCCTGAAGTTACTACAGACTATATCGTTCAAGTTCTTCACTTGTTAAACGATAATACCAATGAGTATTCTGTTTGTGCTGCTTACGATACTATTACCATTGTTGTTAACGACATTCCTGTTGTTGACTCTATCACAACTAATCTTACTGATGGCAACGAGCTTTGCGAAGGTGCTCAGTTCACGTTGACTGCTCACATCTCTGGTGGTGTTGCTGGTGGTGAGGTTTATACATGGTATCGCAATGGCGAAATCATTGAAGGTGCTACTGGTGCTACCTACACTGATTCTCCTGTTGCTGTTGACGGTGATGTTACCGTTTACAACTACACTGTATCTGTTGCTCAAACAGCTTCTGGTTGTCAATCTGAGGTCTTCACTACTCCGGTTGCTATCACAATCAATCCGAACCCGACCTTGGCTATCGAGACTGATCCTATCGTTTGCGTCGAAACCGCTGACAATATTACTTTGATTGCTCATATTGATCCGACTCCTGCTACTCCTTACTCTTTCACATGGTATGAGGACAATGCAATTATCGCTTCAAATAATGATGGCACTCTGACCATTACTCGTCCTTATAGAGATTATGGTTATAACTTCAGTGTTTCTACAGTAAATGAATATGGTTGTCATGCTACCGCTTCTACAGTTGTTTATGTTAACGACAATCCTGTTGTCAACATCGAAGTTACTGAAGATACCATTTGCGATGGTGGCGAGATTACTTTGACCGCTAACCTGAACGATTGGAATGCTGACGAACTCGTTTATCAATGGTTTGATAATGGTAACTTGATTCATGGAGCTACTTCCTTGACTTATACTGTTGTTCCTACTGTTGGTACTCATAAATATACCTTCGAAGTTGAGCAGTTGACCTCTGGTTGTGAGGCTGCTAGCGATACTCTTGAAGTTATCGTTAATAATGATCCTGTTATCACCTCTATCACTACTGACCTTACCGATGGTAATGTTCTCTGCGAAGGCGCTCAGTTCACTTTGACCGCTCACGTTGACGGTGGTGTCACTGGTGGTGAGATCTTCACTTGGTATCGCAACGGTGAAATCGTTGAGGGCGCTACTGGTGCTACCTTGACTGATTCTCCTGTTGCTGTTGATGGTGATGTTACCGTTTACAACTACACCGTTGCTGTTGCTCAAACAGCTGCTGGTTGTGGTTCTGCAGTTTTCGCTACTCCGGTTGCTATCACAATCAACCCGAACCCGACTTTGGCTATCGAAACCGATCCTATCGTTTGTGTTGCTACAGAAAACAACATCACGATGATCGCTCATATCGATCCGACTCCTGCTACTCCTTTCACCTATACTTGGTACGAGGACAATGCAATCATCGCTTCTAACAATGATGGTACTCTCACAATCACTCGTCCTTACAGAGATTACGGTTATAATTTCAGCGTTTCTACCGTAAATGAGTATGGTTGTGTTGTTTCTGCTTCCACTGTTGTTTACGTTAACGATAATCCTGTTGTTAATACTACTGTTACCGAGAACAATATCTGCGAAGGTGGCGAGATTACAATGACCGCTAACCTTAATGACTGGAATGCTGATGAACTCGTTTATCAATGGTTTGATAATGGTAACTTGATTCATGGAGCTACTTCCTTGTCCTACACCGTTGTTCCTACAGTTGGTTCCCACGCTTATACCTTCACTGTTGAACAATTGACTTCTGGTTGCACCGCTACTAGCGAAGCTCTTGAAGTTACTGTTCACAATGATCCTGTTATCGATAATGTTACCCTGTCTACTTATGTTGCTTGTCAGGGTGCTCAAGTTGAGATTACTGCTAACGTAGCTGATTATGACGCTTCTCTCGGTACCCCTGTCTTCACATGGTACAGAAATGGTATCTTGATGGAAGGTGCAAATGCTCAGACCATCTATGACAGCCCTGTTACTGTTGACAACAACACTCAACAGTTCATCTACACTGCTGTTGTTACTTTGACTGCTTCTGGTTGTCAATCTGCTGAGGCTTCTTCTGCAGCTCTTACAATCTATCCGAACCCGACAGTTCAAATTACTGGTGATCAGCACATCTGTGTTACCATGCCTGTATTCTTGGCTGCTAATGTTGATACCATTGGTACTGACGTAGGCAACTTGCACTACACTTGGTATGAGTCTGGTCAAATCAGAGACAATATGGCTTATCAACTTGGTGATAACCAATTCTATCAGGAGTACTTCTACGCTCGTACAGAGCCTTACAGATTCCGCGTTAATGTTGAAAGAGACGGCGTTCCTGCTGGTTGCGCTTCCATGTCTGACGAGTTCCTCGTTTGGGTATACGAACAGCCTGTTGTGAACATCACCGCTACTGAGACTGAAATTTGTACTAATGGTGAAGTTACCCTTACTGCTAATTTGAATGATTACAATGCTACCAACATTACTTATCAATGGTACGAAATCAGAGAGCAACAAGACTCTATGGCTATCGGTTATACCAACGATGGTGACTATGTATGGTACGTATACAATTCTACATATCATTATGATATTCCTGGTGCTACTTCTGCTACCTATACAACTAACTATGCTGAGACCACTCATATGGGTGTAAGAGTTATCCAAACTCCTTCTCAGTGCTTCGACAGCGATTCTATCATAATCACTGTTAATCCTATCCCTGTTGTAACCGATATTACAGTTAACAATGAGCACGCAATCGTTGTTTGCAACGGTGCTCAAGTTACAGTTGCTGCTACTATCGATCCTGCTGATGCAGAAGGCGCTGTTTATACTTGGTACAGAAATGGTGAGTTGATTGAGGGTGCTACTCAAGCTTCCTTCAGTGAGAATGTTTACACAACTCCTAACCACATCACCACCAACTTCTACACCGCTATCGTTACTCTGCCTGCTTCCGGTTGTGTCTCTGAGATCTCCGCAATGGCTGGTATCGTAACAATCAATCCTGCTCCTACCACAGTTACTATTAGTGGTAACAATGTGATTTGTGAGAATGATTCCACTACTTTGACTGCATACTCTGATGTTGAGGGTACTTGGACATGGTCTACCGGTTCTCATGACAGCACCATCACGGTTCCTGCCGGTGTTTACACTGTTACCATGACTACAGCAGAGGGTTGTGAGATGACTTCTGAGCCGTTCGCAGTTGAGGCTCTCGGTACCGATGTATTCGTTACTGCTAGTGCTACTTCAATCTGCCGCGGTGAGCATACTACTCTCTATGTAAATCAAGATGGTTGGGCTGGTAACGTATCCTATCAATGGGATGCTCAGGCTGGCAACAGCATTTCTACTACTGTTGATGTTCAACCTGATTCCACCACCACTTATCATGTGACCGCTACTGTTTCTTCCACCAACGGTTCTTGTACCGCTGAGGGTGAGATTACAATCATCGTTAACCAACTTCCTGAGCAAGTTGTTGTGACTCCTTCTACAACTACTATTTGTGAGGCTCAACAAATCACCTTCAATGCTTCTGGTAATGCTACTGGTTATATCTGGTACCAGAATGGTGTTGAGATTCCTGGTGAGAACCAAGCTCAGTTGACCGTTAACTTCAATGAGGCTGGTCAATACACATTCGCTGCTAAGGCTATCAACGAAGAAGGTTGTGTTTCTGCAATCGCTTCTGAGCCTGTCACAGTTACTGTTAATCCTGCTCCTTCTACTGTTTCCATCACTGGTAACAACGTTATCTGTGAAAATGACGTTACTGTCTTGACTGCTTACTCTGATGTTGAGGGTACTTGGACATGGTCCACCGGTTCTCACGACAGCACCATCACAGTTCCTGCAGGTGTTTACACTGTTACTATGACAACTCCTGAGGGTTGTGAAATGACTTCTGAGCCGTTCGCTGTTGAGGCTCTCGGTACTCAACTGTTCGTAACTGCTAGCGCAACTGCAATCTGCGAAGGCGAGCACACTACTCTCTATGCTACTCAAGATGGTTGGGCTGGTAATGTAACATTCCAATGGGATTCTGCTGCTAACAATAGCACAGCTAACACTGTTGACGTTACTCCTACCGAAACCACAACATATCACGTAACAGCTACCGTTTCTTCTACCAATGGTACATGTACCGCTGTGGGTGAGATTACAATTATCGTAACTCCTCGTCCTGGTCAGGTTGTTGTTACTGCTACTACTGCTGATACCATTTGCGAAGGCGAGCAAGTTACTTTGCACGCTTCTGGCAACGCTGCCGGTTACATTTGGTACCAGAATGGCGTTGAGATCCCGGGTGAGAACCAGGCTGATCTGACCGTCAACTTCTACAATGAGGGTGTTTATACCTTCGCTGCTAAGGCTATCAACGAAGAAGGTTGCGTTTCCGCTCTCGCTTCTGAGCCATACACAATCGTTGTTAACTCCGCTCCTGAGTCTGTTGTAATCTCCGGTCAGCTCACTATTTGCGACGGTGGTTCCACTACTCTCTATGCTGACGTTACTCCTAACGTAGCTGCTACTTACGTATGGTACAAAGACGGTGTTGTTATCGCTGGTGAAACTAACAGTTCTCTCGTAGTTTACACAGCTGGTTCCTACAGAGTTGATGCTACCACCAATGGTTGTACAACTTCTTCTGAGGCTGTTGTAGTTACTGTTGAGCAAGCTCCTGAATTGCAACTCACCGCTACTGAGTACACTATCTGCGAAGACGGTACTACCGTAATCACTGCAGAAGCTACTGGTTGGAACAACGCTGATGTTACCTACTCATGGTCTAATGGTTTTGTTGGTTCTTCCTACACATTCAATCCTACCGCAGCTGGTGATTATCAATTCATCGTTACTGCTTCTCAGGCTACTTCCGGATGTGTTGCTACCGACACAATCAATATTCACGTAGATGCTACACCTGCTACTCCTGTTATCGATGTTAACTTCACTGAGATTTGTGACGGTGGTCAAGTTATCATGACTGTTACTAACGATTACTCTGCATACGGTACTCCTGTTTACACTTGGTATCGCAACGGTCAGATCATCGCTGGTGCTACTCTCGCTACTTTGACTGATTCTCCGATCGCTGTTGACGGTGATGTTACAACTTATACTTACAATGCAACTGTAACATTCGATGCTTCTGGTTGTACTTCTGCTAATTCCGCTAATACTGTTGTTACCGTTCTTCCTACTCCTGTTGTGGCAGTTTCTGTAACTGGTAATACTACTATTTGCGAAGGTGGTTCTACTACTTTGAATGCTAATGTTACTCCTGCTGGTTCTTATTACACTTATCAATGGTATGTTGACAATGTAATGATTGCTGGTGCTACAGATGCTACTCTCACAGTTTCTCCTGCTGCTCGCGAGACCGCTTACAACTATCACGTAGTTGTTACCGCAGCTCCTGGTTGCATCGTAACTTCTGAGAATACTGCAATCACTGTTGTTGCTGATCCTGTTGTTGTCGCTTCTGTTGACAACGCTATCACCTGCGTTGGTGGTACTGCAACCTTCACTGCTACTGTTGACGGCGGCGTTGCTAGCGTTAACGGTTTGAATGGTTACACCTTCGCTTGGTACAACAACATCTCCAGCACTGAGCCTATCGCTACCACTCCTTCTTACACTACCACTGGTGATGAGGCCGCTGACGCTTACTCTTATTGGGTAGTCGTTACCTCTCCTTACGGTTGCCAGACCACATCTAACATTGTTAACTACACTGTTGTTGCTGATCCTACCGTTACCGTGGCTGTTGCTCAAGGTTATCCTACCACAGTTTGCGACGGTGGTGTTACCACTCTGATCGCTAACGTAACTGGTGGTTATGGTGCTCCTTCATATCAATGGTATAAGAATGGTATCGCATTGTATGGTCAAACCAATCCTACTCTCGTAACTGATCCTATCAATTACAATGAGACTGCTGATTATACTGTTGTTGTTACTCAAACAGGTGTTGGCTGTGAGGCTACTTCTGCAGCTTACAATGTTGACGTTGTTCCTTCCTACACTGTTGACGTTACCGGTTACGATAACGTATGTGTTGGCGGTACCGTTACTATGACTGCTCAGGTTAATGGTGTTATCGCTGGTGACAACCTCACCTATCAATGGTACACCATCAACAATGGTACTCAAACTGCTATCTACGGTGCTACTGCTCCTCAATACACAACTTCTCCGTTGTTGATTGCTGGTGCTTATGAATACTTCGTAGTTGTGACAAGCTCCATCTCTGGATGCTCTGTAACACAATCCTACTCTGTAAATGCTAACGTTATCGCAGATCCTACAGTTCAAATTGTTGCTAACGGTTCTGCTGTAATCTGTGACGGTGGCAATATCACTCTGAACGCTGTTGTAAACGGTGGTGTCAACGATGGCGCTTACGTATACACTTGGAGCTGGTTCGGCGCTGCTTCTGGTTCTGCCGTAACTACTACTCCTTCTTATCAGCCTCAGTTAGCTGCTAACGATCCTGCTAATCCTTACTACTTCACCGTTTCCATCGCTCGCGCTGACAACAGTGGTTGTGAGGCTACATCTGCAGCATTCCAAGTTAACGTTTTGGCTGCTCCTAGCGTTCAAATTACTGCTGACCACTCTTATGTATGCGCTGGTGGCGAAGTTACCTTCACTGCTAACGTTGCTGAGGCTGGTAGCTCCTACAACTATGTATGGACAATCAATGGTGAAACCCAGGCTGTCAACTCCAACACTATCACCGTTTCTATGCCTAATGCTGGTGACATCACCGCTAGCGTAACGGTATCTAACACGAACTCCAGCGTATCTTGCTCTTCTACTGCTACGCTCTCTGTTCCTGTTCACGTTGTTGCTGATCCTGTTGTTACTATCGCTGCTAACCACACTACTATGTGTGCCGGTGGTACTACTACATTGTCAGTACAGAACATCACTGCTGATTCTAACATTCCTGCTGATTACAGCTATCAATGGGCAATCAACGGTATGGAAATTCCTGGCGCTATCAACAGCACATTCGTACAGCCTCTCACCGACGCTGGTACCTATGTATACACTTTGAAAGTTACTCAGAATGGCAACCTCGGTTGTGCTTCTGCATGGTCCGCTCCTGTAACCGTTCAAGTTGCTGAGCAACCTGTTGTAACCTTGAACTCTGATTATGGTTTGGATATCTGCGAAGGTGGCGACATCACCCTCACTGGTACTGTTACCAACTTCGGTAATACTGTAAATGGTGTTCTCAACAGCTCCATCTATGGTAACATGACCTTCAACTGGTTGTCCAACGGTATCTCTACCGATATCCACACTCCTGTTACCACCGCTCAGGATCAGTACACTGATACTTTGAATACTGTTGGTAACTATAACTACCAAGTTGTTGTAACTCCTTCTGGTTACGCTTGTCAACCTGCTACTTCCAACATTCAGACTGTCAATGTTGTTTCCTCTCCTTCTTGGACAGACATTCACGTGCTCTATCCTGATGTATGTGTAAACAGCGTTGTTTATCTCGAGGCTGGTATCCAAGGTGGTGTATTTGACCATGCTGGTAGCACCAACGGTCAAATCCAATGGACTGTTACTTACAATGGCGTTACTTCTAACGTTTCTGGTGGTCTCGGTGGCAACTCCTATGACCTCCCGACCGAACCTGGTGACTACATTTATACTCCTACTTGGATTGGTAATATCGGTAGTGGTTGTGCATTCACGAACACTGCTGAGGCTCAGACCTTCGTAACCGTACATGAACTGCCTACAGCTTCCTTCGATTCAACAAGCTATGGTCAGACCATCTGTGGTAACGTTTCTGACGCTTCTGCTGCTCTCGTGATCAACTTCACTGGTACTGCTCCGTTCACCTTCCAATTGCAAGATCTTGAGACTGGTATCATCTTACCTGCTCAGGTATCTGGTACTAACACCTACACTGTAAACGTTGCTCCTGGTCATACCACTCAATATCGTATCATCATGGTTTCTGATCAATATTGTGAAAACGGTATGCTTGACAACGCTGATGCTATCATCACCGTATTTGTCAACGATATTGAATTCGATCAGACTATGTTCATCTCCGGTTGTGATGACAATGGCATGGTTACTATCAACTTCAATATGATTTCCGGTACTCCTAACTCCAACTTCGTAGTTACTTACGCAAACGGTGATACCTACACAGGTACTATCGATGATAATACTGCTACATTCCAAGCTCCTACAGCTCCTGGTGATTATCCTGCAGTATTCACCGTTGACGGATGTGATTATGACATCGTTGTAAGAGTACTCGTTGGTGATTACTCCTTCGGTGGTCTCTATCCTATCATGGATCAAAGATGGCACGATGTAGTTGTTGTCAACAACAATCCTGAGACCAATGGTGGTCATACCTTCGTCGGATTCCAGTGGTACAAGAACGGTATCTTGATTCCTGGTGCTATTTACTCCAACTATCAAGAGATTGGCGGTCTTAACGGATTCTACTCTGTTGAACTGATTGAGCAAGCAGCTGATGGTTCCATGGTTACTTATCAAACCTGTGAATTCTACTTCTCTTCCGCTTCTTCAGTTAGAGCTTATCCTGTTCCTGCTAACATCAACCAAGAAATCACCCTCGAACTTGATTTGAGCGAGGCTGAGATGGATGGTGCTGTTCTCGACATCTACAACGTAACAGGTTCTCTGATTAGTCACGTTACTAACCTCGAGCCTATTACTAAGATCTCTGGATTCAAAGCACAGGGTACTTACTTCGGACGTATCTTAACCGGTACTAATGAAATCAAGACTGTTAAATTCGTAATCGTAAAATAATGTAAAGATCGACCGGTGGTAGCCATCCGGCTGCCACCGACCGACTTTTCAAAACCTAATTTTGAATAAAGAAAAAAAGTATATTATGAAAAAGAATTTATTAGCAATCAGTCTTATTTTCGCTATGTGTTGTACCGCATTCGCCCAAGAGGTGCAAACCGAAAATGAAACTGTTAATTCGGACAATGTTGAAGTTTCTACCTTCTGCCCTCATCACATTAACATTCACTTTGGTGAGGCGTTTACTAACAACATTTATCATCGCATCAAAGAACTTGGTTTCAACCAGTATTATTCTTTGAGCTCTATGCTGGATGTTGACTATGCTTATTTCTTCAATGAGCATTGGGGCTTAAGCTTGGGCGTCGGTGTTAACCGTATTGGTGCTAAAGCCTCTATTTCCAGAAGTGGTGTTATCCATGATTATGATGTCGCTAATGATGAGGCATTTGATAATCCTCTTACTTATGATCCTAACTACGATCTCTATTACGATGCAAGAGGTCTCCGTGAAAAACAAGTCATTTGGGCTGTTGAAGTTCCTTTGAAAGCTCACTTCGACTGGAGATTTGATGGTCGTAATGGTATCTATGCCGCTTTAGGTGTACAAGGTTATTTCCCGTTCAAAGCTTTCAATAAGTTCAACGGTCAAGGCCATATCACAACCTCTGGTTATGAAGGTCTTTTCAACCAATGGTATACCGTCCATGATGAGGAAGGTGTTACGAAGATGGAAAATCACTTTGGTACCTATACTTATAATGGTCGTGGCAAAGACGTCAAGATGAGATGTTCTGTTGATGTGTTAGGTGATTTCGGTGGTGTATTCGCCATCAGTCGTATCGCTGATTTCTACATCGGTGCTTATGCTAAGTATGGTTTCTTGAATATTCTTCCGAAGAACAAAACTACCTTTATTGGTGCTACCGATAATGCTGTTGCAACTGTTAATGGTACTCTCGGTTCCAATATCCTTACAGAAGCTAAAGAAGCTGGTATTTGCAAACGCGACAAATGGACTCTTCTCCAAGTCGGTGTAAAGGCTGGTTTCCATATCAAAGCTTGTGCTACTCCTCAAGAGAAAACTAAAAAGCAACTTGAGAAAGAAATTCTTGATGAACTCAAGAAGAAAGCTAATGAACCTATCATTATCAAACAAGATCCTCAGTACATTTACATTGTTCCTGTATGTGATCAGTTAGATGATGACGATGATACATTCTCTCCTGAAGAGAAACGTGCTATCAAAGATCTTTCCGATGAATTGTCCAAGACAAAGATCCTCTTCGACTTAGACAAAGATATCCCGAAGATTGCTGATGAGAACGATAATATCAACAAATGTGTTTCTATTCTGAAAGCTAACCCTGGTCTCAAATTGATCGTTGAAGGTTATACTTGCGACCTTGGTACCGAAGCACACAACCGCGACCTCGCTCAAAGACGTGCTAACAAGGTAAGAGATTTGTTCATCCAGAAGGGTGTAAATCCTGCTCAGATTGAAACCGCTTCCTATACGGTTAACGATCCTCAGAATGCACAGAACATTCAGGATTCTCGCCGTGAGGAACACAGAGCTGCTATCTTTAGAATCGTCAAAAGATAATTATTACTATTCTCTTGGAAAGGAAGGAGATCATCGTTACTGATGGTCTCCTTTTTTTATTTCTCTCTATCCTATTTTTTCTATTTTTGCAGTTGCGATTTATACCGCATATCTTACATTATGAATCGACTTATCATCGTTGTTGCCATTTGCTTGAGTCTTCTGGCTCAAGTCTCTGCTCGCACTCCAGACTCGTTGAGCGTTGGACAACTTGAGTTTGTTCCCAACCATGGTCAATTTGATGATCAAGTTCTTTTTCAAGCCAAATTACGATACGGTTCTCTCTTTGCCGAATCAAATGGTTATACTGTCGCTATGGTAAGCCCTGCGCAGTACGATGCCATGCACGAAGCAAAGGTTCATGGTCGTCCTTTTAAAACAGAAGTCGATGCTTCTGCATATAAAGTCACTTTTTTGAATTCAAATTCAAATCCACGTGTCGAAGGAGTTTTCCCTTATGATCATTACTACAATTATTTCACTAGTAGAAATCCAAAGAATTGGGCATCGAACGTTTACCCATATCGTGAAATAATATATCATGGCTTGTATGATAATGTTGATGCTCGCCTTTATGAACAAGGCGGATGTTTTAAGTATGAGTTCTACGTAGCACCTAACACTTCTCCTTCTATTATCAGTTTGCGCTATGATGGTGTTAAGTCTATTTCACTAAAAGATGGAAATCTTATCATCCACAATCATCTTTCGCATATTCTCGAGTTATCTCCTGTCGCCTATCAAATATTAAATTCTGACACGGTTTACGTTCCGTGCCATTATGTCTTGAAAGGCAATACCCTCTCTTTCGCCCTAGGAGCTTACCAGACGAGCGTTCCGCTTGTTATTGACCCCACAGTCGTCTTCTCCTCCTTTTCGGGCTCTACGGCCGACAATTGGGGCTATACGGCCACTTATGATTCTGACGACCATCTTTATGGCGGCGGTATCGTCTTCGGTGTAGGCTATCCAGTGACTATTGGTGCATACCAGGTCGACTTCTGTGGCGAATCAGGTTCTGTGGATGTCGGCATTACTAAGTTTTCCGTTACTGGTTCCAATCTTTTCTATTCGACTTATCTCGGTGGTTCTTATTTGGATATTCCGCATAGTCTCCATGTTAATGATTTGGACGAGCTTTATATTCTAGGCACTACCGGATCACCTGATTTTCCGACAACGCCTACTGCATTTGACACTTCCTTCAATGGTGGACCTACTGTTACACTTTCAACATCGTTACGTTTTAACCTCGGCGCAGATATCTTTGTTGCTAAACTCAGTACGGATGGTACACAACTGTTAGCTTCAACATTTGTTGGTGGCAACGCTTCGGATGGTCTGAATACAGCTCCAATCCTTCGAGTCAATTATGCAGATGACAATAGGGGAGAGATTCTTGTTGACCAGAACAGCGATGTCTATGTTGTTAGTTCTACGCGGTCTGAGGATTTTCCAGTTACTCCAGGAACCTTTGGTCAGACGTTGACTGGACAGCAAGATGTGTGCGTGTTTAAGATGAATCAGAATCTTACGCAAATGGTTTGGAGCACCTTCTTGGGAGGAAGCGTTAATGATGCTGGTTATAGTATGTCGCTCTGCACTGACCACACTCTTTATGTTACTGGTGGTACACATTCCAACAATTTTCCAGTGACTGCTAACGCATATCAGTCTTCCCATCTCGGAGAAGGTGATGGTTTTGTTGCTCATCTCTCTGATGATGGCAGTCAGCTGTTGCATTCAACATATCTTGGCACTGCCAGTTACGATCAGAGTTATCTTATTAAAACCGACAAGTATAACAATCCCTACGTCTATGGCCAGACAGATGCAGGAGGTAATAGTTGGATTTACAATGCAGGATATTTTACGAGTGGGGGAGGACAGTTCCTAACTAAGATGAATCCCGCTCTGGATGGTCGCCAGTGGTCGACCGCTTTCGGATCTGGCAATGGTGGTCCCGATATATCCCCTACAGCCCTTTCTGTTGATTATTGTGATCACGTCTACATGTCAGGCTGGGGTTCTGCAGAGCTGAACGGTTTTGGCGGCACCAATGGTCTGCCTATCACGCCGGATGCTTTCCAGGCGACAACCGACAGCTCTGATTACTATTTCATCTGTTTGGATAATAATGCTTCTTCATTGGTGTATGCCTCTTTTTTTGGAGGTGGTAATACACAGGAACATGTGGATGGTGGAACCAGCCGTTTTAACCGCAAAGGGTGTATCTATCAGGCCGTCTGTGCTGGTTGCGGAGGATATAGCACCTTCCCAACAACTCCTGGTGCGTGGTCTCAGACTAATAACAGTACAAACTGTAATCTTGGTGTCATTAAGTTGGATTTTGCAATGCCTGTAGTAGTAGCCGATTTTACGATGCCTCACGCTCTTTGCGGTCCCGACTCTATTCATTTTGTCAACCATTCGCAGACGATTGGCAATAATACGACCTATTTTTGGGATTTTGGGGATGGTACTACTTCAAATCAACCGACACCATCTCACTATTATAACCAGACAGGTAATTACACTATTACTCTTATAGTTCAAGACAATAGCAGTTGTAACTTGGCAGATACGTTGACACGTACTCTTTTTGTACTTTCTAATGGCTCTGATGATCTTCCTCCTGTCACCACATGTGAGGGAGAGTCACAACAGATAGGTCTTCCTCCAGCTAATGATGTTAGCTACCAATGGGTTATTACGGAGGCTATGAGCGATCCAAGCATCTCGAATCCAATAGTT
This sequence comes from Bacteroidales bacterium, assembly GCA_024686335.1. Classification (GTDB taxonomy): domain Bacteria; phylum Bacteroidota; class Bacteroidia; order Bacteroidales; family WCHB1-69; genus F23-D06. The sequence goes on along the minus strand of JAILCI010000059.1, from coordinate 34,158 downwards.
AATCCAGATAACTCTATGCTCTATATGCTTGTGGCGCAGCTGGATGGATGTGCTGATACACTTTATCAATGGGTGTATGTAAATGATTTTGACATCAGTTACAATGATTTAAATGTTTGCTGTGAGGATAGTTCTGTTATGCTCCATGTTGAATATGACCACCAACAGTCAATCACGGTGGACTGGTCCGATTTGCCGGACTTCACTCATATCTTGGCGCAGAATTCGGATTCGCTCCTCGTTGCTCCAGTTCAGACAACTACCTACTATGTGCGACTTTCTGACGGTGATTGTGAGGTGATTCGCCCTATGACAGTCATTATTTCCAGCATCACTTTGAGTGAGGATCCGGATTTTGTGATCTGTTTTGAAGATGGTATCTCTTTGGGATTGTCTATTGAAGGGTCGGATAGTTATACATATCACTGGCAATTTGAAGATGGAACACACTCTTTTGATCCTCATCCTTACGTTTCACCCCAACATTCGATGGGTTATTCCATAATGGTTACCAATCAATATGGTTGTCATAAACAATTCTCAGGGGAGATAGTTCGTAGGGAAGGCACTTTTGAGTTTCCGTTGGATGCCTGGTGTGATCCTTGTTCCGTCTGGGCGGGCACTCCCGCGGCTATCTTTTCAACCGATTATGGAGATTCTTACACATATCAGTGGACTCCCGAGCAAGGTTTGACTACACCTGATTCATCTGCTACTGTGGTCAATGTGATGCACACAACAACTTTCACGGTTCATGTGACGGATACTTTTGGATGTGATAAAGATGATACTGTAACTATCGTTGTTGAGCATGTCACTTGCGATGATCCGTATGTTTTCGTTCCCAATCTCTTCACTCCCAATGGAGATGGAATAAATGACATACTCTACGTTCGTAGCGAAATACTAGACGAGTTCTATTTTGCTGTCTATAGTCGTTGGGGTGAGAAAGTCTTTGAGACCACATCGCAACAGGAAGGATGGGATGGATATTATAAAGGCAAACAATGCCAAAATGGTGTTTACGATTACTATCTAAAAGGCTCATGTTTGGATGGTCAAGAGCTCTTGATGAAGGGCAATGTAACCTTGAGTCGTTGATTGTATTTTGCTTGTTGACAACAAGTTACACTTTCTTTATAAATTCTTTTTTTGAACTGCAAAATCTTTAGTTTTACGTGAATAAAACGTATAAAAAAAGATTACTTTTGCACCGTTTTTTCAAGAAGGGAAAAAGAGATGCAAGTATCTGAAAATCAAGAAAGAAAATCGTTGTGGGGTGCGTGGAAAACCTTTAAAATCCGTACCCGTATTTTTATCGTGTTGACAATGGCATTTGCCTTGGCAGGCGCAGCTATTATCGGAGCTTGGGGTGTTTATAAACTTGGTCTAACGAATAATCGCGGCGCGGTAGATGAGAACAACCGCTATTTGGCTGACTATAAGCAGCATTCCTTGACGGATTCTGCTGATATCAGGCAGAATGATATGAGGAATTATATTCAGATTGCAGCATTAAATAAATTCTTCCCTATGAATGCTGAGAAGATTCTAGAAGCTAAGAACTTTTCAAAGCGTTCAGATGCTGCTGACCATATGCTTTATGCCGCCAAAATGTATTTGGATGAGACGGATAAGGGCGCGCAATACGAGAAGATGTGTAATGAGCTGATGCAGGTTTATGACCGTTATGCAGGAACATCTGATCGTGAGAATTTGATTCCATGGATGAATGATTCCGCTTGGCCAGTATTGAAACAAGCTATTCTAAAAGATAAGGAGGCCATCCTTGATGCAGCACGAATCACTGGTGTTGAGCCTCGTCTTATCGTCGGATGCTTGATAGGTGAGCAGATTCGTCTCTTCAATACTCATCGCGAAATGTATAAGAAATATTTAGGACCTGTGAAGGTGCTGAGTGTACAGTCTCAGTTCTCTTTTGGAGTAACAGGCGTGAAAGACTATACAGCTATGCTTGTGGAGCAGCATTTGAAAGATACAACAAGTCCTTTTTATATGGGTAAGGCCTATGAGCATATTCTTGATTTTGAAACTGAAGATCATGCTACGGAGAGAGCAAATCGTTTGATAAACTACCGAAATCATCTGTATTCGTATATCTATGCTGGGTGTATTGTGCACCAGACCATGTTGCAATGGCGTCGTGCTGGTTACGATATTTCTGAACGTCCAGACATCCTCTTTACCCTTTTCAATTTAGGTTTTGAGGTTTCCAAACCGAACCCTGAGCCCAAGTGCGGAGGTTCACGTATTCACGTTGGAGATCGCGAATATACTTTTGGGGTCATAGGTAACGATTTTTACTACTCCGGTGAATTGGCGGAGGATTTTCCAATTCAAGAAAAATCTTTTGCTGATGACTAATCTGGAGTTGCTTATACCTGCTAAAGACCTGGCAACAGGCGTGGCGGCGGTCAATCATGGAGCTGATACTGTCTATATTGGGGCTCCGAAGTTTGGCGCGAGGCAGGCGGCAGGCAACAGTCTTCAGGATATTGAACAGCTAGTTCGTTACAGTCATCTCTATGGTGCCAAGGTTCATGTTACGCTAAACACACTTCTTTTTGATGAAGAGTTGGAAGATGCTCGTTCAATGGCTTACCGTCTTTATGAGATGGGTATAGACGCTTTGATTATTCAAGACTTGGGCTTGTTGGAGACAGGATTGCCACCCGTTGCCCTTCATGCCAGCACCCAATGTCACAATGCTTCTGTTGAGCGTGTCCAATTTATGGAGAAACTTGGTTTTCAACGGGCGATTTTAGCTCGAGAATTGGACCTAGAAACCATTCGAAAGATTCGCCAGCAAACAAACATCGAGTTGGAGACTTTTGTCCATGGTGCGTTGTGTGTCTCCTATAGCGGCCAGTGTTATATGAGCAGTTGTGCGACAGGCCGAAGTGGCAATCGAGGAGCATGTGCACAACTGTGCCGTTATCGTTATGATTTGACTGATGCTGAAGGCAAGACATTGGCAGCGTCTAAATATCTTCTGTCTCTTCGGGATATGAATCGTAGCGCTTTCATTGCAGATTTGGCTAAAGCGGGTATTTGTTCGCTTAAAGTAGAAGGCCGTCTGAAAGATGTGACTTATGTGAAGAATATAACCTCCTATTATCGTCAGCGTATTGATGCAGTTTTGGCTGGTATGCCCGACATCAAACCTTCTGGCAGCGGGCATGTGAACTTCTTCTTCACGCCTAATCCAGACAAGACTTTCAATCGTGGATATACCGATTATTTTATCCAGGGAAAACGTTCCAAAATGGCTACTCTGACAACTCCTAAGGCTATGGGTGAGCATCTCGGCATTCTCCGTCAGGATTCCCGAGGCAATCTTTTCTACGAAGGACAGGCGACAATTGCCAATGGGGATGGCCTCTGTTTTATCAATGATGAGAATACTTTGGAAGGTTTTTTGGTTAATAGGGTTGAGGGCGCCAAAGTAATCCCGCACAAGCCGGTATCATCATTTCGGAAGGTGGAGGTTTTTCGTAATGTTGACAAAAAATTTGAGGATTTATTGGCTGGCAAAACTGCTGAGCGTCGAATTTGGATAGATTGGATTCTTGATGCTGATGAAAAAGGTTTCGCATTGACGGTAACAGACGAGGATGGATGTCAGGCCCATGTATCAACGCCAATAGATTTGCAATTTGCTCAGAAACCGGAGATGGCTGCTCGACAGTTGGAGAATGCGCTCACAAAGGTGGGAAATACACCCTTCGAGACGCGGAATGTGAATGTCTGCGATAAATTCTTTATCCCGACTTCGCAGTTGAATGTGCTGAAGAAACAGGCTCTAGATAATTTAGAGCAGGCCCGTATACAACATTTTCAGCCCTATGAGGTTGATCGTGAGATGAAAAAGGATAATCTTTTTCAAGAGGTGACCTATAAGGCTAATGTAGTCAATGAAGCTCATCGTAGTATCTATACCTCATTTGGGGCAGAAAGCGTTGAAGATGGTCTCGACAAGAGTCGCGCCTTCGAAGGCAAGGAACTGATGGTTTGCAAATATTGTCTTCGTTATGAGATGGGTTTGTGTAGTAAACAGCCGATTGGCAAGATTGTTCGTCTGCCATGGTTTCTCTCCGATGGCACGCACAAGTATCGCTTGGAATTTGACTGTGCCCGTTGTGAGATGAAGGTGATTAAGGCGTGATTAGCCGGTTAGAATCCAACTTTTATTCCAAAATGAATCTTGCTTGACCGGAAGGAGATGGGATTTCCCTGTTGCCTTCCCACGGCATAGTTTAGGTAGAATAATCCAGCCCGAACCGAGAGATTGATACCTATGCCAAAGCCGAAAGGATAGTCTTGTAAATAATAACTCTGCAATGCCTGTTCGTAGATACCGCCATCGAAAAAGAGATTGAGAAAGGAGTTTTTCATGAAATGATAGCGGAATTCCAGAGAGTAGAGCAGGTATGTGGAGGCGGCCAGATCGTTGGGATTGAAACCACGGATGCCACTCACGCCGCCGATATTGAATAACTCATTGTAGTAGTTAGAACCACTCAGCAGTGTGCCAAACTGCACTGTTGGCACGAGTGAGAAGTATTTCCAAATAGGTACGTAACCTCTTGTCAGTCCTTGTAAACGATAGTTTGTCTTTTGCAGTGGGATATTGTCGTATAAGGAGGCGTCTGCTTGCGTATTCACCCGTATTATGCGCCGTCCTGCGGCTAAATCTGCCTCGACCTCAAATCCCTTGCGTGGCACTAAGATCGCATCTGTCTTCTGAAACCGGAATTTAAGACCGTAGAGCCGTTTCTGATAGTCAACACATGTGGAGTCATTGCTTAGGTCCAAAAGAGCAGGGTTAAGGATTGTGGAACTGCGATAGTCGAAGTAGGGCATTAGAGTGTTTCGGTTGTGAAAGGAGTAGGGGATGCCGACTCGAAAATGCAGAAGCATGTAGGAGGTGTCGTGTTTGTCGAGGTTGAATAGCGCATCAATGCCAAATCGTGTTTTGAAAAGATAGTTGAACTGGGCCGAAACATCGAGATATTGTGAGTGGCGCTCGCTGCTTTGCCAGTGTATACCAATGTGTTCCCCAATTTTGAAGAGGTTGGTTAGGGAAAGTTCTAGTTCGCCATTAACGGCCACCTTTCCGGAGTTTTCATCTTGTGGTGTAATGCCTATGTATCCATCAAACTGGTTGACGGACTGTTTGTTGATATAGAGGTAAACTACTGCTTTGTTATTGAAGAAGGCTACACCGCTAGGTCTGACCACATTAACGAATGGTAATTCGGTGAGTCTTTTGTCGATTTGTTGTATTGTCGTTTCGTTATATGGACTACCTCTTTTAATGCCTAGGTAGGGATAGAGGTAGGAGGCCGAGAGTCGCGCATCACCCTTGATGACAATAGAGTCGAAGGTGACATAGACACCCGTGTCTATGTGGATGATTGGTTTTGACGAGACACTGTCGGTGTGGAGTGACACAGCGGCGAAAGGGTAACCATGGTTCTCCATGTAGGTGAGGATCTCTTCGGCGATGGCAGGATACTCTTCCAGCGAGAAGGTTTCTGGAACGAGGAGGTGCTGTCGTTGTGCTGTCAGCGTCTTTAGGCAGAGCAGACAAACAAGCAGCAAGGTTATATGGCGGATTATGCGGGTCAATCGTTGTTCTTTTTCTGGACGACGAGTTGGGCATTTTCGAACTTGACAACTGTCACAGGACAGCCTTTGTCGATGAGGCCATATTCGGAGGTGGCGTCATAGAGATCGCCATCGATTTCGATCTTTCCGGCGGGGCGCATGAAGGTTGCGGCGATACCCTCGCGGCCAACAAGGTGCTCCAATTTCATATCTTGGGCGACGAATCCTTTGTCGGCAGTCAATTCTGTGTTGAGGGCTATTGAACCGAAGCGAGTTTGGGCCGTAATGACCTTTTTGCAGAGCCAAAGGGCAATGAAGAACCCCGCCACCATACTGACGATAACGATAACGAGGTTTTTGGCAACTTCATAGGCCCCGTCAAAACTTGGGTCGAAGTGGAAGTGGAATCCGACATTGAAGATCATAGTCAGCACAAGAGCACCTACGATGAGCACGATGCCCGAGACTCCTGCAACGCCGAAACCCGGAATGACGAAAAACTCAAGAAAGAGCAGCACGACACCTATTATGAAGAGTAAAATTTCCCAATGCTGAGCTAGACCTTCCAGATAGTGAGGGGCAAAGTAGAGTAGGGCGCCTAGAATTGCTATGACTATAGGCAGTCCTAAACCAGGAGCCTGCAGTTCAAAGTAGATGCCACCAACTATGCACATGATCAGGATGCCACTGACTGCCGGATTGACGAGAAATAGTATGAGTTTGTCAATCCAGGAAAGTTTCTGCTCGGTGATGGTATAATTGCTCAAGCCGGATTTTTGAAGAACCTCTTCTTTGTCTTCGGCCATGCCTTCGCAAAATCCATTGTTTATGGCTTCCTCAGTGGTGAATGTCAACACTTTACCTTTTTCTGAAATGCCTTTGATGGAGATGTCGGGGTCGACCATGGCTTGGGCGATGTCGGGATCGCGGCCATTTTTCTCAGCCGTGGTGCGCATCAGGGAGCGCATATAGGACTGGTACTTGTCTGGCATAATCTTGCCTTCCTGATCGACGACCGAGGCGGCGCCGATAGAGGATCCGGCAGCCATATAGATGCTGTCGCAGGCGATGGAGATCAATGCACCGGCTGAAGCAGCATTGTTGTTGATGAGGACCATCGTGGGCATGGGCGCATTCAGCAGAAGGGTCCGGATCTTGTCAGCCGCATCCAACTCGCCACCGAAGGTGTTGAGCTCCAGCAGCAAGTAGTCGGCCTTCTGCTCTTTTGCCTCCTTGACAGCTTTTTCCGTCTTGCGTAATGCCGGTTTGGAGATGTTGTCATCAATGGTGAAATAATAGACCTGGTGACTACTTTGGCTGATGCCCAGAGAGCATATCATCAAACAGAATAGTGCGATGAGGAATGTCTTGATTCTCATAATATCTTAGGCTAATTCAATTTTATACGGAACGGAAAGATGAAAATCTTTCAAAAATGATTGCGGGTCTACGGTTGCGGTGAAGTTGAAGAAGTCACTGAAGAAGACATTGTTGGCCTCGACAATGCGGAGGTTGAACTCTGTCTTGCCTTTATGATTACTAAGTTGTTCTTGAATTTCATGAGCAACATTCATGGATATGTCTTGGATGCGGAGAGCTACACGAACTACTTTGCAGAGTTTTTCATAGGCATCCTCCAAGTCACATATCATCACAGGTTTAACATCGATGAACTTACGTTGATTGCCCTCTTTGTCGGTGTATTGGCGTACGTTTACACTTGCGTTGACATAGACACGTTTGCCTTCTTCCAAAGCCCATTTGAACTTGTCAAAATCTTCTTTGAAGAGTCTCCATGTCCAGGAACCGGACAGATCTTCCATCGTGTATATTCCGAAGTTGCGGTGTTGCTTATCCAGTGCAACAACTGCTTTGCTGATCATTCCGACAAACTGGATGCCCTTGCCGGCAGCACCCATCATGGTGAGATGATTATCGTCGTTCATTTGGGCGAGTTCGGTGTTGGTGAAACTCTCCATGATGTATTTGAACTCCTCCAGTGGATGCCCGGAGATGTAGAAACCGGCTACCTCGTATTCCCGTTGGGCCTGTTCCAGACTGTTCCATGGGTCACAAGTTGGAAAGTCAATGGAGAGTGTCTCGTCTTCCTCAGCATCGAAAGCGTCAAAGAGTGAGGTTTGGTTTTTGATTGAGTTCTCTTGTTTGTTGGCATAGGAGATGCACTTGTCAATGACGGTGCGTCCATCTTTGTCGGGGATAAAATATTGTGCCCGGTGCTCTTTGCCAACACTCTCAAAAGCACCGCTCATGGCCAAGACTTCAATACAGCGCTTGTTGCAGTTGCGGAGGTTAACACGCGTCATAAAGTCCATGAAACTCTTGTAAGGACCGTTGGCGTTGCGTTCTTCCACGATGCTGTCGGCTGCGCTGCCGCCAACACCTTTCAGTGCTGACAAGCCGAAACGGATATTGCCATCCTTGTTGACTGTGAAGGTCTGGTCAGACTCGTTGATATCGGGGCCTTTGACGATGATGTTGCTCTTGAGACAGTCTTCCACGAACTGGGTGATTTTCTTAATGTCCGTGATACTGTTGGTAAGGTTGGCAGCCATCAGTTCAGCGCGGTAATGCGCTTTCAGATAGGCGGTCTGGTAAGCAACCCAGGAGTAACAGGTAGCGTGAGATTTGTTGAAGGCGTAGGAGGCGAACTTCTCCCAGTCGGCCCAGATTTTTTCGAGGACCTTCGGGTCATGTCCGTTGGCGGCTCCACCATCCAAGAACTTGGGCTTTAGAGCATCCAGTTTATCCTTCAGCTTCTTACCCATAGCTTTTCGCAGAGTGTCGGACTCGCCGCGGGTGAAGTTGGCGAGTAGACGCGACAAGAGCATCACTTGCTCCTGATAGACAGTGATACCGTAGGTGTCCTTCAAGTATTTCTCCATCACAGGGATATCGTATACGATCTTCTCGCGGCCGTGCTTACGGTCAATGAACTGCGGAATGTAATCCATAGGACCGGGGCGGTATAGTGCGTTCATAGCGATGAGGTCCTCAAAGTTAGAAGGCTGCAACTCTCTGAGGTATTTCTGCATGCCTGGGGATTCAAACTGGAAAGTGCCGATGGTGTCGCCATCACAGAATAACTTGTAAGTCAACTCATCGTCCAGCGGAATCTTGTCGATGTCCAGGTCGATGCCTTTGGATTTCTTTATGTTGGAGAGTGCCTCGCGAATGATGGTCAATGTCGAGAGACCCAGAAAGTCCATCTTGATAAGACCGACATCCTCTACCACAGATCCTTCATACTCGGTAACGATGATGTCCTCCTTGGTTTTCTTATCTTCTACGGTAGAGAGCGGAGCAAATTTCATTAAGTCATCAGCACCGATGATTACACCGCATGCGTGAATGCCTACCTGGCGGACGGTTCCTTCCAGCTGTGCGGCATAGTCGATGATTTCGTGCACCTTTTCGTCTTTGTCGTAGATGGCCTTGAATTCGGGCACATATTTCAGACAGTTCTTGATATTGATTTTGGTCGACTTGTGTGTCTGCGGGTCGTCGGGCAACCTGTCAGGGATCATCTTTGTGAGCTTGTCGGAGTCGGCAATGGGCAGATCGTGCACACGGGCTACATCTTTCAGACTCGACTTGGTAGCCATGGTGCCGTAAGTGATGATGTGTGCGACACGCTCTTTGCCATATTTGTGGGTAATCCAATCGAGGATGCGGTAACGTCCCTCATCATCAAAGTCCACATCGATATCGGGCAAGGAGATACGGTCGGGATTGAGGAAACGCTCAAATAGCAGGTCGTACTTGAGAGGATCTATATCCGTGATTTTCAAGCAATAAGCTACTACAGAACCAGCAGCAGAACCACGTCCGGGCCCTACTGAGACACCCATGCTGCGTGCAGCGGCGATGAAGTCTTGCACGATGAGGAAGTAGCCGGGGAAACCCATGTTGCGCATGACACTCAACTCAAAGTCAATGCGCTCCTGAATCTCGTCAGACAATGGATCTCCGTAACGGATGGCGGCACCCTCCATTGTCAGTTTGCGCAGATAATCGGCCTCCAGTTTGATACGGTATACTTGATCTAGTCCGCCGAATTTCTGGATACGTCCTTCGCCGCCTTCACCACTTTCGAATTCTGCCTTCAAGTCCTCTTCGGTAAAGCGCTCTTTGTAACTCTCTACCGTGCCAAACTCTTCAGGGATGTCGAATTTTGGCATGATGGGTTCGTGTTGTAAGGCGAAAGTCTCTACTTTGTCGACAATTTCCTGTGTGTTGTTCAGCGCCTCTGGAATGTCCGCAAAGATTGCAGCCATCTCTTCTGGAGTCTTCAGCCACTCTTGCTTCGTATAGTGCAGACGGTTGGCATCATCAACATGAGAGGCGGTGTTGATACAGATGAGTCGGTCGTGGGCTTCTGCATCCTCCTCGTTGACGAAGTGGACATCGTTGGTTGCGATTAATTTCACGCCCGTTTCAGCAGATAACTGAATGAGTTGTTCGTTGACAATCTGTTGTTCTTCGTATGTGGAGGTGTTGCCTCCTGGCCGGTCAGTCTTGTGACGCTGCAATTCGAGGTAGTAGTCCTCCCCAAAGAGATTTTTGAACCAAAGAACAGACTCCTTGGCCTTGTCATAGAGATTCGAAAGAAGCAACTTGGGTACTTCGCCTGCAAGACAAGCGGAAGAGCAGATGATGCCCTCATGATATTTTTCCAGCAACTCGTGGTCGATACGAGGTTTGTAAAAGAAACCTTCAATCCAAGCTAGAGAGACCAACTTGCAGAGGTTATGATAGCCTGTCTCGTTTTTAGCTAGCAAGATAAGGTGCTCTCCATAGCCATTCTCCTTATGTTCTCGAATGAGACGAGTGCCAGTGGGGTTTGTGGGCGTCTTCTTGGCCACATATACTTCACAACCGAAAATGGGCTTTATGATTTTCTTACGTTCTGCTTCTAAGTTTTGCTGACATTCAGTTTTGGCCTGCTCATCCTCCAATGTGTCCAACTGCTCTTCCAACTCTTTAATTTTGTCTTTTACCTTTCCGTTGGATTTTTTGACATAGTCGTAAAACTCTTTTATTCCGTACATTACACCATGGTCAGTGATTGCGATGGATTGCATGCCAGTGGCACGGCATTTTTCTACCAGACCTGAGATAGAGGACATGCCATCCAAAATAGAATATTCCGTATGCACATGGAGGTGCGTGAAGTTGCTCATAATGATATAGTTAAATTCGTTTTTAGGGTTATTTTTTACCAGCTACAAAGTTATATTTTTTTGATGAAAAAATATTACATACCCATCGGATTATTTATCAACAATCCAAACATTAACGATATCTGTTTGAAGCTAAATGATATAAGAGGAGATAACAGTTAAGAGATAATAGTTATCAGTTGTCAGTTATAGTGCGGAGTCACTTTGTAGAGACGTTCCATGGAACGTCTAATAGTGGAGAGTAGTTGTGATTTTCTTTTTTATGAATGATAATTAATAGTGATTCCAGAATAGTGTTTGGACATATTCGGAGAAATATACTCTCCAGTTGCGCCAAGTGTGTCCACCTTTAGTGTTGTAAAAGTTATAAGGTATATGCTTGTTTTTCAGTTTTTTACAATATTGGTTGATTTGAGGTCGGAAGAGGTCACCGGTTCCGCTGCTTATCCAGATGTCCCAAGATGTGCTGTTGGGTATCTGTTTGTTGCTGACAACTGGCGAAAAAAGTCCGACAGAAGAGAAGGTGTTGTCGAGCATATTGGCGATATTGGCAGCCTGTTTGGCACCTGCGGAAAGGCCGGCCACTGCCCGACTGCCAGGATGTGTAGAGAAGCGGTATTGCTTGCTTAGATAATTCTCCAGTTCAGGGAAACATTGCTCAAACTCTCTTTTGCTCCAAGATGGGTACAACAGAAGGTTCTTGAATAGGCTGATATCCTCTTTTTCGGAGATGAGACACTCCGGGTTGGCATCGGGCATAACCAGAATCATTGGGACTGCCTTCCTCATTACGATGAGATGGTCCAGTGTCTGAACAGCCCGTCCACGTTCCATCCAGTTAAAAGCGTCTCCGCTGATGCCATGTAGTAAATAAAGAACGGGGAAACTCTTCTGTGAGTCGGTATATTGCGGAGGTGTGTAGACTAATATCTGTCGGTCCTTTTTCTTAGAATGTCTGTGAAATGTCAAGGTGTCCAACTTTCCGGCTAATGTTCCGCTGATATATAGGTCGCTTTGGGAAGTTCCACTGACTACGAAAGTACTGCGCTGCTCTTTGTGGACTCGCACAGGCTCTGGATTTTTCGGGTCTGGGAAGCGATGGCCTTCAATCTTAAATTGGTAGGTATAGACTTCTGGCGTAAGGGGTGGGGTCATATATCTCCACAAACCATCTTCACCTTTCTCCATTTTGGCTTGATGGTAGTTCTCTCGTCGGATTGTCTTGGTATCTCGATGTAAACGACAGTCGCATAGTATCTTAACCTTTTTTGCAGTGGAATCTTGATATGAAAATGCCACAGAACCGTCCTCATTAATGACGGGATAACTCTTGATTTCATCTTGTGCAGAAATCCACAAGGGAAAACATAACAGGAAGAATATCAATAGTTTAATTGTTCTTTTTTGCATTTTCAGCATTTTCTTTTTTTGAGCGGCAAAAATACTCTCTTTTTCTCTCGTGGAGTCTTTGCATCTTCACTTTTTTTATTATGAAATCTACCAAAAGGGTTGAATTCGCCTAGTTTATTATTTTGCATTTCAAAGTCTTTATTTATCTTTGCACCCTTTAAAAGAAAGGTATGCGAAATTATAGATTCTTCATGTTGCTTTCATTGTTATTGTTAGCATATCATTGTCTATGGGCCGCACCAGTAGATAGTGTTACGGCTCGACAAGTTGCTTCTCGTTTTTACCAATGGAAGTCGCATTCTGAAGTCGCCACACAACCTGTGGAGGTTTACACGCATTATGCCTCTGATGACGCCCAACGTAGGTCGATTCCTGTTTTCTTCATCTATAATGTGGATGGAGGATATGTAGTAGTGGCTGCTGACAGTAGAATTTGTCCTATTATTGCTTATTCTACGGAATGTTCTTTTGAATTGGAACAGATGTCGCCTGCCATGATGGATATTTTTGATGATTATGCAGAGGAGATTGCTGATTATCTTCACTCCTCACCAGCTGATCCCGCGCATCCGCAGTGGCGCCAGATTATGGAACAGTCATTACCATCATCCCGCAATGAGGCTGTGGTGCCTCCGCTATTGTTCACACGTTGGGATCAGAATGCTTATTACAATAGTCTATGTCCCGTCGATGCTGATGGACCCGATGACCATGCTTATGCCGGCTGCGTGGCCACTGCTATGGCACAAGTGCTCCGTTACTGGTCATATCCTGCTCATGGTAATGGCAGCCATACTGACACATGCGATTATGGCAATCTATATGTCAACTTTGGCAATGGCACCTATGACTATTCCTTGATGCCGGCAGTGTTGAATTCTTCCACACCTACTGCGCAGGTGCAGGAGGTGGCAAAACTGATTTATCATTGTGGCGTTTCTGTGGATATGGCGTATGGTGAGGATGGTAGTAGCGCAAGTACGAGTCGTGCGGCTACGGCTCTCACCACCTATTTTGGCTATACTTCTAACCCAAGTTATATTCGTCGAAGCCAGTATACTGCTACAACATGGAAAGATGCTCTCAAAGCACAGTTAAACCAATTGAGACCTATGATGTACCGTGGTCAGAGCGATGCTGGCGGGCACTCATTCGTCTGCGACGGCTATGATGACCAAGACTATTTTCATTTTAACTGGGGTTGGAGTGGTTCAAATAATGGCTATTTTCTGCTCATAGATCTGACTCCTGGCAATCATAATTTCAATACATCACAAGGTGCTGTTATTAATGTCTTTGTAGAAAGACCTATGATAAAGACTAGCGGCCAGGAGAAGGTGCTTTATAGCGTTAATGGCTCGGCCGATACGACAAGTTTTCGCGTTATTAGTGTGAATGGATCCTCCCAGGTAACCGCTATTGTGAATGGTAATTTCACTATCAGCGATGGAACATCTCCATTTGCAGACACAGTCATCCTCAGTAGCGGCAACCAGTGTCTTTATGTTCGCTATCAGAATTCTTCCTCTACATTACAGACACAGTATGGATCTATCCAACTGTTCTACGATACTTTGGAGGCGACTGTTCTTCTGACAGGTGAGGTTATTCCCGTGGAGCATGCTGCCCCGCAAGCTCCCAACGCTGTTTATACCACCCCTAATGTCAATTTGACTTGGAATCCTCCCGCCATAAATATGCAGACATACCAACATGGGGAGCAGACACACAGCAGCAATTATGGTAGTAGCAGTGATTATGCCCGAACAAATCTTTATCGTCTTTGCGATACAGATCTGGTTGCCTTTTATCCAGCAAGACTGACGCATATCACCTTCTATTTGCGCTCTGCAGTTACTGTTTGCAAGTTGATTGTATATAAGGGTGGAAGTTATGAGGACTTCTCTTTGAATCCCGGCACATTGGTCGTTGAGCAACCCTTGAACCTTAACCAGTTGAATGCCAATTCCTGGAATACTGTTGCCTTGCAGACACCCGTGCCTATTACGCTGGGTGAGGAGATTTGGTATGGCATCTATATTGAGGCCCCCGGTGGTACCTATACTATTCCGGTGGGCAACACATCCACATACGTGCCAGAGAAAGGTGATATCGTCTGCCGCCACTATTCGTCTGGGGCAACTTCATGGGGCTTCTACAATGTGGGTCGTAACTTCTCCCTCCGAGCTCAATTCCAATCAACACCCCCAACATTATCCCATTATCAGATTGCTCGCGACAGTCTGACTCTTGGCACCACGGCCAACACCTATTACAATGATGTCGTAACAGAATCCGGCTCCTATACATACCACATAGCAGCCGTTTATGACGATGATGCCATGGCGGAGGTGACCACAGTGATCAATGTGCAGGTAATCTCCCATGTTGACACTGTGACTGCCCAGATCTGTGAGGGCGACTCTTATCTTTTCCACGGCCAGGTGGCTACCACTGAGGGCAGTTATTACTATTATGCTAATGATACTCTTACGGTGCTCTGTCTTTCACTTCTTCCTAGCTCCCAGACAGAGGAGAACGCTGAGACCTGCGACTCTTACGTGTGGAATGGACTGGTATATGACGCCACCGGCGACTATTCCATGACCTTTGTCAACAGTCATGGCTGCGACAGTGTGGTCACTTTGCATCTGACCGTGCATCCGGTTCCCGATTTGACGCTGACGGCCTCTTCTACCTCACTTCACTATCCGGAGAGTGCCACGCTATCTGTGTCTGGCGCCGACTACTACCAGTGGAGCACGGGAGAGATTGCCAACCAGATAGTGGTGTGCCCCACGGTGCCGACGACGTATTCGGTGACGGGCTCGTTGTCCGGTTCACCGTGTGAAAGTGCCGACTCGGTCCTGATCTACACGCAAGGCTATGGCGTTGAGGTGTATGAGCAAGAGGTCGTCTGTTATCCTAACCCCGTCTCCGATGTTCTCTTCGTCAGCGGCGTCACTTGCGACCGTCTGCTGCTTTATGATGCAGAGGGTCGTCTGTGCCAGAGCTGGAATGGCAATAGGGAGGTGTGGCGTCTGCCGATGCAACAGCTTGCTGAGGGAACATATCTTCTGGTGGGACTTCAAGATGAGGCACGTCGCTTTGCCACCCGGGTGGTGGTGCGCCATTAGGAGGAGATAATATGTTTCGGGAGTTATATACATGATGGCATATCAGCGATGAGAACAAAGTCAAAAAATACCTTAATATGAGTTGCCGAGGCACTTGCCCATAGAGCACGCGGGTGGGCAGGCCGACATGCGGTGCGGACGCGGTGTGAATGGCCGGCCTCCAACAGCGGCGTGCAAAGGCGCTTGCGTTTACAAAAATGCATGCCTTCCGTGCTTTTTCCCATTTGCTACATGCTGCATTTTTGTTCCCGTTTGCCGCCGCTGTCAGAGGGCGGACAGAGCGGGCGGGATTCATGTCGGCTTGATCTTTTGGCAACTTTTCTATCAAGAGAAAAGTTGAAGAATTGCATTTATGGGAATTGCCTGCCATGAAGCCCTTGTCTCCTTCAAAAAAAATATCTATTAGCAACATACTTGGGCATACAATGTGTCATAAGGTATATAGTTTCCTATTTTTTCGTATCTTTGCACCCCTTTTAACGAACTAAAACGTAACGTATGAGCAGAGGATTTGTAAAAGAAGGCGATCAGGAGGAGGTTCCGATGTTGACCCCGCGCGCCTACCTGCCCGCCGGTGTAGAGAACTTCGTGACTTCCACAGGGATGCAGGCACTGAAAGACGAGCGTGAAGAGCTGTTGCAAGAGCGCAAGCAGTATGAAGGCGTGGATAATAACGATGCCCGCGTCAACAACAACTACCTGACCGCAAAACTGCAGCAGCTGGAGGAGCGTATCCGCACCGCCCGAGTTCTTGATTATGACCCTGAGCGTCAGCAAGACGTGGCCTTCGGCGCTATCATACAATACAAGAATCTGAATAATGGCCAGACTGCCGAGTACCGCATCGTGGGTGTGGACGAGGCTAACATCATGCAGGGTAAGATCTCCTTCATCTCCCCGCTCAGCAAGGTGCTGATGAATAAGAAGGTGGGCGACATCGTCGTCTTCAAGACTCCACAAGGCGAGATGCGCATGGAGATTCTCTCGATTCGTTAATGCATAAGCATCATGGAAGAATTGCTTCATAAGGATTTTTTGGAAAAAGACGACCTTGTGCGTCTGCTCAGTCTGCAGGGCGATGACATGAAGCGGCTGTTAGCCCGCGCCCTGGAGGTAAAATTGAAATATCTGGACAATAAAGTCCACTTGAGAGGTCTGATAGAGTACAGCAATATCTGCCGGAAATATTGTCTCTACTGTGGCGTGCGCAGTCTGAACGACAAGGTTCACCGCTATGTGCTGACCGATGAGGAGGTGCTCGACTGTGCCCAGCAAGCCATGGACCTGCACTATGGTTCTATCGCCATCCAGAGTGGCGAGCGGAGCGATAAGGCCTTCACAGACAAGATCACCGAACTCGTCCGTGCCATCAAAAAGCTCAGTGACGGCAAGTTGGGCATCACGCTCTCTCTGGGTGAGCAGAGCGAGGAGGTCTATCGCGAGTGGTTCGAGGCTGGAGCCCACCGCTATCTGCTCCGCATCGAGGCCTCAAATGAGGAACTCTATTATCGCATCCATCCCCACGACGAGCGCCATGACTTCCAACAGCGCCTCTCCTGTATTGACACGCTGCTGAAATTGGGTTACCAAACGGGCACGGGTGTGATGATCGGACTCCCCTTCCAGACTGTGGAGGATTTGGCCGACGACCTGCTCTTCTTCCGTCGCAAGAATGTCGCCATGGTCGGTATGGGCCCATTCATCCCGCATCAGGAGACGCCGCTCTATGCCTACGCCGATCAGATACCGTCCGCCCAGGATAGAATGAATATGACGCTGAAGATGATTGCTGTCCTGCGACTGATGATGCCGGAAATCAACATGGTGGCGGCTACGGCTGATCAGACTTTGGATCCTATGGGTCGAGAGAAAGCCATCATGGCAGGCGCTAACGTCATCATGCCGAATCTGACCCCTAACAGTCATCGCGAAGACTACCTCATCTATCCCGATAAAGCTTGTGTAGGCGATAAGCCAGAGGAGTGCTCATCCTGCCTGGACATACGGATGCGCGCCATTCAGCATGAAATTCTTTACGACGCGTGGGGCGACTCGTTAGCGTTTACCAAGTCACATTAACGGAGCAATCCGCTTTTTCGGAGCAATCCGCTTTAACGGAGCAATCTGCGTCCCCGCAGATTGTATTATATCTCGTTTTCGGAGCAATCTGCGTCCTCGCAGATTGTATTATTTAACTTCTACCTTCCCTCTTTAAGTATCCTTCTCGCGTATTGCTTCATGTGCGCATCGCCGTATTTGATAATCTTCTTAATGTACTTCTTTTCGTTGGCCCTGTCGCCAAGGTTGTAGTAGGAGTCTGCAAGGTTTGAGAGTACGGTCATATCCGTCGGAGCAAGAGCCTCAGCCTTCTTCAACCATATTACACCATTCTCGTAATCACCCATGCCGTTGTAGGTTATAGCGACGACATTGGTGTAGTAGACGTTGTTTGGGTAGAGTTGCAACATTTTCATAGCGATGGTACGCATATCGTTGAGCAAGACGGAGTCCTTGGCATGACTCTCAGGAGTGAATTCACATTGGTTTAGCAGATTACTTTCATAGTCGAGAATGCCAAAGACAATGAGGGTGT
Source organism: Bacteroidales bacterium (assembly GCA_024686335.1). Taxonomy (GTDB): domain Bacteria; phylum Bacteroidota; class Bacteroidia; order Bacteroidales; family WCHB1-69; genus F23-D06. Next base: position 16,186 of record JAILCI010000059.1, on the reverse strand, counting down.
CGATAGGACTTTGTGCATTAGGGTAGACCCACTTGTCGTGATGCTTTTCGCTGTAATTGAGAGTGCTCATGATCTCTTCTGTATAGGCATTCCACCGTTCATACATCTGTAAGACGTGTATTTTGCCAAAACGCATGTCCAGGCGGTTGGGATAAAGCGCCAGCCCTTTGTCGATGGTTGCAATGGCAGAGTCGGAAAGTAGTGGGTCGTATTCGACATGTGAATACATGTAGCCGGTCTCCTGTCCCGTGCTGTCCAGTAGGGTGAACACATCGGAGAGCTCCTTGCCTTTGGGTAATTCGGAAGTCAAGGCAATCACCTCTTTGCGCGACATGTTGAAATAGTAGTTGAACTCCGCTATATAGCGTTCCGCACTTTCGTCACTGGAGGCTTGAATCTGTCGAATCAAGCTGGTCATCTGGAGAGTGTCTTCGTTCTGTATGGCTTGGTTGAAACGGTCGTAGATATTGGATAATAGAATATCGGAGCCCGTTTGGCCAAAAGCGATGTTGCCCAACATACAAAGGGCGAGAAGGATCTTTTTCATTGATGTTTTTTTTCTTTCTGCAAAAATAAATAATTTAATCTTAAAGATGCAGGAAAGGCAAAAGGTTGCACTATTCTTTTCTTTTTTTAGGGAGTATATGCCTGATGGCTCAAGTATATTGCTAATAGACTTCTTTTGAGGGAGAAAAGGGCTTTATGGCAGGCAACTTCCATAAATATAATTCTACAACTTTTCTCTTGATAGAAAAGTTGCCAAAAGATCAAGCCGACATGAATCCCGCCCGCTCTGTCCGCCCTCTGACATCGGCGGCAAACGGGAACAAAAATGCAGCAAGTAGCAAAAGGGAATATACACGGAAGGCATGCATTTTTGTAAACGCAAGCGCCTTTGCACGCCGCTGTTGGAGGCCGGCCATTCACACCGCGTCCGCACCGCATGTCGGCCTACCCGCCCGCGTGCTCTATGGGCAGGTGCCTCGGTAAATCATAATGGGTTAAAATGTATTTTTTTGACTTTGTATTCATCTTTGTTGTGCTATCATGTATATAATTCCCTCTTTTTTTCTACTTTTGCACTGCTTAAAAGTGCCGAATAATGAACAGCATGAAAAGATTATCCCATTTGTTACTGTTGCTCTTTGTCGCATTTCTGTTGCCTGCCTATGGCCAACAAGGTTCAACATCTATGAGTATCGAGCAGCGGGTGACGGCTGTATTGCACAATCCTGACTATGTGGCCGTGGTCTCCCATCGGGGCGACTGGCGCAACTGGCCCGAGAACTCCATCCCCGCCATAGAATCGGCCATCAAAATGGGTGTGGACATGGTGGAGATTGACGTCAAGATGACGCGCGACGGTGTGTTGGTGCTCTGCCATGACTGGACAATCGACCGCACTACCACGGGTAGTGGCGCTGTCAGCGACTATACCTATGAGCAGCTGATGGCCTATGACTTGAAGCGTGGTCACGGTATCGCCATCCCCGGATTGAAAATCCCGACCCTGCGTCAGGCACTGGAGGTGTGCAAAGGTCGTGTGCTGGTGAATGTGGACCACGGCTTCGACTATTACGATCAGGTGCTGGCACTAACCGAAGAGCTGGGCGTGACAGGCCAGGTGGTCATCAAGAGTGGCCGCCCTCGCGCGGAGGTGGATTCCATCATGAACCGGCATACCGTGCGGATGATCTATATGCCCGTGCTGTCCATCTCTGAAAGCACGGACATGACACTCTTCAAGGGATATCTTGAGCAGGCTCCAGTGGCTTTCGAGTTGTGCTTTAACACTTTGAATGACCGTGTGAAAATGGCGGCAAGTCAAGTGACGGCGGCTGGTTCTAAGGTGTGGGTAAACACGCTGTGGGGCTCGCTCTGTGGCAATCACGACGACGATCGTGCTTACACCGCCTCTGACCCTGACGAGGTGTATGGCCCTATCTTGGAACTTGGAACAAACATCATCCAAACGGATCGACCTGAATTTTTGATTAACTATCTGGAGAAGAAGGGTAGGAGATAGACCGCCATTTTTATTATCTTTGCATCTCATTTTTTGAATAACGATTTTATCCCATTACATTATGAATCCACTCTATACCATCAAAAGTCTCTATTCCCGCGAGGAGTTTATGCGCTTTGGCCGTTCAGTTCGGCTGAGGAACAAAACTTTTATCATCATATTAGTAGCCTTGAACGTCGTCCTTCTGGCATGTCTTGTTTTTGCCCTTATAAAGAATGCTCCATTCTGGGCTGTCGTTGCCGGTTTATATCTGGTCTTTATGGACTGGTATCTGCTTCGTGGCACCGACAAGAGGATGGCAAAAACCTTTATGCAGAATAAGGACCTCGCCGACAAAGTCCTCGAGTTCCGTTTTTATGACGACCATTTCGATGTGTTTGTCCAAGGTCGTTTCGCAAACGTCAGCTACGATAAGATTCAACGTGTCGTCGAGACTAAGACCAATATCTACATCATGTACTCAAACAACCAGGGAGCTATGTTGCAGAAGAGCAATGTTCCTGATGGTTTTTCCGAGTTTCTGACTCGAGTAACGAGCAAGTAGCATTATGGATTTTTTGCAAAAAAAAATGGCTGATGTTATTTAACACCAGCCATTTTCCTTTTACAATTGATAGTTGTAGTTTCTTGGTAGGGTCAATGTACATCGACCACAGTGAATACCAATCTGCTATTTAAATTCTTTAAAATCACGATATGGGAAGAGTTTCACCCTGGGCACAAGTTCCGTGTCCATCATTTTTTCACCCATACATGCCAGTTTTACAAGCGGATGTACGGCTACAGAGTCCCAGTCCCAGTCGTATAATACATCCTGGTACTCTTCAAAATCCGAGTAAAATATTTTAGCTTCCTCATCGTTTTCATATTTTTCGCGCCAAATCTGGGGTGTGACAGGACCTACGACAATAGAGGGGACGACAGCATAGTAGTCGGCTTGAAACACTGCGAGCACCTTTTCACCAGGAGCAAACCGACAAGCCTGTTGATACTGGTCACCTCCAGGTTGATGCCCTCCTTCGATATGGGTAGCTAAAAGATTCATTTCTGGATCATAAACTTGAACCTCGCAAGGCTCGCTATCCTCTTCTTCGTCAACCATATAACCTAAGGTTGTTTCAGGTTTATATGATGTGTGGGAAATGACAAATTTAGCTTCTTCTATGTTTTTGAAAAGACCGAGATGTCTTCTTTCGAGTCCCCAGAAAGTTGCCCCGTCTTCTTTGTTGACAATACGCGTTCCCTTTTCGGGCGTCGTGACACATAGAACGTCTGCCGAGGTGGCATCTGATATTGATGGGGATAATGGAGAGAAAGTGTCGCCATCGTTAAGCAAGATGACAGGCCATTCGTCTTGGAAAAGTTTGGCAAAACTCTTTGGATCGTCTGTGTGAATGGGGATTATGGCTCTGGGATTGACTAAACTCAGAAATTCACGCATGCTGTCCATATCGCAATGTCCACTGGTATGGATGTATTCGTAATCGGAACCTAGGGATTTAGCCATACTTTCGCTGTAGGCAGGACCTTCCTTTACGTAACCTTCCCACATCGACAGGTATTTCTTCTTTTCTCCGGGTAGTTTTTCAATAAAATTGTCGTATTGTGGAGTAGAGCGGGCGGCTAAAACATATCCTTTCAAGTTGATGAAATCGATGAATTTATCGTTCACTTTGAAATCCTTTCCTGCACTCATTAGAGGGATCGGTTCATATTTCCCATATTGGTACAATTTGGATTTGCTCCATAGAGAATCACCTTCTGCGATGATGTCCATAATCTGTTTTTGGTATTCATCCACATAAAATGGCCGTCCAGTTCTCAATGCTGCGTGATAGAGGGAGAAAAGCCTGTCGATATTGGTGGATGAGGCATAAACGATATTGCCTTTGTTTTTCTTGAAAGATGCTTCAAATTCCTTTTGGATATCCCTTTCAGTCTTGTTCTTTTTAGTGGATCCCCTTGCATTTGTGGCTTCGCAGACCACATAATCTACTTCTCCGATGAACTTGTTGATCATTTCGGGCATTTTTCCACTTCTAAAGCCGTGCGTCCGGAAATCGCCAGTGTGGAAAGCGGACACATTACCAGCTACAATTTTGAAAGCGTAAGCGTCAAAAGCGGAATGGTCGACGGTTACAGGGGTGATTTCAAAAGGTCCAAAAGTGAATTTTTTGCCGGGATCGAAGAGTTTTGCCTGCTCAAGACGCTTTATCACATCATCTTGGTGGAGTCGCTCTGATAACACAAATTGGATTTGCCGGGCGACTTTTCCGATGTAAATCGGCAACTTCTCAGGGAGACTGGTGATGTGCCCGATGTGGTCGCCATGGTAGTGGGTGATGAGTAGTGCGCTCTTCTCGTCTTTCAGTTCCTCAATTTTCACTGGCCTAGACTCCGGAGCCCCAGGCAGAGAGGCACCGTAATCGACAAACAGGTGCCAACCGTCATGTTCATACTCTGTTACGCATCCGCCTATTTGATGCGTGCCGCGGTGGATTTTAATGTTCATAATAATCTATTTTTAATTTATTTTCTTTTTATATCTGTTTAAAATGCCTTTTGCGGTGTCCTTTACCATCTTTACGAGCTCTTTGGGTTCCAATACTTCCACCGTATCTGTCATTCGTAGCAGTTCGTTGATGAGATCCGGCGTAATGATCATCTTGTATTTGAAATCCACAAAATCTTGCGTTTTGTTTATCTCTTCTTGCGATGCATGTAGCGGTAGTGCCCGCAGATATTTGCTTTGCAGACCGTATGTTCGCAAGATGATGGTTTGGGGCGTTAACTTTTCGTCTACATAAAGACCTACTGCATGTCTGTAGTAATTTTTTGGTGAAAAGTCTTCCGGATAGTTAAATTTCCTATCAGTCAGCTTGATGTCTAGCGCCCTGTCAAGTGAGAAGTGACGTATACCTCCAATCTCTTCAAACCGACCCAATACATACCAACGTTGACGGTATACCTTCAAGCAATATGGACGGACGTGGTGTATCTTCGGCATATCTTCTGTAAACGGTTGATATTCAATCTCTAGGATTTGGTTTTCGCGCAATGCCTTCAAAATTGTCTCCAAATATTCAGTTCCAGCGGGAATCTCTTCCAGTAATACGCGGTCCGGAATCATTTTTCCCTCCATCACCACACTGCTAACGTTTAATGAGTTGTAAATCCAGCGGATTATTTTGTCGTTTTTTAGCGGACTGTCATCTAAAATATAGTATTTGTAGTTGTCCTCAATATCGCAACAGATGTCCACATTGAATATCTCATATACTTTTTCCCTGTGTAGGTGAAATGTGCGTTTATTGAGCTCTTTCCCGTCGTATGATCCGGAGTCCTCCCATTTTTGCTGAATCTCTTTGAAAGTCAGTTTTCCATTACGGGAAAGTGTCCGCAAGAGCCAGAAACATCGTTTGTAAACATTGGTTGCCATTTGCTATAATATTTTGTGGCAAAGATATAAAATGGGTGTGAAAATTCATTACATACCCCTAATTTTTTTCAGAAAATAATTTAGAATGACTTGAAAAAGCCTTTATTCTCTGGGATTTTTCATTCTGTCATAATATTCGGCGGTGGCGGTGAAGAAGACGTCGCCGCTGGAGTTGAGGGCGGTCTCGACGGAGTCTTGCACCACGCCGACGATGAAGCCGACGGCTACTGCCTGCATGGCTATGTCATCGCCGATGCCAAAGAAGGAACAGGCCATCGGAATCAGCAGTAGTGATCCGCCGGCCACACCAGAGGCGCCGCAAGCTCCCAAGGTAGCTATCACACTGAGGAAAAGAGCTGATGCAAAAGAGACATCTACGCCCACAGTATTTGCCACCGCGAGGGAAAATACTGTGATGGTAACGGCCGCACCATCCATGTTGATGGTTGCACCAAGTGGAATACTGACGGAGTAAAAATCCTCATCCAACCCCAATTTCTTGCATACGGCCAAGTTGATGGGGATGTTGGCCGCCGAAGAACGGGTGAAAAAGGCTTGCAAACCGCTCTCTTTCAGACAGGTGAAAAGGAGAGGGTAGGGATTCCTTTTTAGCATCAAGAAGGATATCAAAGGGTTGAAGATGAGTGTGTTGGCCAACATGCAGCCGACTAATAGAAGCAACAGATGACCATAGGTCGTGAATATGGAAAGTCCGTTTTCAGAGATGCTGGTGTAAACTAAACCCATGATGCCAAACGGTGCGAACTCGATGACCCAACGTACCACTTTTGTGATAACTGCTGAGAGGTCGTGTACAACATCCAAAGTAGGTTTGCTGGCCAGTGCTTTCAGAGCGATGCCAATGATGATGGACCAGAAGAGGATGCCTATGTAGTTTGCATTGGCGAGTGCTGCTATGGGATTGCCTACCATGCCAGTTAGAAGATTGTCGAAAACTTCTCCCAAGGAGCCTACCGTCTTTTCAACCTCTGCAGCCTTTTCCAATTGAAGTGTTACAGGGAAAAGAAAACTGCCCACCACTGCGCAGACCGCTGCGATAAAGGTGCTGAGGAGGTAACGGGAGATGACCGTGCGGAAACGAGGGCCAAGTCCACTGCTCGCCTTGGAGACGGATGAGATGACAAGAACAGCCACCAAAATTGGCGCGATGCCTCTCAATGCACTGACAAACAAACGTCCTAACAGACCAATTGCCGACCAGTGAGGTGCCAAAAGCCCAAGCACAGCTCCTATCACAAGTCCGATGAATATGCGTAGCATCAGACTGATATCGCTCCATTTCTTAAGTAGTTCGGTAATCTTGTGCATTAATTATTTCCTCCTCTCTTCAGAAAAAGCAAAAGTAGGCATAAATACCGAAATGTACAAAAGTATTTTTTTATACTTTTGCCTGCTGATGATAGCTTATGAGAGGAGTATTGTTAGGATAATAATAAAATTAATCGTTATGATAGACCAAATTATAGAATACAACAAGACTTTTGTAGAAAAGAAAGGATACGAACGTTTTCTGACTGATAAATATCCGGACAAGAAACTGGCGGTGTTGTCGTGTATGGACACTCGTCTGACCGAATTGCTTCCAGCAGCACTAGGATTGAAGAATGGAGACGCTAAGATCATCAAGAATGCCGGCGGACTGGTCATCTCGGCTTTTGATTCTGCAATGCGCAGTCTTATCGTGGCTATCTATGAACTTGGAGTTGAAGAGATTATGGTGGTGGCGCACTCTCACTGTGGAGCCTGTCATATGAGTTACGACCACTTCCATCACGAGATGATTGAGCGGGGTGTGAGTGAAGAGACTCTCGACACTATCCGCAAATGTGGCATCAACCTGAATGCTTGGCTGGAGGGTTTCAAGGATACCCCTGAGTCGGTGCGCAAAACGGTCGAGACGATCCACACCCACCCGCTGGTTCCGAAGGATATCGTGGTGCGCGGTTTTATTATTGATTCGGAGACTGGGGAGTTGGAAGAGGTGAAGTTGTCATAAACTTTTTTAAGAACAAAAAAAATACCGTGCAAAAGCACGGTATTCCTATTGTTTTGATAAAGTTTATCTTGAAACTTAGTCTATCTCATGACAATCCACGACACTGTGAATGAGAACGCCGCTTTGAGACATGTAGACACCGTCATAATCGTAATAATTCAATGACGAACATTCAGAATATGTAACGGTGTCGCGGATGTATGTTTTCATCTCTATCGGTTGTTCTCCTGATTTTAGATAAATAGGCTGCCCGGCAGCAATCCAAAGTGCAGTGTCAATGATTTCATTTTCAACATCGTAGTAGCAACGGCAATTTCTTGTGGTGCAGCTGTTGCTTGTGATTGCCAAAATGAAGAATGCCAAAAAAGAGAGAACTATAGCTTTTTTCATAATTGATAAGTTGGACTTTTTGATGATTTTTTGTTGGTGCCATTAACATCCTGGATGTGAAGTCCGTTAAACATCGGGTTGAAAAATGACGGTGCAAATATAGTAAAGTTTTAAGTTGTATCTTTGCCCATTGAAAATCCTTAAGTTCTGAAATTAAAAATTGATCAAATATAATACTATGACCCTACAAGAAGCCATCCTCGCGCGGCATTCGGTACGACAATATATAGACAAACCGATTGAGGAAGATAAAGTTCAAAAGTTACAATCTTGTATCGAAGAATGTAATCGAAATGGGAATCTTCACATGCAATTGGTGCTTAATGAACCTAAAGCTTTTGCCAGCGGTTTGGCTAAATATGGAAAATTCTCTGGCATAAGTAATTACATTGCAATGGTTTGCCGTAAAGGGGATGACGAGAAACTCGGTTACTATGGTGAGAAAGTAGTACTGCTGGCTCAAACTCTTGGCCTAAACACCTGTTGGGTGGGACTCACCTTCCGCAAACAACCGGATCAATATCAAGTCTTGGATGGCGAAGTGCTATGGGGAGTGGTTGCGCTGGGCTATGGTGCCACGCAAGGCACACCTCATCCGCAAAAGAAAGGATTGGAATATTATTGTCAAGTAGAAGGTGCAATGCCCGACTGGTTCCGATGTGGCATGGAGGCTGCCCTGCTGGCTCCTACCGCCATCAACCAGCAAAAGTTTGAGTTTTTGTTGACTAACGGCAACCAAGTGGAAGCCAAGACCCGTTTCACCCTGCTGAATTCCTATCCGAAGCTAGATCTCGGTATCGCCAAGTGTCATTTTGAGATCGGCGCAGGAAAGGAGTCATTTCAGTGGAGAGTTGATAGTTGACAGTTGATAGTTTTTTAGTGCGGAGTCACTTTGTAAAGACGCGTTATTAACACGTCTCTAAGGAGAGAAGAAGTGCGGGACCCTGATGTAGAGACGTTTCATGGAACGTCTTAGTAATAAAAAAATATTTATCGATAATTATGAATAAATAATAATGGAAAAGAGTTGTAAAATTGGAATTATCCGTTGTTCTCAGACGGAGGACTATTGTCCTGGTACGGCAGATTTCATGTTTTTAAAAAAGAAAGGTGGCGCCTTTGAGCATTTGGAAGGCGATCTGGAGCTGGTCGGCTTCACCAACTGCGGCGGTTGTCCTGGCAAACGCGTTTTGTTGAAGGCGCAACTGCTTATCAACCGTGGCGCGGAGGTGATAGCTTTTGCCTCCTGTATCAAAAAAGGAACACCTCTGGGATATCCATGTCCCTTTTACGAGAAGATGATATCTCTCGTGCGCGAGAGACTTGGAGATAAGGTGGAGATACTGGAGTATACACATTGATTTTAATGTAATTAGTCTGCGGAACCCCGATGTAGAGACATTTCATGGAACGTCTAAAATGGGGAAAAAATAATGAAAAAACAGAAGATTATGAGCAAACCTAAAATTAAAATAACCCTAGTGGACAAGAAAGGCGAAGGTCATTGCCATCGCGGACACAAGATTGGCGATAGTTTTGATTTTGATACCGAGCGTGGAAAACTCTGTCCCATGGTGCAACATGTGGCTTTTCCGTACATTGACATTCTCCGTTATGATGGGAAATTGCCCGAAGGTGATGGGAAGAGTATTCGCATCTGTTGTCCTGATGCAGATGTAATCAATATCTTTAAGGTCGAGAAGGTGGAGGAGTAGCTGTTTACCTTGCTAACTCTCGCAGTTTGGAGAGAAGCTTTACCATCGCGAAAGTGTCCAATTCGCAATAACGTAGCAACGACTCGCGAGTCTCTTCCTGCTCTTGACTAGACATTTTTGCAATTTGTGGATAGATATCCATGGCCTCGCCGCCGTTGTGTACGCAACCAGGGAGGTTGTGATAATCCAGTTTGGGATCGTCAGGGAAGAGGGCGGGGAGTACAGATTTGATTGAGAAACTGCCACCCATGGCTGGATAGTAGCAATATCCTGCTCTAAAGGGCTCTAGCAGGTCTACGACATGGTCGCTGATATTGAGCAGATGGTCGGCCAAATCGGGAAAATACTCAGCTAATTCGTTGAGACGGCCACATTCAAAACCCTTGTTGTAAGCCATAGAACAGACATTTTTAGGAATATCATGACACAGTTGTTCGGCAAGTGCCCGGCGTGGATCATGCACGGAGTCGCCCAAGAACTCTTTATGTTCCAGCGTGCCATCTTTGTGCTCAATATGCAGTGAATATTGGAAAGGTGTCTGTTGATAGGGTCTCACACCGTCAAAGGGTGGAATTACTGGCATCATGGTCTCGAAATCCAGATGATAGATGGGGTAGGAGAGGGAGTCAAGGAAGTTTCGAATGCCTTTTTTGTCAATATGATTCGTGTTTTCCAATGTGCATGATACCTGTATCTCTTGAATGTTGGAGAGCTTAATGTCACTCTTGGCAATTTCTGGGAAGGTGATGATTCCGTCTCGCCAATATTCCAATTTCTTTTCGTAATTAAGTCTATATAGGTCAAAAACTGAGGGGCCTGTTTCTGTAAAGCCCTCTTGTCGCATGCAGTAATTTTTGAAAGCACATTCGTATGGATCTTGACATTGACTTCCAACAGCGATTGACGGCTCTTTTGAAGAGTTTAACACTTCTTTTGCCAATTTGCAGTTGTTTGCAATCTGAGGGTATTCGGCATCTACTCCTTCGGAGATGTCGTTGATACTGAATAGCTGGTGGATGTCGATGTCGCCATGGCGCACATATTCGTTATTTATGCAGACCAGATAGCTGCCAGTCACATTTACGCCACACTTAGTCAGTACCCATTTTTGAAAAGCTACATCTTGAGCGTATACCTCTTTGTCGGCGCTGGTGCTGCTTTTGACTTCGTATATAGCATATCCGCCATCCTGTTTGTGTAGGATGTCAACAGCACAAAAGCACCCGTCAAAGGAGAAGGAGGCTTCACAAATATTCTCCACCTCATTGTCTAGACAATCTTGTGTGTGTGACAGCATTGCTTTCACATCGAGTCTTCCATCGGGAGTATAGGCACTGACCTCCGTGAATGGTCCAAAGAGACCCATCGCCAGGTCACCGACCTCGTTGCCGGCGGTGAAACGAGCCTCTGTAGAGGCGTCAATTACTTGTTCTTCAGGTTTATACACGCCCAACCATAGGCATTTTGGGCATTTTCTGAAATTGGTGTACTTGGATTTGGAAAGACCTTTTGACATGCTTTTTGAGAGTTTGAAAATGCAAAAATATGAAAAAGATGTTTTTTTATTTGTTCTAATTATACCTTTTCAAAAGGGAGACATCATATTTGGAGTTCTTGTCGATGTTACACATCGACCTTATTATTCAAAAAACATAGGGCCGATTATATATCGGCCCTATTGGAACCGTTTACTTTGCTTTCATCTGGTCAATTTCGTTTTCAAGCGTTAGTTATGTGAAAAGCCGATGGCGTTTCCACCTTTGCGTTCCAGGTTTTCCCCGCGGCACCAGGAGCACAGCATTTCCATGGTAGGTTGTTTTCCGGTTAGTACATTCTCCATTACGCTTTTCCGGACGATGTTGTCGATTTCACCACCTGTGAGATCGTATCTATTAGCGAGGTTCTCGCAATCTTCGTCGGACAGCCAGCTCATTTTGTTTTTCCAGATGGCTTTTTTGGCTTCTGTGGTCGGTTTTGTAAATTTGATTTTGAAGAGGAAACGGCGTTCGAAGGCATCGTCAAAGTTGGTGCAGAGGTTGGTGGTAGCGATGAGGATACCGTCTAGTTTTTCCATTTCCTCCAACAAGATATTTTGCAGAGAGTTTTCTGTTTGGGTGCAACTGCCGCCATTGTCCACATCTCGACGCTTGCTGAAGAGGGCATCGGCTTCGTTGAAGAGGAGGATGGGTTTGCGTTCTTCGGTTTCGCACATGCGGTTGTAATCAGTGAAGATTTTCTTGAAGAGTTTTTCACTCTCGCCGAACCAGCAGCTCTTAGAGGCGGCTATATCCACATGATAGACGCTTCTGCCTGTGGCTTTGGCAATCATCTCAGCAGTGGCGGTCTTGCCGGTGCCAGGAGAACCATGCATCAAGATGGCAACACCTTTTGGAAGAGAGTTCTCTTCCAGACGTTTTTGCAGTTCCACGAAAGCATCTTCCATTAGGCTCTCTTTCACGAAGTTAATATTTTCGGTTAGCTCAGTGCTGAAGAAGAGTTCTCGTGCAGGTATCTTTTCGGGTGTCACCAGACGTTTGTCGCTGTTACCCTTGCCACAGAAGAGATCGTAATCATCTTCTAACAACAACTTTTTACCCTTCTCGGTCAGGCATAATTCTGCCTCAGCCAGGAATTTGGCGGGAAGAAGCTCTACTAGCTCTTTTTGAAGCATAGGGTGGTTTTTGTTCATAATGCTTCGTGCAACATAGTAGCTGGCGTTGAGGTCGTCATAGATATCTCGCAAGGTAACTTCCAAATCAGTGTTTTGATGGCGTCGAGAGCGCAGAAAATCGTCACAAATTTCATAAAATAAAGTGCGTTCTTCCGCATCGGGTAATATCTTTTTCAGTTCTTTGATGAACTTAAGATGGGTATTGACATTCTCCTCTCTCTCAACCAAGGAAAAAAGTTCTTCAGTGTCAATGTCGTCACGACTGCGGTCCTCAATGAAGTTAGAAATCACCTCGCAGAATTGGAAACGGCTGATTTCCAGTGGTTTCATTTTTCTAAGCGGTTTGTTATGCAGTAGTGCCTGCTCTACCGTATCTGTTATAACGTAGTCGTCGGAACGTCTGTGATTTGTAACGCGAGTTAATCGTTTTTGCGGAAGATTGAGCAAACTCTTCTTGAAAGGAAGAAAGTCAAGACCTTCCAGGTCGAGAAAACGGCAAATGTCGCGTGTATCTGCACTGCCACTGGAGTTACTTTGTATTGAATAGATGGCGACAAGGAGAAGGGTTTCTATCGGAGTAGTTTTAAAGAACTTGCCGAGAAATTCAATTTCTGTTTTCACTTGAGCTTTTTCATCCTCAGTGAGTACAGGTTTGGAATCAGGTGCCATCCTTAATCTGTTGGCATTGTTGATGTTGCTAATTTCAGGCAATTCGGGATTGTGAAGACGGAAGAGGTCATAACCGGAGTTGTCAAGCAACCTGGCTATGTGAGTCAGTGCTTGGATTGCATTAAAATTTTGTTCATTTTTTTTCATCGTTTGCATATTTTGTCATTTATAAAAGATATACTACAAAACAGATTTTTCGTCATGTCGGGAAAAATTTTTCTGACGAAAAATCACGATGCAAAAGTGAGAAGAAAAATGAGCGGAGGGCAAATTCTGCTAGTATCAGGAATCTTAAACGTCAAACCATCTGCCAGGTTCGAGATCGTCCGGGTTGAGGTTTATGCCGTACAAGGGTTTGCCATTTTTGTTATAATCCATGATTTCGCCCCTATAGTCGAATGCGATTCGCCCCTATAGTCGAATGCGATTCGATCCTACAAACCCATTAAATGTTTTACCACTTCCGGCCATGTTTTATACGGTTCCTCGCCGAAATGGATTACTTCCCCGTCAAAGTTACCTGCACCCCATTTTTCAGGTCTGTCATCAATTAAGATGCTGCCGCGGCAGAGGTCTTTATGGTGCGAAAGGATGAGACGCTTGTAGAAGACAGAGTCTTCCCCACCTCCGAAGTATCTCTTTACCCAATTCAACTTGTCGCACCAGGCCGTGGGGTTGTTCCATGGTGCAGTGGAGAGTATGTAGAGGTCGTAGCGTTTAGTGAGTTCTTCAACTGCTTTGATGGCGCCTGGCATTGGATCCATCAGTGCAAAGATGCCGGGTACATCATCATAGTGAGCACCGTATTTGGTATCTGTTTTGCTATCGTAGTGTTTGTTGTATAACATTCGAGTCTTCTCGTCCAAACGGTCAATGCCAGATTGAAAGTCAACAAGAGTCCCGTCCATGTCGATGTAGAGAATAGGTTTTTCCATTGTTATTGTTTGTTTTGTTTTGCATGGCAAAGATATGATAATCTAGGTTTTCTTTTTTATGAAAAGAATAGATAGTGAAAAATAAATCTTATCTTTGCGCTCTCAAAAACAACATACTATGGCAAACAATTGCGAAAACTGCAAAATACGCGCTCGTTATGATGAGAAGCCGACCTCTCTTGTAGGGCGTTTTTGGCGTTGGCACATCAATTTTTGTCCGGGCTGGAAATCCTATTTTACCTCACTTCCTGCCGAGAAGCAACAGGAATTGAGAGATAAATACCAATTTACGAAGTATAAGGAGTAGATTAAACGAATAGTTTACCTTCTGCTACTATATAGCTTTCACCACCAACCCAAATTTCGCAGTCGTTGTTGACTTCCAGTTTGGTGGTAATGACGGAGGGCCGTTGCATTGCCTCACCCTGAAGGTAAGTACACTTGTTGGGAGGGGTTAATAAGTTGTTTATATATAAAAAATAGGTAAGTGCAGCGTTGGCTGTGCCCGTAGCCGACTCTTCGTCGATGTCGTAGCGTGGAGCAAAGTTGCGGACGTGAGCAGTGAGACCATCTGTGCTTAAGGCAAAAGCGTGTACACCTGTGACATCCAACTCTTCACTGAGTTTGCTCAAGGCTTTCATGTCGGGATGTAAGCTTTGCAATGCATCCACATCGCGAACAGGCATGATGATGTCGGGCAGCCCAGTTGAGACGATTTGTGGCAGTAGCTCGACACCTTCCCTTTCGCTGCCCATTATCTGGTATAGACGATCCTGGTCTTCGATAATTGCCATTGCTTCGGGTGAGGCCATCTGCATCATCACGTTTTTGCCTGCAATCACTTGTAAATCACCAGCTTTTGTGTGATTAAGACATTCTGTACCATCTTCGAGGATTCCTTCTTGAAATAGTACGCCGAAAGAGGCAATGGTTGCGTGTCCGCATAAAGGTACTTCTCCAGCCGGAGTGAAGTAGCGGATTGTAAACTCCCGTTTTTCGTTCTGCTGCACGAATGCAGTCTCAGAATAACGCAATTCTGCTGCAATCCGCTGCATCAATTGTTCTGAAGGAAACGCGCCATTTTCTAGTAGGACTACGCCCGCAGGATTGCCCCCAAAGGGTTGGTCGGTGAATGCGTCCACGATGTAATATCTCATAAGGATGTCTTTTTAGTGTGCAAAGATACAAAGTTATTGTCATGTTTTCATTTTTCTGAAAGGAGTTATTGCCATTTATTTTGGAATTTATGTACTTTTGCCGTCAAGTGTTCCGACAGGATGCTTTAAAAGAATCAAACAGTATGATACTCTATTTTTCAGGAACAGGGAATAGTCTTGCAATTAGCAGACAACTTGCAGAGAGATTACAGGATTCGGTGATGCCGCTCAGCGAGGCGGCCCATCGTAATTTGATGTCTGAGAAACGAATCGGTTTGGTTTATCCCAGTTATTGGTTCAATGCACCTCGCGCAGTTCTTGATCTCATTCCTCGTCTTAGGTTGTCATCGGATGCTTATGTTTTCATCATTATCCCTTGCGGTGCTCAAGCAGGTAACGCGATATGGAATGTGGGCAAGATCTTGAGCGATAACGGAATTCATGTGGCCTATAGTAATAAGATCAGAGTGCCAGACAATAGCGCCATCGGTTTTGGAAGGAATCCAAACGATCAAGTTTGGAAATTTGAGCGTTATGCTTCGCGTTTGGAGCGCATTGCCAAAGATATAGCGGCAGAAGTTCATAGTCTGCATTATGCGTGGTGGGGTCCGATAGGTGCCTTGTGTGCTCGGCCATTTATACAGAAGCGAACTTTGCCAATGCTCACTCCCACTGTGAGTCCAGAGAAGTGTAATGGTTGTGGTGTCTGTATTAATGTTTGTCCAAGGGAAAATATTGTGAAGATAAATGGCAAGGCGCATTGCGAATCAAACTGCACTCAATGTTTGGCTTGTGTTCACTTCTGTCCGATGCAAGCTGTGGAATTGAGAGATAAATCCACGTTGAAGGAGCGCCAATATCATCATCCACTTGTAAAACTATCCGATTTGATGAGAAATGATGATTAGGACATTTATTTAGGGAGTTATATACATGATGGCACCATGTATGCCCAAGTATGTTGCTAATAGATGTTTTCATGAAGGAGGCAAGGACTTCATGGCAAGCGACTCCCATAATTATAATTCTTCAACTTTTCTCTTGATAGAAAAGTTGCCAAAAGATCAAGCCGACATGAATCCCGCCCGCTCTGTCCGCCCTCTGACATCGGCGGCAAACGGGAACAAAAATGCAGCGTTTAGCAAAAGGGAAAACACACGGAAGGCA
>JAILCI010000058.1 GCA_024686335.1 Bacteroidales bacterium | reverse complement strand
GTCGGGGCACACCTCTTCCCATTCCGAACAGAGAAGTTAAGCCCGACCGCGCCGATGGTACTGCCAGACCCGGTGGGAGAGTAGGTCGTCGCCCAATACCACAGAGCAGCTGTCAAACACGACAGCTGCTTTTTTTTTGCCTATTTTTAAGCCAAAATACGTATTTTTGCACCCTTTTAGTTAATTATGCATATCCGAATAGTCATATTTACCCTGATCTTTTTGCTGCCATTATCCCTAGTGGCTCAAGATATCCCCGTTGATAGCCTTTTTGCCCGTTTTGAACAAACACCGTCTAAACAACGTTCCTCTCTTTCTTCCCAGTTAATAAAGGTTTTTGAGAAGGATGAGATGTATGACTATACTGTTACTAAAGAACATCGTAAAGATAAGAATTTTTCTCAAGCCCTTGTTTATCTTGGTTTTGCATCGTATCAGCTGGATCTTGCTAAATTTCAACAATCCATAATATATGGTGAAAAAACTCTCAAATTTTTAGATAAAGATTCCCTCCGATGGCTCTCTAGTTGTTATGAGATTCTCAATGTTGCCTTACAGCGCCAAGGTGATTTTTCAAAAGCATTAAAATATACTCAAAAAGATTATGACATTGGACTTGAACTTTCTGACCTAAAAATTCAAAGTTCCGCTCTCAACTCACTAGCAGCCATTAATTTATCTACTGAACACTTTGAGGAAGCTCTTAATCTCATTGACCAAGCCATAACCATCGAGCGCAATAATCCTGACGATCAATTTAGATCACTCTCAATCCGCTTAGGCATAAAAAGCGAAATCTTGATGTCTATGGATAAACCCGAAGAGGCTCTTACCTGTATTGATGAAGCTCTAGAAATAGAAAAAAAAGCCGGTCGCGAGGATAAGATGCATATACGCTCTTCTCAAAAAGCTGATGTTTTGATGAGACTGAAAAAACTTGAAGAGTGTCGTGAAGTCTGTCTGGATAATCTAGCATATTTTGAGAAGACCCAGAATTATATTGAGCAAATCATTGCCTTGAAACAACTTGGAATGTGCGAAAAGGAGATGAAACATTATAATGCGGCGGAACAGTATCTTCTTAAAGGTAATAAGTTATGCGAAGAGATAGGTGCTCGTCCATTGCAGTGGCGGATTCTCCACCAACTTTATATCATAAATAAAGAAACGAACCAATTAAGTAAAGCAATTTCCTACTTTGAACGTAGTACCTCTATTCGAGATTCTCTCGAAGATGAAAAATATCAAAAAGCCCTTAGCGAATACCAGGTTTCCTATGAGACACGTGAAAAAGAGGCAAAAATTCGAGAACAAGAGAAATCACTCCATAACCATTTAATCTGGTTTTTGGTGCTTCTAATTCTGTTGATTTTGATTACGATTATAGTATTTGTCTCCCTTCGTCTCTCTAGCATGCGCAAAAAAAATATTCTAACCCTGGAAGAGAGCAACAGAAATAAAAACCAAGTTTTTTCTATTTTATCTCATGACTTAAAGAACCCAGTCCAGGCCCAAAAAAGAATGCTGGACCTTATCTGTGCCCATTACGATGATATCAGTGATGCTGATAAGAAGCAGCAACTTTTAGCAGTAAAAGAGAGCAGTGAATCCCTGAGCGATTTGTTAGCCAATCTGTTAGACTGGGCTTCTCTCGAGAGTGGCCGTCTAGTATACAAACCTATCCGAATAGACCTTCCATCTGTAATTAAAGAAAATATTCGAAGAATACAGCCCTTGGCGAAGGCTAAAAATATCACTATAAATTCTTCCATACCACAGAATCTATATGTGATGGCTGATATCAACTTCTTTGGGATAGTATTTTATAACCTATTACATAATGCCATTAAATTCTCATTTAAAGATGGAACGGTAGAAGTTGAATCCGAAGAAAATAATGGAATCATCTATCTTCGCGTGAGAGACCATGGAGTAGGGATGGATGATGAAGAGAAACAATTGATTTTCAATAGAAATAAAATATCTACACATGGAACCGCAGGAGAAGTCGGTACAGGTATAGGCCTTTTAGTATGCAAAGAGTTAATCAATCGTAGCGGAAGCAGAATTTCCTTTACTAGTGAACAAATGAAAGGAACAACGTTCACATTCACGCTTGAAAAAGCTGACAATCCCAATATTAATTATTAAAATCTAATCTCATGGATCCAGTTAAAGTATTGTTGGTGGAAGATCATGTCCTTACAAGGATGGGGACGGTTTTGGCTTTGCATGATAGTTCTATTTCCATTGAAGTTGTTGGAGAGGCAGGTACTGTAAAAGAGGCAAAAGAATTCCTTGAGCAGCACCAAGACATTGATTTGATATTGTTAGACTTGATGCTTCCAGATGGTCATGGTCGAGAAGTCGTTGAATTTCTTCGTGAACAGAATCGAGATACTCGAGTGCTTATCATTTCAGCCGACAATAACAAAAATAATATTCTTCAGTTGATACAACTGGGCATAAGTGGATTTATCAGTAAATTTGCAGACACGGACACTCTTCTGTCTGCTATAGAGTCAGTTAGTAATGGCATCGAATATTTTGGTAAAGATATTTCCGAGATTATTCATGTCGTTTCTACGGCTAAGTCACCTGTTGAGGGAGAGACCTTCACCCCACGAGAGGTGGAGATTATGCGGCTCTGCGCACAAGGGCATGCGGTAAAGGCAATTGCTGATCAATTAAATATCAGCCCTCGAACTGTAGAAAACCATAAAAACAATATTTTCAAAAAACTCGGTTTCAATAGTACTGCCGAACTCATTCATTATGTGTTTGAAAATGGTATAGTATAATAAATTTACTCCATTTCTTGATGTAGAGGCACAATGCATGGCGCCTCTACAGACACTGCTCCACCACAACTATTTTTTTAGGTAAAATTGAGTAATTTTACCTATTTATTTTTGCAAAAAGAATCTACATTTTTGCAGAGAATAATTTATTGTGGAATTAAAATCTTATAATATGAAGAAACTTTATCTTTTATTGTTATTTAGCATTTTCGCCACTTCTTTGTTCAGCCAGTCAGCAGTTGTAACCACTGGCGGCACGGCCTCCGGAGCTGGTGGCACAGTGACATACACAGTGGGTCAGATTGCGGACCAGCAGGCCACTAGCGGCGCCCAGTACATCATAGAGGGTGTCCAGCAGCCCTACGAGATCCAGACGGTGGGCATATCCGACTACCCAGGGATCACGCTGGAGGCGGTGCTCTATCCGAACCCCACGACGCAGTACGTGCAGTTGCGCATCACGAACTTCGACATGCCGGTAGGAGGTCTCACAGCCCAGCTGTACGACAACGGCGGAAAGCTGCTGCAGGTGTTCACGGTGACGGACTTCGAGACGCGGATGGACCTTTCTTCGTACGCCACCTCCACCTATCAGCTGCGTGTGATGGAAGGCAACACCCTCCTGAAGACGTTCAAGGTGGTGAAGAACAAGATGTAGTACCCAAAAAATGAAAAAATAATCATTAAAATATAAAATTATGAAAAAACTATTACTATTTGCAAGTTTCCTGATGTTCTCATTGGTGACGCTGTTTGGCCAGGCGCCCCAGAAGATGAGCTATCAGGCAGTGGTCAGGGATGCGAACAGTGTCCTGATCAAGAACCAGAGTGTGTCTGCCCGGATCACGATACTCCAGGGGAGCATCAGCGGTACGCCGGTGTATGTGGAGAACCACACGGTGACGACGAACGCCAACGGATTGATGACGTTGGAGGTGGGCGACGGCACGGCAGTGACGGGATCGATGGAGTCTATAGACTGGGGCAACGGTCCGTTCTATCTGAAATCCGAGATAGACCCGGAGGGGGGCATCAACTACAGCATAGAGGGCGTGCAGCAGTTGCTGAGCGTGCCATATGCATTGTATGCAGGCAGTGCGGGCAATGTGCCGGCTTTTGCCATCACACCGACAGACACGGGCTATGTGCTTGCGTTGACGATGGGCGACGGCACTATGCAGACTTATGTTCTTAGAAACGGTACGGACGGCGCACCTGGTGCAACGGGTCCTGCTGGCCCCGCCGGTCCTGCTGGCGCAACGGGTGCAACGGGCAATGGTATTGCTTCTATCACAGGTCCTGTGACTGTAGGTCTTCAGGACACCTATACTATCAACTATACTGACGGTACCACAAGTACTTTTACAGTGTTGAATGGCGCTGCAGGTGCAGCCGGCGCTCCCGGCGCTCCTGGCAACGACGGTCGCGGCATCTCAAGTATCCTCGGCCCGACGACAAATGGTCTTGTCGATACCTATACAATCATCTATACTGACGGTACAGTCTCCACCTTTACAGTTACAAACGGTGCTGCTGGTGCAGCGGGCGCTCCAGGTGCTCCAGGTGCTCCTGGTGCCGACGGAGAGGATGGTCAAGACGGCCGTGGCATTGCCACTATTACAGGTCCGACGACAAACGGATTGGTCGACACCTACACGATTAACTATACTGACGGCACTACAAGCACTTTTGTAGTAACGAACGGTGCCGCTGGCGCAGCAGGTACCCCTGGTGCTCCTGGTGTTGATGGCGAGGATGGTGAAGACGGTCGCGGCATCGCCACAATCACAGGTCCGACGACAAACGGATTGGTCGACACCTACACGATTACCTATACGGATGGTACTACAAGTACCTTTGCAGTCACTAACGGTGCTGCTGGCGCTCCTGGTGTTACAGGCGCTACAGGTCCTGCCGGTGAGACAGGTAACGGCATCGTCTCTATTGCCAAGACTGGCACTGTAGGTAATGTGGACACCTATACTATCACCTTCACGAATGGAAACACCTCCACCTTTACGGTGACTAACGGTTTGGATGGCACCGCCGCTGCTGCTGGTGCTGACGGACGTGGCATCACCTCAATCACAGGTCCTGAAAGCGTAGGGTTGGAGGACACCTATACAATCACTTATACAGACGGAACTACAAGTACTTTTACAGTAACGAATGGTGCTCCTGGTATAAATGGTACGGATGGAACAAATGGTACTAACGGAACCGATGGTCGCGGTATCACCAACATTACGGGTCCGGTAACGAATGGTCTTCAGGACACCTATACAATCAATTATACGGATGGAACCACTGGAACCTTTACGGTGACGAATGGTGCTCCTGGCGCTCCTGGTATAAATGGTACGAATGGAACCAACGGCACGAACGGAACGGATGGTGTTGGCATTGCCTCTATTTCCAAGACCGCGACTACCGACTTAGTTGATACTTATACCATCACCTTCACAGATGGCACCTCAACGACATTCAATATCACTAATGGTGCTCCCGGTGCTACAGGTCCTGTTGGCCCTGCAGGGCCTGCAGGTAAAGGTATTCAGTCTATTGCCAAGACAGGTACAGCGGATAATGAAGATACCTACACGATTACTTACACAGACGGTTCCACTTTCAACTACACGGTAACGAATGGTGTGGATGGTGAAGATGGAACGGATGGTGTTTCCCCGACAGTGGTGGCTGCAGCTTCCGGTTCCAATGTTATCATCACGGTAACGGACGCTACGGGTGACCACCAGTATGTGATCCCGACCACCAGTGGTGAGATCTCACAGTTGCCTGCCAACTGGGCTGAGACTAACACCTCCAGTGTCCAATACATTATGAATAAGCCTAATCTTGCTGCAGTAGCCACGAGTGGTGCCTATAGTGACTTGACAGGCACACCGAACTTGGCACCTATAGCCACGAGCGGCAACTATAATGACTTGACTAATAAGCCGACGATCCCAGAGGCTCAGGTAAATGCAGACTGGAACGCCACTACTGGTGCAGCTCAGATTCTGAACAAACCTGAACTGGCTCCTGTTGCTACGAGCGGTAGTTACGAAGATTTGACCAACAAGCCGACTATCCCCGTGGTGAACAATGCTACGTTGACCATCCAACAAAATGGTAATAATGTAGGTACTTTCACAGCTAACCAGAGTACAAACCAGACGGTAAATCTTACAACACCTGAACAGGTGAACGCCGACTGGAACGCCACAAGCGGCGCCGCTCAGATTTTGAATAAGCCGAATTTGGCTACGGTAGCTACCAGCGGTAGTTATAATGACTTGACCAACAAACCTACGATTCCAACTGTACCAACGAATGTGAGTGCCTTTACTAACGATGCAAACTATATTACCCAAAGTGATGTTCCTGCTCAGGTAAATGCAGACTGGAATGCCACGAGCGGTGCCGCTCAGATTTTGAACAAACCTACCATTCCTGAATATCAAGTGTTGAGCATCAGTAATGATACAATCTTCTTGACAAATGGCGGTTTCGTAAAGATGGGCTGGAACAACATTTCTGACAAACCAGAATTTTCATCTGTAGCATTTACCAATGATTACAATGACCTTGACAACAAGCCCACGAATGTGAGTGAGTTTACTAATGACGCCAACTACATCACTGCTGATGATATTCCTGAGCAACAACAAGTTGATTGGGAAGAGACGGATGTGACGGCTCCTTCGTATATTCAAAATAAACCTTCTATCCCAACAATGCCTACTAATGTAAGTCAATTGGCTAACGATGCTGGTTATATTACTGAATCTGAGATGGAAGAGCAGGTTAATGCTGACTGGAATGAGACAGATCCCACCTCTAAAGCTTTCATTCAGAATAAACCTGATATGAGTGGATATCTTACCAATGCAGATCTTTCTAACTTTGTAAACAAAACGGATGATGAACTTATCCATGGTGAAAAGGACTTCATGGATGATGTGATTATGAACGGAAATAACCAAGTGAATGGTACAATAACAGTTCCTTCCGTATTGAACGGTATAGAAAGTGATGGTACATTAGATGTTGAAGAACTTCCTTTTGGAGTTCCTGCTTGTGAACAGGCCGTGAACTTCTGCGATTTGCAAGATATCTATGATAACATGTTGGCCAAATTCAATGAACTCAATAATCAGATTGATGATTTGTTGGACAGCATAGAAGATCTCAATAAAGAGATTAATACACCTAAGGATGGAGAGGCTTGTCCTACGACTCCTGTTGTTCGCGACTATAACAATAAAGTATACAATACCGTGAAGATTGGTAACCAGTGTTGGATGAAAGAGAGTTTGCGTTCTACTTCTTACGCTGATGGTGTATCTATTTATCATGGTTATACTTCAGACTTTAAGACAGACTCAACGGCTGCATACTATTATCCTAATAGTAGTTCTTCCATAGGTAATCAATATGGTTATTTGTATAACTGGTTTGCTGTCATGAGAGGTGGTAAGACACCGACGTCCAGCGATAGTAACCCGAGCAATGTTCAAGGTATCTGTCCTAATGGATGGCATGTGCCCAGTTTGGCTGAGTGGAATGAGTTGAGAACATATGTTCAGACAAAATATGGTAATAATAGTTCCGAATTGAGCGCAAATTCATCTCTATGGGCGGACGAACTTCCTGATGAGACATGGAATAAATTAGGATTCTCGGCATTCCCACTTGGAGAAATAAGCGATGGCACTATTTATGAGTATGGCGATTATGCAGGATTTTGGAGTTCAACTAGGGTTTCTGGTAATCCCTATGGTCCATATATCTCTGCAACATCTTTATCAACCAGTTACACGGGCTATAACTTCCATGCAGCACAACAGGTGCGTTGCGTCCGTAATGAAGATGCTTCTACCTCTTCAGAAATGGCCGCTGTTAGTGCACCTTCTGTAGAGACTATTGACAGTGTTAAAAACATTACTCAGACAAGTGCTTGGATTTTGGGTGGCAAGATTACTGATGATGGTGACATGCCTATTACTAGATATGGTTTTGTAATAGGAACTAGTAGCAATGTTAAATTTAATACTGCTGAGGTTAATACGAACTGGACTACGACAATTTCGTCTTTCCCATTTACTATGCCCGGAGAAACTATCTCAACTCTTTCCACCAACACCCAGTATTATTATCGTGCTTATGCAATCAATGCTGTAGATACGGCTTATGGTGAGGCTGTTGCCTTCCATACTGTAGAAGACGGACAGCCTTGTCCGGGATTGGCTACAGTTACGGATATTGACGGTAATACCTACAATACAGTAATGATCGGAACACAGTGCTGGCTCAAGGAGAACCTTAAAACCACACACGCTGCTGATAACACAGCAGTTACCGCTACCACACCTGGTCTTAATAGTGCCAACGCTGGAAAACACTATACATGGGCTGATGCTATGCAAGGGGCTGATGCTTCTACAAATATTCCAAGTGGGGTTCGAGGTATTTGCCCCGTAGGTTGGCATATTCCAAGCCAAGAGGAGTTGTCTGATTTGATAGCATATGCTGGTGATGTTTCTCAAGAATTGGCAGCTACCAGTGGATGGACCTCAACAACAATTGCAAACACCCCTGGTTACAATCAATCTACTACGAATAATGCTTCCGGATTAAACTTCCTTCTTTATCAAAACCATAGTCTTGGTGCAAGATTGTGGACTACAGCTGCCACAGGTAGTGTTTTTAATGTGGGATACAGTGCAGTTTCTCCCACGTTTGCTACAAACTGGTCAGGTCCATATGCTGTCCGTTGTTTGAAAGATGAGGGTACTACAGCTGACTCTCCGACACTCCCCACAGTAGAGATAACCACCGTAGAAGCCCCCACAGATTCAAGATATCAAAAGAGGATAACGGCTAGTGTTACTGACAATGGTGGCACGGATATTACAGTTAGATATATTATGTATTCCAAAAATCCACACCCAACAACGGCAAATATGGCTGGTTTTACCCAGTTTGTCGATGGTGTTGCTAAAGATGCTATTTTAAACACTAATTTGGAAGCAAACACCACATATTATTATCGTGCTGCTGCTCGAAACAGCGTGGGTTGGGCATATAGTGATGAATATGAATTAACTACAGATGCTAATGGTGGTTTCGGCATGACATGCCCTGGAGCACCAACCGTAAGTGATAAAAATGGCAATTCGTATCCTACTGTTCAAATTGGAACACAGTGTTGGATGGCTAGAAATCTTCGTAGTACTACTTATCCAGGGGGTGGTTCTATAACAAGTATGATTCCGAATGGTTCCAGTGTAAATGTAAGCTATGGACGCCTCTATTCTCATAGTGCGGTCATGAATGGTTGTTCTACCTCTACAGGTTCGGTACAAGGTATCTGTCCGGCTGGTTGGCATGTGCCTTCTCCTGCTGAGTTTGCTACACTTAAGAGCTATGTTGAGGGTCAGACCTCCCTTCAGTGTGGTGGAACAGCTGCTAATGTTGGAAAAGCTTTAGCATCCACTTCCGGATGGACAGAGTCAACAAATGCTTGTAGTGTTGGTAATGACATGACATCTAACAATGCCACAGGATTTAATGCTTATCCTGCAGGTACTGGAAATTCTGGTGAATATTATTATTATGGCTTGCACGCAAATTTCAGAACCACGGATTATCTTGTTCAGTATGCTTTGTGGAATGATCAAACAACATTTAATTCTTCTGATCAAACAGGGTCGTTCTTAGCGTCCACCACAGGTGGTTCTGTCCGCTGTATCAAAGGTGCTGCCACACCTTCTGTCCTTACAGGTGCTTCAATGGATTATGCTACAAAGACCATAACAGTGTCCGGAGCTTTATACACGGATGGTATCAATGCTACTTTTACCGCCTCCGCCGTGACAGCTTTTGGTGTTTGCTATAGCACTTCAGAGACACCCACTATTTCAGACAATGTTAAGTCTCTTACAGTGGCTTCCGGACCATTCACTACTCAGTTGACAGGTCTTACGCCAAATACTCAGTATTACTACCGTACCTTTGCAACCAATGCTAATGGTACTCAATATGGTGAAGTGAGAACTTTCACAACTTTACCAGCTGCTGCAGTTTATAACAATAATGTTGTCAATTCTACTTCCAATACGGGAAAAATCACCAATATTGCTAAAACTAGCATAAGAGTCTGGGGAAGTGTTGCTTGTAATGCTGACTCAGTGACAAGATGGGGTTTTTATTTATATAAGAAAAATTCAAGTGGTGCATTTGTTAATGTTGCAGACCTGTATACTGGTGTTTCTGGCTCAACAACAGATGATTCTTATACGGGCGAATTGCAAGGTACTCCGCAAACAGGTGTTTTCTATATGGATATTTCTGGTTTAGAGCCAGGAGCCACATACAAATATAAAGCTCAGGCAAGATCAAGAGATAGGGGCTGGTTCTCCGCATCTACATTATCCAATGAATTCACCACATTGGCATCTCCTGCTGTTACCACAGTCTCTGCCAATTATTCGGGTAGTGGTCATATATATACTTTTATAGGAAATGTTACTAATGCCGGTAATCCTACATATACTCAAAAAGGATTTGTTGTGTCGAATTCCGCAACGGCAGCACCCTCTTTAAATAATTACATGATAAAATATGTGGTTTCAGGTACTGAAACAGGAGAGTTTTCAAAAACTTCGATTTTAGGCGCCACAAACACCACCTATTATGTCCGTGCTTTTGTTGTCAATGCCAACGACACTGCCTATGGTGAAGTAAAGTATTTCACTACACCAAGTGCTCCTACTTCAGGTTTCTCTGGCAATTATGAGGGTCCATACAGATACAGCAGCAATGTAACAAGCAATAGTATAAAAATTAAAAATGCTGTTTCAGATAATGGCGGAAGCCCTGTTACGAGTAAGGGTTTGGTTTATACAAGGAGTTTAACCCTTTCCACAACAGCCCCAACCTCATCCAACACCTCCACAAATCCTTCTGATGTTAATTCAAAATGGATAGTATTAAGTTCTACTACAGATGAAATTACTATTTCTGGTTTGACAGCCAATACTACTTACTATGTTCGTTCTTATGCAACCAATGCTTATGGAACCGGTTATAGTTCTGTCGTGAAACCCATTAGAACGGCTCTCACCTGCGGTCAAACACTTACAGATCAACAAGGAAATACCTATCCTACCGTAACAATTGGTAGCCAATGCTGGATGAAGACAAACATGAAAGCCACCAAGTATGATAATGTGGCAAATTTCAGTACTCTAGGAGCTGGAACAGCTCTTACTCACCGTCCAGTAGAAGAAACAGGTTCTACAACTACTAGATACGAGTATTATCCCAACGGCAACTCGTCCAATGTTTCCAACTATGGTCGTCTTTACAACTGGCCGGGTGCTACAGGTTATGGTCTTGGTTCATCATCAAGTATGGTAGTAAGAACCAATATGATGACGTCACAGGGTAAGAACCAAGGTATTTGTCCGCGTGGCTGGCACATTCCTACCACAGCAGAATTAACTGTTTTAAGGAACAATATCACTACCTCATCTAACTATGCTGCTTTCAACCCCATTTATGCAGGTGTCGCATGGGAACAGGGTTATGCTGACCATTTCAATTCTAATCCTACTATGTATATTTGGAGTGCTACAGCCTCAGGAAGTGATGACACATACGCATGGTTGACAATAATTTATCAATCTTATATGACCTCCGAGCCTGGCACTTTCAAGAAAAGCAATGGCCTTTCAGTGCGTTGTCTGCAAGACTAATCTGAAATATTATTAATAATCATATTCAACGGCTTCTCTTTTGGAGGAGCCGTTTTTTTATGGTCCTTTTCTAAAAAAACAATGTAAAAAATCTTTCAAACATCATTTTTTTTTGTACCTTTGCACCCTCATTAAGCCCAAAATTAATCATTAAAAAACACATTTGAAATGAACAACGCAAATTATGTATTCAGAGAACCGAAAAACGAACCCGTTTACTCTTACGCCCCCGGAACGCCTGAAAGAAAACTTTTAGAGGCCGAACTGGAAAGACAATACAATCAGGAGATAGAGATTCCCTTGATCATTGGTGGCAAAGAGGTTAGAACTGGTGACCTGGGTCAAGTTGTGATGCCGACGGAACATGGTCATGTTTTGGCTAAATATCATAAAGTTGGCAAAAAAGAGGTGCAGATGGCTATTGATGCTGCCATGGCTGCAAGAAAAGGATGGGAAGAGATGCCTTGGATCGAGCGCGCTTCCATCATGATGAAGGCTGCTGAACTGCTCGCCACTAAATATCGCTATGTACTGAATGCCGCTTGTATGCTCGGTCAGGGCAAGAGCCCTATGCAGGCCGAGATCGACTGCCCGTGCGAGGCAATCGACTTCTTGCGTTTCAATACCTATTTTGCTTCCCAGCTCTATGGCCAGCAACCCATCTCCGACCATACCATCCTCAACCGCAACGAGTACAGAGGCATGGAGGGTTTCGTCTATGCTATCACCCCGTTCAACTTCACCTCTATCGCGCTGAACTTGAATGTGGCGCCCGCTTTGATGGGTAACGTCACCATCTGGAAACCGTCCACTACGGCTATTCTCTCCAACTATTACCTGATGGTCCTCCTGCAAGAGGCTGGTCTGCCTGATGGCGTCATCAACTTCCTGCCTGGTAGCGGTTCCGTTATCAGCGAGGTGGCCTTCAAGTCCCCGCACTTGGCAGGCGTTCACTTCACCGGTAGCACCTCTACTTTCAAGAGCTTCTGGAAACTGATCGGTCAGAATATCGATAACTATAACACCTATCCTAAGATCGTCGGTGAGACAGGTGGCAAGGACTTCATCTTTGCTCATCACACCGCTCCCGCACGCGAGCTGGCAGTGGCTATCCTCCGTGGTGCCTTCGAATATCAAGGCCAGAAGTGCTCCGCTGCTTCTCGTGCATACGTACCTAAGTCTCTCTGGGGCCCGACATTGGAGCACATCAAAGAGATGATGCAGACCGTTAAGATGGGTGACGTTCGCGACTTTTCCAACTTCGTCAACGCTGTCATCGACGAGAAGTCTTTCGACAACATTGCTGGTTACATCGACAGAGCTATCGACTCTCCTGACGCAGAGATCGCCCTCGGCGGTCACTACGACAAGAGCGTTGGCTACTTTGTTGAACCGACCATCATCGTGGCTAAGAAACCCGACTACGAGTCTATTCGTGAGGAGATCTTCGGACCGGTTATCACGGTTTATGTTTATGAAGATGAGAAATATGAGGAGATGTTGCACGTTTGCGACGAGACCTCTCCGTATGCTCTTACCGGTTCCATCTTCGCCCGCGACCGTTACGCTATCATCATGGCTGAGAACATTTTGCGCCACTCCGCTGGTAACTTCTACATCAACGACAAGCCGACAGGCGCTGTGGTTGGTTGTCAACCCTTCGGTGGTGCACGTGCTTCCGGTACTAACGACAAGGCAGGCAGTATGCTCAACCTCGTCCGCTGGATCAGCTCCCGTTGTATCAAGGAGACATACGTCCCTGCAACGGACTACGGTTATCCGTTCTTGGGATAACAGAAGGACTTATGAAATTATGGCGGCGTTAATATCCCTTTCTTTGGAAGGGGTGTCCGCAGTGCGGGGTAGGTGTGTGAGCACATCTACCCCGTTATTTTTATTTCCAACTCTTAATTTTTGTTCATTTCCTCCTCTTCCTCTTCTCCCCTTTCCACCACAAAGTATCCTCCCTTGTTCTTGGAGCCGCGGAACTCCACGAGGCCCTGCTTGCGGAGTTCGGAAAGGCAGCGCTCCACCGTGCTTGGAGAGTATTTAGTTTGGGCAGCGATTCCATTGGCTCTGGAGCCTGGAAGTTCCCGGATTTTTTGGAGGACCGTATCCATCTTTTCAGCGGAAGGTTTGATAGGGTTCCGTTTCTTTCTGGGCTGCTCCATTTTTTCCCGTTTTCTCTGCATCTTGACCTCTTGAAAGTGTAGGAGAATGGCCTCTGAAACCTGTTGGCTGGATTTGGGGTTTATCTTGAATGCGCGGGGCGTTTTTTCCCAAGGGGTCTTCTTCATAAACACTTCGCTGCCGTTGCATGATTTGATTTGTCGGTAGGGGAGCAGCAGGGAGGGGGATATGCGGATGAAGTCGCCCGTACCGACGATCTGCTCCAGATGCCGCAAGGAGCCGAGCCGCGTGTATTTGTTTCCCTGCACCATGTGTATGGAGGTGAAGTTCCCATCCTGTTCACAATAGTAGATGTCATCAATGGGAATGAGATGGTAGTTTCTGTCTTCGCCCATGCTGGTCACGTCAAGCATCCTGACCTCCTGGAAAACGGTCCTTTTTTCCGTGTCCAAGTCCAACTGGAGGTGCTGCCTCTCCCGGAAAAGAAAAGGGAAGAAGTTGAATGCCAGGTTTCGGCCGGAGATGAAAAGGAGGGTTTTCGCATAATAATTGAAGGGACCCAAGTCACTGATAATCTGGACGCAGCACACTTCAATGTTCTCGCGTGCCACCGCTATCTCCAAGATGCCGGACAAGAGCGAAACCATCACCACCGTCGTCCAGTACAATGCTGGGTGTTTCCCATACAGTTTTGGATACAGGAGAAAATAGTTGGCGTAGAGTATGCCCAGCAAGACAGCACCTAGGATAAGCTCCCTCAATAGGCTGCCTGCATAGGGGCGCAGGAACGAGTTCCGGAGGAAGAACCAGAGCAGTAAAGTGCAAAAGGCAACATTCAGGAAGACGAAAAGGAAGGTGTTCTTTTTCTTCATAAAATTTTAACAGATAATCAGGGAGCAAAAGTAATCAAAAAATCTTTTCGGGAACAACAAAGGTGTACGCATATTCCCCCTCAAAACCCTATTTGTTCCATCTCAAAATATGATTTTGCACTTGCTGCATACTGTTGGTGATCAAAATGTTGACAAAGGAAGAGGAACCCATACGTCATATTTTTGGTTGAGATGGAACACATTCCAGCTGCGAGGAAATAAATATTGCCTGGATTTGTTATACTTTTGCCGTCGGAATCCGTGATTAATTCATAAAAAACAAGAAAAAATGAAGAAAATAACCACATTAATCATTTGCGCAATTGCGCTGCTGGCTGCGTGCGAGAACGAAGGCTCCACAAAGACAGCTCAGGAACAGGCATTGAACCGGGTCATAACGCTCCCTGGCGGCGGCATGACGGAAAGCACAACCGTTCTCTTTGCATTGGGAATCGGACATAGGGCTAGTGAGTGCAACGGATGTGTCTATTCCAGTGGCAAGACATTCCATATTGATTGTCAGGGTCATGGCAATTATTGTGCTACGGCGACGCTGGTCCAGTTGCAGGAGGTCGGCACGAGCATAACCGCCACCACGGTGGACACCTTTGACCTGACCTCGGAGGACTTTTTCAACATGCCGGCGCGCTCGCTCAACTACACGGACGAGGACGACAACCGCGTCTATCTGAACATTCCCCCGCAGTTGGTTTTCCGCGACACCGCCACCCTCCAGTTCACCTTCACCGGCCTGTCCATCACCGAAGAACAGCTGTACACAAACGAGTGAGGAGAGAAATTTTTGCATTAAAAATGAATTGAAATATTGTTTGTTTTAAAATTAGAGTTATGAAAAAAATTTTTTTATGGGCGTTATTAGCCATGTGTCTGTTCAATGCCTGCAACAAAGACACCGATCTTGGAATCCAGAAGACGGCTTTAAGTTCCAACACGACATTTACCACTATGATCCAGCAACTTGTTTCGGACGGGTTGTACAAGAACAGTGACAACATTCTGGTATTTGCTG